>JBDUAS010000501.1:0-3337 GCA_040004535.1 Deltaproteobacteria bacterium
CAGGCGATCGAGACCCAGGCGATCGAGACCCAGGCGATCGAGACCCAGGCGCTCGTTCGAGCTCCGGCGGAGACGCCGGCTATCGAGGAAGCGGGGCCGGCCGCGACGTTGCTTGTAGCTGCGCCGCAACCGCTCGCTCCGGAGGCAGATCTCGAGTCGGCAGCCGATCAGCTGTTCGCGCCGAGCGACGGGATCATCATCGAGCAGCAGATCGCCGACGGTACCGAAGGCGTGGAAGCGCTCGTGGATGCCTCTACGCCCTTGGTCGCGGATCCGTGGCAACCGACGATGCCGCCGATCGCCGCGAGCGTGCCGTGGAAGCGGCCGACCGCGATGTTCGAGTCCACCGTGTCGCCATACGCGCTGCCGAGCCTGGTGATCGATGACGCGGATCCGGACAACGCCGAGCGCGAGCGCGAGGACCGCGAGATCGCGAAGGGCCCGCATCGCGTCGCGTTCTTGCCGCAGATCCTGCTCGATCGCGAGGACAAGTCGGGCCGCCAAGGTGGGCTGACCCTCGCCGTGATCCTACTGCTGATCGCCGCGACGCTGACGCTGAGCTACTTGATGCGCCGTCCGAGCGTGAGCGGCGATGGCGTCACGCAAGCGCACGTCGACACGACCGAGATCGTCGCGTAAGCCTCTCTTCGGATGTCGGAGGGGACGATCGGGGGCAGCGCGCTGGGAGTCGTGCTGCGCACGACGCCGTTGCGCGAGTCCGATCTGCTCGTCGTGCTACTCACCGCCGAGCACGGCCGGATCACCGCGGTCGCGCGCGGCGGGCGCAAGTCGCAGCGCCGGTTCGCGGGCGCGCTCCAGCTGCTCGTGCTCGGTCGCTATCAGCTCGGTCGGCCGCCGCGCGGCGAGCTGTGGAGCCTGGAGAACGCGGACATCGTGCGCGAGTGGAACGTGCTCGCGAGCGACGTCATCGCGGTCGCGCACGCGAGCTACATCGCCGAGCTCGCCGGGGCATTGCTGCCGACGGAGACACCGGAGCCACACGCGCTCGAATTGATCGTCGCGCTGTGGGACGCACTCGCGGCCGGTGGGCCATCACCGGCCGTGTTGCGCACGATCGAGATCGCGCTGCTCGATCTCGCCGGACATCGCCCGGCGCTCGACGCGTGCGCGGCGTGCGGCCGCAGCGAGCTCGATGCGGCCGTGTTCGATCCGATTCGCGGTGGTGCGATCTGTCGACCGTGCGCCGCGATCAGCCGCACCGCCGGCGTGCGGCCGATCGACGCCGACGCACTCGAATACCTGCGCGCGGCGGCGGCGGTCGAAGCACCGAGCGAAGCGCGTGCGCTCGACACCGATCCGCGGTTCGCCGCTGCCGACCGCACGGCCGCCCGCGATGCGCTGGTCGCGATGGCGCAGCACCTGATCGGCAAGCCGCTCAAGTCGCTGGAGTACATCGCCAAGTTGGCGTCGGCCGGCCGCAAGCCGTAGTAGAATGGACGTGATGAGATCACGCGGGCCGGCGAGCGGGCTTGTAGTTGTCCTGGCTACGATCGTGATCGCCGGTGCAGCAGTTGCGGCGCCCGGTGACGGCGCGGGATCCGGAAGCGCGGGCGGCGACATCGATATGGATCCTGATCCGGGGCCGGGATCGGGATCGGGATCGGGATCGGCATCGGCATCGGGGTCGGCCTCGGCATCGGGGTCGGCCTCGGCATCGGGGTCGGCCTCGGCATCGGCCTCGGGGACAGGCGATGCGGCGCCTGCGATCGTGAAAGATCCGAAGGTCGCGAAGAAGTGGCTGAGCGCGGCGCAGCAGCTCGTCCAGAAGGGCGACTACTTCACGTCGCACAAGAAGCCCGACGACGCGAAGGCGCAGTACGACAACGCGGTCACCGCGTATCAACACGCGCTCGAAGCCGGCGACGACGTCACCGTGAACTACTCGCTCGCGCTCGTCGAGGACAAGCTCGGCGCGCTGCCCGACGCGTACGGTTATCTGAAGCTCGTCGTCGACGCGCAGCCGCCGGTGAAGGCCGACGTGCTGAAGAAGGCGCAGGCCAAGCTCGACGAGGTCACGAACAAGGTCGGCATCATCACGCTCACCGTGTTGCCCGAAGGCACGACGATCTCGATCGCCGACGGATCTGGCGCCGACAAGGAGTACGGCGACTCGCCGCTCGAGCGACCGATCGTGCTGATGCCGGGATCGTACACCGCGAGCTTCGTGCTCACGGGCTACCAACCGAAACAGACCGAGCTCAAGGTCGAAGCCGGCGGCGGCGTCGAGAAGAAGATCGAGCTCGAGCCGGTACCGATCAAGGTCACGCCACACATCGTCGAGTCCGAGCCGGAGCCGGTGCCCGTCGCACCGAAACCGTCGAAGGTGCCGTGGATCGCGGGTGCGAGCGCGACCGTCGCGTTCACCGCGGGTGCGGTGATCTTCGGTGCATCCGCGATCAGCCAGCACCGCGCGTACGTCGACCCGACGTTCACGAAGCAGGAGCGCTCCGACGCACAATCGCTCGGCAGGACGATGTCTCACCTGTGCGACGGTGCGATCGTGCTGTCGCTCGCGTCGGCCGCGTTCACGGTCTACTGGTATCACTGGAAGTATCAGAAAGAGCTCGAGGCGCCGCCTCCGGGCGAGCAGCCTCGGATCGTCCCCAAGGTCGACATGGTGCCCTGGGTCCAACCTGACGGTGGCGGCATGGCCGCTGTCGGCTCATTCTAGAGAGGCATATGGCGACTCCCGGTTATCCGCAGATGCAGCAGCCCCAGATGATGCAGGGTGGTCCGATGGGCGCGCAGATGCCGCCGCGACCGACCAAGCGCGGCGTGTCGAAGGCCGTGCCGGTCGTCGTGTCAGCTGGCCTCGCGGTCGGTGTGTTCTGCGGACTGTTGTTCGGCCTCGGCACCGGCGGCGAGACTGCTCACGCCGAACCGTCGAAGGGCAACAACGTCCACCCGAACAGCGGCAAGGACGATACGCCCGCGCCGACCCCGACGACCGCGACCGCGCCCGTGCCGAAGCCCGGTGGTGGCAGCGGTTCGGTGGGGGCGAATCCCGTCGCGGCGACGACGGGGAGCGGTGCGGGCTCGGCGAAGCCGGCGACTGGATCGGGCGCGGGCTCCGCCGTTGCCGCGGTGACCGTCGCGAAGCTGACGATCGAAGTCGAGCCGCCCGCGGCTGCGGCGGTCGCGAAGATTCTGGTCGACGGCAAAGAGATCACCGCGTCGACCAGTGCGGTGCCCGCGGCAGCTGGTAGTGGAGCCCCGCCGCCGGTGTCGATCGATCTGCCCGCTGACACCAAGACCGTGAAGGTCTCGGTCACCGCGACCGGCTATCACTCGATCGACAAGAAGGTCGATGTCACCG
>JBDUAS010000234.1:0-11232 GCA_040004535.1 Deltaproteobacteria bacterium
CGAAGCTCGCGACCGGCGAGGTCGAGATCTGGGCGACCGAGCTCGAGGTGTTCTCCAAGAGCGAGACGCCGCCGTTCGCGATCGAAGATGACGTCGACACGAACGACTCGCTGCGCTTGAAGTATCGCTATCTCGATCTGCGCCGGCCGCGGATGCAGAAGAACCTCGCGATGCGCTCGCAGATCACGAGCACGACGCGCGACTACCTCGCGAAGAAGCGCTTCCTCGAGATCGAGACGCCGTTCATGGTGAAGTACACGCCGGGTGGGGCGCGCAACTTCCTCGTGCCGTCGCGGCTCAACCCGGGCAGCTTCTACGCGCTCGCCGAGTCGCCGCAGATCTTCAAGCAGCTGCTGATGGTCGCGGGCTACGAGCGCTACTTCCAGATCGTGCGCTGCTTCCGCGACGAGGATCTGCGCAACGAGCGCCAGCCCGAGTTCACGCAGATCGATATCGAGATGTCGTTCGTCAACGAACAGATCCTCCAAGACACGATGGAGGGCCTGATCGCGCGGCTGTGGAAAGACGTGCTCGGCATCGAGCTCACGCTGCCGCTGCGCCGCATGACGTACGCCGAGGCGATGGACAAGTACGGCGTCGACAAGCCCGACCTGCGCTGCGACCTCGTGCTCAACGATGTCACCACGGCCGCGAAGACCTCGGGCTTCAAGATCTTCGAGGCCGCGATCGATGCCGGCGGCATCGTGAAGTGCCTGCGTTTGCCGGTTCCCAAGGACAAGGTCCCGCGCTCGCTCCTCGACTCCCTGCCCGACTTCGCGAAGGGCTACGGCGTCCAAGGCGTCGCGTGGGTCCGCGTCGAGGCCGAAGGCGTGTGGGCTGGTGGACTCAAGGGCTTCGCCGATGCCGCGCGCCAGGCGATCAACGCGCAGACCGGCGCGCAGGCCGGCGACACGCTGCTGTTCGTCGCGAACAAGGCCAAGGTCGCGAACGCGTGCATGGGCGGCCTCCGCCTGCACGTCGGCGACAAGCTCGGCCTGATCCGCAAAGGCGAGTGGCAGTTCATGTGGCTGACCGACCCGCCGCTCTTCGAGATCGACGACGGCGAGATCGCCGCGGCACACCATCCGTTCACGTCGCCGCGCGTCGAAGACGAGCAGTACCTCGAGACCGCTCCCGAGAAGGTGCTCGCCCGCGCGTACGATCTCGTCCTCAACGGCGTCGAGGTCGGCGGCGGATCGATTCGTATTCACCGCAGCGAGCTCCAGGACCGCGCGTTCCAGGCGCTGCGCATCTCCGAAGAGGATCGCCGGGCAAAGTTTGGCTTCCTGCTCGACGCGTTCAAGTACGGCCCGCCCCCGCACGGTGGAATCGCCTTTGGTCTCGACCGTCTGACGATGCTCATGACGCAGGCGGACTACATGCGCGACGTGATCGCATTCCCGAAGACGCAGAAGGGCTCGGATTTGATGACCGAGTGCCCGACCCCGGTATCGAAGAAGCAGCTCGACGAGCTGTTCATCCAGGTCAGACCCGACCTGCCGACGAAGTAGATCGCGCAGCGAGGTGCGCTACGCACCGAACTGAGGTTCACACCTCACGATCGTGTGAGCGCCGCTTAGCGGTCCGTGTGGGTGCGCATGGTCCGCGTTGGGTACATCTGCGCCGTGCTTCGCAACATCTCGCTCGTCGCGCTGCTCAGTGGTGTCGCTGCCGCCGGTCCGCGCTTGAGCCCCGTCCACAACACCGATGGTTCGATCCAGGTCGGTAATCACAACTACGCGTCGCAGCAGGCGTACTTCGCGTCGCAAGAGTGGAAGGAGAGCGGCGGTCGCTGCGGCACCGAAACGCCGGCTGCGATTTCGCTGATGGCGCCGCTGGTTCAGGGCTACCCCGATTGCTCGGATAGCGCGACGATGATCAATCCGGCGTATGCCGATGGCCGCACGTTCGTGATCCAGGTCGTCTTTCACTTGATCGAGAAGACCGATGGCACCGGGCACATCTCCGACGATCAGGTGAACAGCCAGATCCAGATTCTAAACGAGGACTACGGCGCGCTTGCCAATTCCCACGGAGCACCTGGCAACAACGCGAGCATCAAATTCGTGCTCGCGCGCTTTGATCCGAGTGGCAACCCGACCAACGGCATCGAGCGCGTAACCAACAACTCGTATTTCGCCGAAGGCGATCCGGGACCAAGCCCGATGAAAGCGGCGCTGACCTGGGACTCGAGCCGTTACCTGAATGTCTATTCGAGTGGCCTCGACACATCAGGATTGCTTGGCTACGCGACGTTCCCCTGGGACCGAACGTTGATGCCAGGAAATGACAAGCAGGATGGCGTCGTGCTCGCCTACCAGAGCGTCGGCAACAATGCGGCGTACGCGCCTTACGATCTTGGTGCGTCCGCGACGCACGAGATCGGGCATTGGTTTGGGCTGTACCACACGTTTCAAGGTCCGATAACGAGTAACGCAGACGGGTGCACCGGGAGCTCGAACGCTTATCAGCAGGGCGACCTGCTGTCGGACACTGTCAAAGAGAAGGCGCCGGCGCAGGACTGCACCGCACACGCGTCGGGCTGTGTGGCTGGTCAGATGGCGCCGATCGAAAACTACATGGACTACTCGTACGACTCCTGCATGGTGAAGTTCACGGTCGAGCAGGTCGATCGAGTGCGATGTGGCGCGGTCCACTACCGCTGGATCGACACCGAGCCGAAGTCGCTGTTCACCTACAACGCGAACATGCTTGCCGTGACGTTCGCCAGCGCGTCGACCGACGCCGAATCGACGGCAGCGCAGCTTCACTACAACTGGGACTTCGGCGACGGCATGACGTCGACCGATCAAAACCCGATGCACACCTATGCAGCCGCGGGCAGCTACAACGTCAAGCTCGAGGTCGTTGATCCAGGCAGCGCTGCGAACACGTCGACGCAGGCGATCGTGGTCAGCGGGACCGGGATGGGCAGCGGAAGTGGCTCCGGAAATGGCAGCGGCAGCGGCAGCGACGGCAGCGGAAACAACGGCGGCGGCGATGCCGGCACGACCGGCGGCAACGAGACCGGCGGCATGAATGGCGGCGGATGTTGCCAAGCGCCGAAGGGCGGCGTGTCGTTCCTGCTCTGCGGCTTTCCCGTCGCGTTCGTGCTGGGACGTCGCCGCCGTCGCCGTTAGCTGCGACCGCTACATCGGACGGCGCGCTACACTGACGTCGGAACCCGAGATGTAAAGCTCGCAGCCATCCTGTGACACATACGCAGGGTCCCCCGCTGCCGGCAAGATCAGCGTCCCCGCGTCGAACATGACAGATGTCGAAGATCGCTTGCTGACGTAGACATCGCCAAGTCCATCGGGCTCGTAGTAGAGCGTCAAGCCATCGCGTGAGATTGCTCCGTCGGCAAGGGCGAACGATGACTGCGGCACTGGTTCAGCGAAATCGCTGGCGCTGAAGTGATTCGCGGCGGCTTGTAGGATGCCGTCAGACTCGAGGAAGTAGAGGACGAGCGCGTCGGGATCCGTACCGATGAGGCGCAGCCCACTATTCGTGATCGACCCGATGGTCAGCAGCGTGTGAGCTCCAAATGGTTCCGTCGTATTCGTGCGTTGAGACACGTACAGACCCGCGAGGGACATTTCGAACCAAAGGTGATCGCTACGCGCGATGTGCGGATTATTGATCCTGCCGCTCCCGACGTTCACGAGAGCGCTGTCAGTGACGTCGATCGGGAAGTCGTCGTCGATGGAACCGCGCGTTGTGGAGGTGACCATGTCGTTGTCACCGGGGTCGTCTCTCAAGATGTACGCCGTCAATTCGTTCGACGACATCATGAAATGCAGCTCGTCATAGCCGGTGTTGATGTTCGGCACGAGAACAGGCGCCGCGAACGGCTTGGCAAGGTCACATCGCCCATTCGATGTGCCGCTACCGCTGCCGCTTCCCGCGCCATCAACAGCGCCGTCGACCGACGAGCTCGCATCGGGGGGGATCACGCATGCCTCGTTGACACAGACGAGCCCATCGTCGCAGTTGTATTTGCCGACGCTGTCTGCAGACAGACCAATGACTTCGCACTGCGCTGCCGTCTCGCAGCACACGCCCTTGTTCGGGTGGCTACATCCGACCGCAACCGCAAACACCATCCCCAATGACATTCGAAACATGCGCGCGAATATATGCACCATGCGGGCACGTATCGGCCAGCTTCGTCGCCGGTTTCCTATGAGTTGGCTTCGATCGGATACGAATCGTGGAGCGGCGCTAGGTCTAAGTAGCGCTTGCCATTCTCGTCGAGCTTGAACAGCTCGACGTAGCGGCGGTCGAACAGGATGTCGTCGACGCTCCAAACGTAGCGAGCGTGGACGTCGGTCGCGAGCTGGTCGTCGATGCCGGTGAACGTGACGACGACATTCGTGAGCTGCTCGCGGAGCTGCTCGGGCGAGACGTTGAACAGCGGGCTCTCTTCGTCGATGACGTGCACGACGAGAAACGACAGCGCGAACACGGGCGAGGTCGAGCGGCGGAGCTTGAGGTCGTAGACCCGGCGCATGGATTCGCCGTGCTTCAGCTTCTCGTCGCGCGTGATGTACACGTGGACGGTGGCCTCGACGATCGCGGTGGTGCGCTCGTTCGCCATCCGGAATTGGAGGACGCGCTGGCCGTCGTGCTCGCCGATCAGCGCGACCTTCGCGAACAGGACGCGCGCTGAGGGTGTCGAGAACCGCGCGAAGAACATGCCGGTGACGAGCGCGGTGAGGAGGATGCTGTAGAACGTCTCGACCGTGACGATCGTGTTCGCGAGCGTGTCCTGCGGCGCGAGGTAGCCGTAGCCGATCGTGCCCATCGACTGGATCGAGAACCAGAAGCAGTCCATGAACCCGGTCGAATGATCGATCTGGGCGTGGCCGAGATAGAGCACGAGCGCGAACACGAGGTTCGAGCCGAGGAACAGCACCGCGAACAGGAGCAGTGCGCGCTGCCAGCTCATCGTGCGCAGTGCGTGATACGCGTCGTCGGCGAGGGTGGAGCGCCGGGTGTTGCGGCGCTCGATCAGCGTGCGGCCGCGTGCATCGAGCAGCTGCTGGATGGGCTTGGGTTTCGACACGGTCGCGTACTATGAGGCCCACGTGGGCGTGATGTCGAGATCGAGGCGCGCACCGCGGCGGACCACACCGAGCTTGTAGGTCTTGCCGGCCGGGCGGTCGCGGAGCGCCCGATGCAGCACGTCGATGTCGGTGATCGCGACGCCGTCGAGGCTGACGATCAAGTCGCCGTCCTCGAGCGCGGCGCGAGAGCCGGGACTGCCGCGCTCGACCGACTGGACCTCGACGGCGGAGCCGCCGAGCCCGTGGGCATATGCGAGCCGGCGATCGAGCGGACGGCGCGCGGCACCGATGCCGAGCCACGCGCGCCGGACGCGGCCGTGCGCGAGTAATTGCGAGAGCACCCACGCCGCGGTCTCGACCGCGATCGCGAAGCCGAGGCCTTGCGAGCGCGCGATGATCGCGGTGTTGACGCCGAGCACCCGGCCGCGCGCGTCGAGGAGTGGACCGCCGGAGTTGCCGGGGTTGAGCGGCGCGGTGTGCTGGATGACGCCATCGATCAGCCGGCCTTGCCGCGACTCGGGCGTGCGCCCGCGCAGCGTGCGGCCGAGCGCCGAGACCACGCCGGTCGACACGGTCGACTCGAAACCGAGCGGGTTGCCGATCGCGACGGCGAGCTGGCCGACCTTCGGGGCGAGCGAGCCGTCGACCGGCAAGTAGGTCGGCGGCAACAGCGATGGATCGACGCGCACGAGCGCGAGGTCGGTCGCTGGATCATCGCCGACGACTCGACCGATGATCGTCTCCCCGGTCGACGTCCGCACCCGGATCTCGCCGCCCGACGCGACGACGTGCGAGTTCGTCATCACGTAGCCGTCGGGTGTGACGACGAAGCCCGAGCCGGCACCACCCTGCCCGCGCTTCGCCTTGATCTCGAGCGACACGACGGCCGGGCCCGCTTGCTCGACCACCCCGATCACCGCGCGCGAGTACGCATCGAGGAGCTCCTCGTCTTTTGGCGCGATATCGGGTGGGTCGACCAGGGCCATGCTCACGACCGGCTGCCGATCGTAACGTCGACTTGCTGCGCTTGGCCCGCGCGAAGGATCGAAACTTTCACCGCCGCGCCCGGGCGATTCGCGAGCGCCTCGCGCAACGAGTCGGGTCCGGTGACGGCGTCGCCGTCGATCGCGGTGATCACGTCACCGACGAACAGCCCGGCCAGCACGGCAGGACCGGCATCGTCGAGCGAGGCGATCAGCGCGCCACCCTTTGTCGGGTACGCGCCGACGCCGAGGTAGCCGCGGCGAATCCCGCCGTGCTGCACGAGCTCGTCGACCACGCGGCGGAGCGTCGAGGTCGGCACCGCGACGTCCGCGCCGCGGACGAGCGTGCGCGTGTTGAGACCGATGACCTTGCCGTCGGAGTCGATCAACGGGCCGCCGGCGAACCCGCGCGGAATCTGCCGATCGGATTCGATGTAGCGATCGAGCGTGCCGCCGCGCGGGGTGTCGACCTCCGGACCGAGCACGCCGATCGCGCGAAGGCTCGCGCGCGCCGTCTTGCCGGGGCGACCGACCGCGAGCGCGAGGTTACCGACCGCGAGCGAATCGAGGTCGCGGAACTGCGCCGGGGCGAGCCCGCCACCGGTGACCCGCAACACGGCGATATCGGTCCCGGGGTCGCGGCCGATCACCTCGGCGTCCCTCTCGTCGAGGTTGCCGTCGGCCTGCGCGATGCCCACGGTGGTCTTGTCGGGGCAATGAAAGCTACTGGTGACCACGAGATCCTCGGACCACACGATGCCGGTGCCACCTTGGCCGTGGCCGCGGGCGATCCGGACCGTGCTGGGGGCCGCCGCGGCCACTGCTGCCGCGAGGGCCGAATCGAGAGCGTGAAAGACGTCGAGCGCTGGTTGTGCCATCTGGAATTCTCCTTCTCGATCCCAGCGTGCGCGTTTACGAGAACGCCGCATATCCGCCGTTTGGAGGGCCACAGGGCGTTTTCCGGGCAGGTTTCTCGTCGAGAAACGGTAGGTTCGGGATCCGTCCTGCCTGCATGGGCAGGGTTGACCCGTACGTCCAGCGTGGCCATGTTGTTCCTACTGCCATGACGCGTAATCCACAACTCCCGCTGCGCTCTCTGAACGAGCCGATCCAGGTCGCACTGCTGACCGACGATCCGCTGCTGCGCGCCGGGCTCTCGAGTCTGCTCGCGCAGGTCGGTTCGATCGACGTGGTCGATACCGCCTCCGCTGAAGTCGCACTGTGGGATGCCGGGGTCGACGGTGAAAAGGCGCTCGCGCGTCTCGCCGAAATTCGGGCCCTGGACCTCCCTGTTGTCGCCGTCGTGGGCGATCTAGCCCACGTAACTCCTGCCCTCGCCGCGGGTGCCCGCGGTGTCGTCCTCCGCGATCAAGTCGGGCCCGGCATTCAAGCCGCGCTCGCCGCTGTTCGCAGTGGCCTCACCGTGGTCGATACCGCCCTGGCTCAAGCACTCGTCCCGCCCGCTCCGATCAAGACCAGCAATGGCAAAGGTCGTGGTGAGCTGACCGAGCGCGAGCGCCAGGTCGTGCAGCTCCTGTCGGAAGGCTTGTCGAACAAGCTGATCGCCGATCGCCTCGGCATCAGCGATCACACCGCGAAGTTCCACGTCAACGGCGTGATGATCAAGCTCGGCGCTTCGACCCGGACCGAAGCGGTCGTCGAGGCAATGCGGCGCGGCCTGATCCGCCTGTAACAGCTCGGTCGTGTTTCATAGGGGCTCGCTTCGGCGGGCCCTTTGTCATTTTCGGCATCCAGCCGTACGCGCCGAGGTCGACCAAACCTTTGTCACCGACGTCGACGCCTTCGCCCTCGAGCAGCTGGCGTTGGATCGCCGCGCCGACCGGATCGAGGATCTTGATCCGCCCGTTGCGCCCGCTCGCCTTGCCGATCACGCGCTGCCACGGCAACCGCTCCGCTCGCTTCGCCTTCAGCGAAGCTGCCGCGATCCGCGCACCGCCCGGAACGCCCGCGAGCTCGGCGACCTGGCCATAGGTCGCGACGCGCCCGCGTGGGATCGCGCGTATCACCGCGTGCATGCGCGTGAACAGCTGCTCGAGATGACTACGGTCGTCGCTTCGCACCACGCAGCGACTCTCGCATGGCGCCACGCCCCGTTGTGATGGCCAGGACGTCGCGGTATCACCGAGCGATGCCGATGCAGCGACGCGGCCTCTTCCTGCGCGGCGCAGCGCTTCTCGTCTGCGTCGGCGCGACTGTCTCGGCCGACAACTCGATCGCTAAGCCCACCAAGCTCGCGTTGCCCGGCGCCGAAGGCGGCGTTGGCTTCGACGATCTGTTGTGGGCGCCCAGCCTGCATCGCGTGCTCGCGCCGGCCGGGCGTACGGGAAAGCTCGATCTGATCGATCCGAAGACCCTGAAGGTCGAGTCAGTGACTGGGTTCTCGACCGATGCAGACAAATTTGCCGGCGGCCACGGGGAGGGCACGACGTCCGCCGACACCGGTGGCGGCATGGTGTTCGCTTCGGACCGCAGCCGGCGCGAGGTCGAGGTCGTCGATCCGAAGGCGATGAAGATCGTCCGCAGCGTGAAACTGGCCGGCGGACCGGACTACGTGCGCTGGGTCGAGCCAGCCCACGAAGTATGGATCACGGAACCGAACAAGAAGCAGATCGAATTCTTCGCGTTCGACGCAGGCAAGCTCGCGCACAAGGGCGCGATCGACGTCCCTGGCGGCCCGGAATCGCTCGTGATCGATGTGGCTCGCGGGCGCGCGTACACGCACACGTGGGATGACGCGACCGTCGCCGTGGACATCGCGTCGCACAAAGAGGTCGCGCGCTGGAAGAACGGCTGCAAGCAATCGCGTGGAATCGCGCTCGACGCGACGCGGGCGCTGCTGTTCGTCGGCTGCGACGAGGGCAAAGCGATCGCGCTCGACCTCGCCCACGATGGCAAGCAGGTCGGCTCCGCGGATACCGGCAAAGGAGTCGATATCATCGCGTACGACCCGACGCTCGCGCACCTGTACGTGCCCGGCGGCGACAGCGCGACGCTCACGGTCATCGGCGTCGCGACCCGAGGCAAGCTGAGCGTGCTCGGCAGCATCGCGGTCGCGGGCGATTCGCACTGCGTCGCGGTCGATGACGAGAAACACGCGTACGTCTGCGACCCGAAGGGCGGCGCACTGTTCGTGGTCACCGATCCGTTCCCGCCGAGCAAGTGACGCGCCGATAGCTCGGGGCAGGAACGGGTGCCTGTCTCCGCCGAGTTGCGGTACGACTACCTGGTGCAGATTCGCGTGATCTACTTCGCCGTCTTTCGCGAGCGCCTCGGGCGCGATGCCGAGGCGCTCGAGCTCGCCGAAGGCGCGACGGTTCGCGACGCGATCGCGGCACTCGCGACACGTCATGCGGTGATCGCGCAGCTCCGCGGCAAGTTCCGCGTGGCCGTCAACGAAGAGTTCGCCGACGACGCGACCGTGCTCGCCGATCGCGACGAGCTGGTGTTGATCCCGCCGGTCGCGGGCGGCGCGCATCACGTGATGTTGACCGCCGAGCCGCTGTCGCTCGATCGCTGCATCGCCGCGGTCAGTGGTCCCGGGATGGGCGGCATCGTGACATTCACCGGCATGGTCCGCGTCCACTCGCACGGCGCGACGATCGATCATCTCGAGTACGAGGCTTACGCGCCGATGGCGATCCGCGAGATGACGCGCTTGATCCTCGAGATCGAGGCCGAGCTCCCCGGCGTGCGACTCGCGGTCGAACATCGCACCGGCTCGCTCGCGATCGGTGACCTCGCCGTCGCGATCGCCGCGGCCGCGCCCCATCGCGCCGAAGCGTTCACGGCGTGCCGCGCGATGATCGACCGGCTCAAGGAATCCGTACCGATCTGGAAGAAAGAATTCGGCACCGCCGGCGAGGAATGGGTCGGCCTGGGCCCCTGACGGGGGGCGCAGCCGTGCCGAAAACCTGACACGCGGCAGCGAGCGGCAAGGGGTGCGCATGGTTCCCACCGCGAGGGTCTCGCGTGTCGACCCTCTATGAAGCTCGTCGCCGTCATCGTCACCGCCGCCTGCAGCCAGCATCTGTACTCGCCGCCGACCCAGGTCTATGCGGTCGCACCGGTCCACACGCTCGATACCGATCAGCGCGCCGTCGACATCGATGGTTCGACCCACTCGCAGGTGTTCGACCCCGGCTACGACGCGGGCAGTGCTCGGCTGCGCGCCGGCGTCGGCAACGACACCGAGCTCTCACTCGAGGCGATGTCGGCGATCATCAACTCGAGCAGCATCTCGAACGCGGCGCGCGACGTGTACGCGGGCCGCGCCGGCATGCGGATCAATCCCGGTCACGGTGTGCTGTCGTTCTCGGCCGGGCTCGGCGGCGGCTTCGCTCCAGCGGCGGGTACGTTCGCCGCGATCGACGGCGGCATCTCGGCCGGCTACGACAACTGCTACGTCGTGCCCGTCGCGTCGGCGTCGGTGTTCGCCTCGCAGCCGCTCGAGGCGCGCGCGGTCGACGTCACCGTCGATCCGGACAAGCCGATGACGTCGACGCCGGCTCGCACCGCCGGCGCCACGTTTCGCACGGGCCTGCGCATCTCGCTGTCGCCGTCCGCTTGCCACGCGCATCACGAGGCGCCGTGGATCACCGCCGGCTTCGACGTGACGACGCTCGTCGACGCGACCTCGAATGCCCAGCTGATGGGGCTCGGGGCCGGCCTCACGTTTCCGCTGTAGCGCTACGGCGTGCGGCGATCGGTCGCCGGCACTTCGTGCTGCAGCTCGTGCTCTGCCGACCCAGGCGCAGCGCCCGCTCCGGCCGCATTGCCCTCGTTTGCAGGCGCAGATCCGGAACCGCTTCCGAAAGCGGCTCCTGCGGGACCACCCGGCGCATTCGCCGCACCCGGCGGCACGGCCGGCGTCGTCGGATTCGGCGTGTTCGACGGTGACGGCGGCGGGGGCGGCGGCTCCGGCATCGGCGGCGGCACCATCGCACTCCCCGTCTTGGTCTCCGGCGGCGGCGTCGTGATGTGCGGTGGCAACTGCATGCCACCACCCGGATGCGGCGAGAAGTCTTCGCCGTTGCCGACCTTCGCCGTCGCTGCGTTCGGCCCACACTCCGCGTTCAACCGCTTCATGTCCTTGAACCGATCCGATAGCTTGATGTGGAACAAGCCGTCGGAGCGTAGCTCCGCGCCGGTCGTCGAGATCG
>JBDUAS010000235.1:0-11231 GCA_040004535.1 Deltaproteobacteria bacterium
AGCTCTCGCAGGCCGCCGCCAAGACCCAGGCCGACGTGATCGCGTTCTGCGGCGTTCACTTCATGGCCGAGACCGCGAAGATCCTGAACCCCGGCAAGATCGTCGTGGTTCCGGATCTCGACGCCGGCTGCTCGCTCGCCGACGGCTGCCCGGCGCCCGCGTTCGAGCGCTGGCTCGAGCGCTATCCCGGTCACGCGGTCGTCAGCTACATCAACTGCTCCGCAGAGGTGAAGGCGCTGTCCGACGTGATCTGCACGTCGTCGAACGCGGTCAAGATCGTGAAGGCACTTGGCGATCAGAAGATCGTGTTCGCGCCGGATCGCCACCTCGGTGCGTTCGTGAAGAAGCAGGCGAACCGTCCCGACCTCGTGTTGTGGGAAGGCACCTGCGTCGTCCACGAAACGTTCAGCGAGCGCCGCCTGCTCGAGCTGATGGCGAAGTATCCCGACGCCGACGTGATCGCTCACCCGGAATGCCACGACGGCATCCTTCGCCACGCGACCTTCATCGCGTCGACGAGCGGACTGATCGACTACGCGGCGAAGTCGCCGAAACGCCAGTTCATCGTCGCGACCGAGGCCGGCATCCTCCACAAGATGGCCGCCGCCGCGCCCGGCAAGGAGCTCATCCCCGCGCCTCCCGAGGACGAGAGCTGCTCGTGCAACGTGTGCCCGTACATGAAGAAGAACACGCTCGCGAAGCTCTACCTCGCACTGCGTGATCTGCAGCCGCAGGTCGATGTCCCCGAGCCGGTCCGCGTGCGCGCGCTGCAGCCGATCCAGCGCATGTTAGACATGAGTGTATGAAATCGCTGCTCGTCCTTGCCGCTCTCGCGCTCGTCGCGTGCAGCCGCAGGACCGAGCACCAGCCGATCGTCGAGCGCGCGACTCACATCGAGGCGCAGGCGAAGACACCGCCAAAGGCGCCCCCGACGCCGATCGCCGCGACGACGACCCAGCTCGTCACCGCGGTCCCCGACGAGTGGGACTCGACGACCGCGACGATGCGCCTGTGGCATCGCGAGCCCGGCGCCGACTGGCAACCGATCGGCGCGGCGTGGCCCGCGGTGATCGGCGCGAACGGCGCGGCGTGGGGCATCGGTCTTCACGGCGATGCGCCGCCGTTGGGTCACACCGGACCGAAGAAGCTCGAGGGCGACAAGAAGAGTCCGGCGGGATCCTTCCTGCTTGGCCCGTCGTACGGCTATGCGTCGGCGCCGCCGAAGGGAACCAAGCTGCCGTACATGCCGACCGACGATGCGGTCAAGTGCGTCGACGATCCGGGCTCGCTGCACTACGCCACGATCATCAACCAGACCGGCGTCCAGCTCGACTGGCACTCGGCCGAGAACATGAGGCGTGCGGACCCGCTCTACACGTGGGTGATCGACGTCGCGCACAACCCGTCGCGCGTGCCGGGTGAAGGTAGCTGTATTTTTCTGCACGTCTGGAAAGACGAACAGTCTCCGACGGTCGGCTGCACGGCGATGGCAGAGCCGCAACTGAGGAGCCTGCTCGCGCAGCTCGATCCGGCGCAGGTGCCGACGTTCGTGTTGCTGCCGAAGCGCGAATACTCGTCGCTGGCCGCCGCCTGGGGACTCCCCCCGCTATAAGCTTCGGCCCATGATCTGGAAGACGATCCTCGTGCCTCACGATTTCTCGTCGTCGGCGAATCACGCGTGCGCGGTCGCGCGTGACGAAGCGAAGACACACGGCGCGCGGGTGATCTTGGTCCACGTGATCGACCTGCCCTATCAGATGGCGCCGGAGTCTTCGATGATCGCGACGGCGACGGAAGAGCCTGTGTCGATGAAAGAGTACGCGTCGCGCGGCGCGGAGAAGCATCTCGACGACATCGCGGCGCGGCTCGCGAAGGACGGCATCCAGCCGACGAAGTTCATCCGGTTCGGCCGCCCGCACGACGAGATCACGAAGCTCGCGGACGAAGCGAAGTGCGATCTCATCATCATGGGCACGCACGGCCGGACCGGGCTCGCGCACTTGCTCGTCGGCAGCGTCGCCGAGCGCGTCGTCCGCACGAGCAAGGTTCCGGTCCTTACAGTGCCGATGCCCGATCACTCGTGAGCACGGGCACGTGGCGCGGCGCGGCGCCGTGACGCGCGGTGAGCAGCGCGGCGCCCATCGACACCGCGAGGTCGGCATCCGGCGAGACCGTCACGCGCTCCTTGCCGAACTTGTCCTCGATCAGGCGCTGGAACTTCGGCACGAGTGACGTGCCGCCGATCAGCGCGACCGCATCGACGTGTTGCTCGGTCCAGCCTGCTTGGCGCAGGCACTCGTCGACGACGTCGAGCGCGCGATCGAACAGCGGCTTCCAGCGCTCTTCGAGCCACGGGCGATCGATCTTGAGGTCGAGCGACTTGGGCGTGCCACCGGCGAGGAACGCCTCGTTCATCGTGAACTGGGCGACCTCGCGCGACGACAAGATCCGCTTGGTCTGTTCGCAGCGATAGCGAAGCTCGGCGAACTTGAGCACGTCCTTGTGCATGTCGGCGCCGTACTGGCGATGGACCGCGCCGGCGATCGCTTCGGCGAACGCGTCGTCGAGGTCGTCGCCGCCGAGCAACGAATCGCCGAACGTCGCGGCGGGCGTGAACTTCATGCCAGCTTGCACGATCGCGGAGGCATCGAACGTACCGCCACCGAAGTCGAGCACGAGCAAGCGGCGCTGCGCGGACGTCGCGTGAAGGCCGACGGCGAGCGCGCCCGCGATCGGCTCGGCGACGAGC
This sequence comes from Deltaproteobacteria bacterium, assembly GCA_040004535.1. Lineage (GTDB taxonomy): Bacteria > Myxococcota_A > Polyangia > Haliangiales > Haliangiaceae > JABFXX01. The sequence continues at coordinate 2,750 of JBDUAS010000235.1, forward strand.
TCCACGATGTCGAGGTGCGCGATCCGACCCGCGCGCACGATCGCTTCGCGATATCCGGGAGGCGCCGCGGCCGACACCGTGACGATGCACTTCGAGATCCGCCCGCCGAACCGGCGCTCCGCCAGCTCGCGGACGCGGTCGAGCACCGCCGCGGCGATCTGCTCGGGCGCGTAGGCCTGCGCGCCGAGCTTGTACATCAGCTTGTCGCCGGTGGTGTCGACGCGCGCGGCAGAGCTAGCGACGTAGCGACGCACGAGCTCGTCGCCCGGCGCGAGGCCGAGCAGGCGCTTGACCGAACGGACGACCCGATTCGGGTGGCTTTGCTGGCGCAGCACCGCGGGCCGACCGATCTCGAGGCCACCGCGCTCGGGGACATAGACCACCGTCGGAATCACCGGATCGCTGTTGTCGCGCACGAGCTCGACCCGGTCACCGACCAGGGTGCCCGCCGACGTACAACTCGTCCCGAAATCGATTCCCAGGACGACGTCCGGCATGTCCAGGAAATCGGCCGCTTGGGGCCGTTGTTCAGGCCCCGCCGCCCATCACCGCGGCGGTCGGCGAGTGGTCGTGCTCGAGCAGCGGCAGCGACGTGAACGGCAGGTTGAACACCTCGAACAGGCCGTGGGTGACCTTGCGGCTCCGGCGAGCCGCCGAGGAGGTGCGCCCCTCGAGCAAGTAGTCGAGGATGCCCTGGGCGTTCAGCGAAACCCCGATGAACATCTGCTGCGTCGGTTTGACCATGTCGGTGGGGTCCGGTGGGGGCTTGTAGTTGCGGGTGTCGAAGCCGAGCGTGACGTCGACAAACCGCGACCACGTCCCGTACTCCATGTCGCGTAGCGAGTGGATCGAGCTGAGGTGGAACGCGAGCAGGTAGGTCTGGCCGCTGTAGTCCTCGGCGATGTTCCAGCGCGAGCAGCCGCCGGCCGGGCACGGCGAGCTGCCGTCGAGCTTCTTCAAGTACGCGCTGCTCGGCCAGTACTGGACCCGGAAGTCGAACATCTCGTCGAGCCGCGGCCAGTGCATCAGCGCGAGCGCGGCGAGTGCGCCGACCGTGTCGCCGCCGAGATCGCTGAACGAGAACTCGAAGAAGAAGCCGTCGCGGACCTCGACGCCGATGAACAACAGCTCGGCGAGGCCGGTCGAGACGAGCATAGACTTGTCGCGATCGAAGCCGCCCCACTGGTTCAATATCTCGGTGCCGAGCCGCGCGAGCGACATCGTCGACCACGCGTGACCGAACTTATCCTCGCCGCCGGCGTACGTCGTGTCGCCGGCCCAGCCGAGCAGGCCGCAGCGCGACAGCGTGTGTGCGCACGGCTCGTCGTCGCCGCCCCACTTGTATTGCGACAGCGGTTTGTGCTGGCGGTACCAGGCCAGGTACATCCAGCCGCCGAACGCCGTGTACATGCCAGCGATCGTCGCCGCCGCGGCGACCTTGTGATCTTCCGGCGCCGGATCGGGCGCGAGAGCGGTGACGGTCGGCGCAGGTGCAGGCGCCGCGGGTGTTGCCGGCGCGGCCGGTTGAAACGTCTCGGGCGCGGGCACCGTGGCCGCAGAGCCCGCATCCGCAGGAGCGGCATCCGGCGGCGGCTCATCCGCGCGTGCGCGCGCCGGAGCTACGACGATGGCGAGCGCGAAAAGCCAACTGCAGCGCATGCTCGCATCTCGACCCACGCGTGGCGTTCACACAACCCGAATGGCCTTAACAACTCATTGGGGTCGGAGAACTGCCACATTCCGTGTGCAACGCCGCACTACTTGTGGAAGTCGAACGGGTACTTCATCTTCACCTGCTGCCCGGGCGACGGGAACGTCAGCGTCTTCATCGTCTTCGCGACGCAAGCGTCGACTTCTTCGTCGAGCGACTGGGTGACCTTCGCGTCGCTGACGTTGCCCTTCTCCTCGATCGTGATCAGCACCACGAGCTTGCCGGCGAGCGTGGTCTTGACCTTCGCGCGCTTCGTGTAGCACTGGCGAAAGTCGCTCATGTGGTCGTTGATGACCTTCTCGACCTGTTGCTTCGGGGTCAACTCGGGTTCCGCGCGCACGCTGGGACCGAGCGCGGCAACGATCACGACAGCAGGCAAGAGGGCCGCGAGAAGCTCCATGCACCGAGCGTAGCTCAGAACGACAGGGCGGTGCCGAGGCCTCCGCCGACGTGCGCGGAGCCGTCGCGCGGACCGTACGAGACCTGCGCCTTCACGCTCACGCGCGGCGTGATCCGATAGCCGACGTCGTACGCGAGGTACACCCCAGACCGTGACAGCACCGCGCCCGGCAGATCGGTGCGCACCACCGACGCGCCCATCAACACGGGCGGCGCAGTGTCCCACTGCAGGCGCACCCACGCGGTCGGGCCGAGATCCGAGAGGTAATCGATGCCGACCTGGACGCACGACCGCCACGGCTTGCCGAACGTGACCTGCCCGCGCACGGTGCCGCCGAAGCCGTTCTGTGACACCGCCATGCCCGCGCGGCCGTCGATGAACACCGACGGATGGAGCCGCAGGCGGATCTCGCCGAACCCGTAGCGCGAGGCGTGCAGCGGCGTCTCGGCGTCTGCTGCCGACATCAACGGCGTCCGGCCGGTGATATCGCCGAAGCCAAACCCGATCGAGTGGAGCACGCGCCAGAATTCGTGGGTGTAGGTCAGCTCGCCGCGCGTGAAGTGATCCGCGAGATCGTAGCGGTTGCCGAAGTCGTGCTCGATCACGTCGAGCGCGACGTGGTTCCGCAGGTCATTCTCGCGCACGCGATCGATAGCTTCGAGCCGATCGACCAGGGACGGCTCGACCGCGATCACCTGCGGCGCTCGTGCCGATGCGAAGTGCGCGACGTCGCCACCACTGGCATCGCGGCCGTGGATGAAGTACTCGACGCCGGGCGCCGACGCCGGCGGCAGCGTCGCGTACCACGGGCCCGCCGACGAGCGCTCGAACGGCTCGTCGTGCCACGCGCGCTCGCCGATCGCGTGCCACGTCACCGTCAGTGCCTCGGCGTAGGGCGCGTCGAGCATCGCCTCGAGCGTGATCGGCTCACCGATCGGGCTCGTCGATGGCGGGACGTGAACGACGAGCGCGTGCGGCGCGGGTTCGGGGGCAGGTGCCGCTGCCTCGTCGGCGAACGCCACGGCAGGAATTAGCATCATGATCGCGAGTAGCTTCATCGCGCACCTCACCAATCGAAGTTCATGGCCATGCCGCCCGACACGCCGGTATGGTCGAGCCCGCGTGCCTGATACGACACGCGCGCCGACGGGTAGAACCAACCGAGCTTGCGATAGCCGACGTCGCCGACGAGCCGGACGCCGAAGTCTTCGATCACGGGCTGGTCGGTGACCTGCACCGTGATCTGCACGGGCACCACCGGCGCGGGCAGCCAGTGATAGGCAGCTTCGAGCAACGTGCCGACGCCGCGCGAGAAGCTCGCGCCGAGCACGAGGTTCGTCGCCTGCTCTTCGCCGAGTCGCAACCGGATACGGCCGCCGGCACCCGTGAGGAACTGGCAACCGGTGGTGTCACGCGACTGGCAGTGCTTCGCGTCGTCACCGGGTCGGCTGTCGGTCGTCAGCACGCCGAGCTGCGGCCGCACCATCACGGCGATCTGCGGACGTAGTCGAAATTCGAGCTCGGTGTAGACGTACGAGAAGTCGACACGCTTGCACTGATAGACGCCGCTCGCGTCCGTGCACATGCTACGCGGATCGTGATCGATCACGTCGCGGGGACCGCCGACGCCGGAGAGCGTGCCGAACCCGAGCCGCATCGAGTAGATCGGATCGAGAAAGCGATACATGAAGTCGCCCTCGGCCTGGTAGTACTGGTCGTAGCCCTTCGAGAATCGGCCGTCGAAGTCGACGTAGTCGACATGGAGATCGATGTGCGAGCGATTCGCCGCGGGCGGCGGCTCGACGACGGATTCCGAGACCTCGATCGTGCGCGGCTCGGCGATCGAGCCGAGCACGGGCCTGGCATCGCCGTGGGGCGGCGCGACCTCGACGTACCACTCGACCGCGGGCGCCTGGACGTTCTCGATCCTGCCGCGCAGATACGCGTCGCCGTCGCGCGCGAGCTCGCTGCGGTGAAACCCGATCTCGCCACGCGTGCGCGTGTACAAGAACGCCTGGCCGACCTTGTCAGGCGCGCGAACGAGGAACGCGATGCCCAAGGGCTGACCGGGCAGCGCGGTCGCGATCGGTGCAGTCGCGATCACCGCGCGCTCGACCATCGGATCGGCCTGCGCGAGCGCATACGACAGCTCCGCGATCCGGGCAGCGCGATCGTTGGTCGACGATCGCGCGCGTGCGAGCGCCGTATCGCGGTCGCGAATCTGCGTGCGCAAGCTCGCGAGCTCGGTCTCGATCGCGCGGCGATAGCCGGTCTGCGGATCGGAGGCGAGCAGCTCCTGCCAGCGCGCGATCCGCTGCTCGGGCGGTTGGCCGAGCGTCGCTTGCCACGCGTCGCGCGCGAGCGCGGAGTGATCGATCGGCGGCGCCGCCGGGTTCGCGGGGACCGCGATCGGATGGCTGGCCTCGACCTGCGCTTGCCATGGATCGACGAACGTCTTCTTGTCGCCGACGAGCCTCACGTGGTCGCCGGCGAGCACGCGCTTCGCGAGCTCGCCATCGGCATGCGCGACGCTGGCGCCGTCACCGGAGCGCGTGACCGCGAGCGTGCCGAGCGCGAACCGATCGTGGAGCTGCTTACCGGTCGTCGGATCGGTCGCGATCACCTCGTGCAATAGCTCGAGCTGTGCACCAGCGCCGACGCCGTCCTTCGCGCCGAGATCGACATAGATGTCCTTGCCGTCGACGGCGAGGACGACGGGCTCACCACGCGGCTCGGCGAGTGCCGGCACTGCGACGAGCAACAGACCGAGGATGGTTAAAGTCCGCATTAGAAGTCCGCCGTGACGTTGAAGCCGCCCGTGATGCCGGCGACTTGTTCTTCGCGCGCCGCATAGCCGATCCGGCCGCCGACCCGCAGGCCGGCCGCGACCTCGTGCGCGATGTCGTAGTAGAGCCGCACCCCGGTCGGCCGATCGGTCGCCGGCAAGTCCGTGACCTCGACGGTCGCGGTCATCGGGAACTTCGGCACCGTCCCCCAGCCGAGCCGGAAGAACCCGCTCGCGCCGGTGTACTGGATCGCTTCGGCGCCGATCGCGACGTGGCTGCCCTCGCGGTCGCCGAACCGCAGCTCGCCGCGGCCGCCGACGCCAAAGCCGTTCTTCGCGGCCATGACCATCATCCGCGCGTCGAGCCGGATGCCTTCGAGCGGAGAGAGCCCGAGCTCGAACCAGCCACCGACCTTGAAGCCGGCGTCTGCGGTGCACGGCGATGGCGTGCACGACATCGACTCGGTGTTGCCGATCAGGCGCGTGTACCCGACCCGGATCTCCTCGAGCGGATACGCCCACAGGCGATACGCGAAGTCGGCGTCGACGCGATAGTAGGTGTCGGCGAGCTTCGTCGCGCTCACCGTGCGCGTTCCGAAGTCGACCCAATCGGTCTGGACCTGGATCTGCGAGCGCCGCGCGTGGCTGCGCGAGGTGTCGCGCGACTTGCGAGCGTCCTCGTCCGCGAGATGAACCTCGACGGCGTGCGGCCACTCGGCCGATGCAAACACGGCCGCATCGCCGGACGTCATGTAGTACTCGAGCCCGGGCGGCATCACCGCGACCGCGGGCACGACCGCGACCCAGTGCGCCTCGTCGCGGCGAACGAGCTCGATCGACGTGAACGCGGACGTCCCGGCCGTGCGGACATGGGCGACGAGCTGAGGCGCCGCGGCGTTCGCTTCGGCGACGAGCTCGACCTGCGAGCCGGCGGTCGCCTCGGGCGGCGCGATGTGACGCACCGGATCCGCGGCGGCGGCCGTGGTGAAGATCAGGATGAAGAAGATGGATTTCATGGGTTGCCTCACCAGTTGAAGGCCAGGCCGCCGCCGCCACCGAGGCCAGCGTGCGCGACGCTGCGGCCCTGCCACGAGCCGCGCGCGGTGATCGAGACGTTGCGGATCGCGAACAGCTCGAGCTCGGTACCGAGCACGAGTGCGGTGTCGCCTTCGGTCGGTTGGTCGGTCGCACCGACGGAGATCCCGACGCCGAGCGGCGTGGTCGGCCGCGTGCCGAAGCGGATCTCGGAGAGCCAGCCGACCTGATCGATCGAGCGCGCGACGAACGCGAGGTTCGTCCCGAACCGATCGCCGACCCGGAAGCGGCCTTCGGCGCCGAGCCCGAAGCCGTCGCGGCCGACGCCCGCGATCACCTGACCACCGATCGATGCGGGCGTGTGCTCGAGATGCCCGCCGAGCTCGATGTCGGCGTAGCCGAAGTGGAACGCGGACTCGGGCGCTGCCATGCCGGGCATCCACACCGCGTTGCGGAGGCCGCCGGTGCCGGCGTACACACCTGCCCCGACGCCCACGCTCTGGATCACCGTTCCGAGCCAGTACGTGAAGTCGACGGTCGCGCGCTCCATGTGATCCGTGCGGTCGCCCGTGCGGCTGTCGAACGTACGGAAGTCGAGTGCGTCGAACGTCATCCGCACCGACGAACGGCCGGGTCGAGCCGCGAACTTGTCGAGCAACGGCGGCCGGGCGACCTCGACGGAGATCGGCGCCTGCGGGGACGCGAGCGCGAGACCGGTGCGGCCATTCGGCGCCGACACCTCGACGAAGTACTCGATGCCAGGTGCGCGCATGACCTCGGCCGGGATGACGCCGCGGAGATACATCTCGTGCTCGCGGCGCAGCAGCATCGCGCGATAGGTCGCGGCGCCGATCGGACGGTAATGGAGGTACGCGCTCGCGACGCGCTCGGGTTGGTCGAGCACGAACGACAGTTGCAGGGGCTCGCTCGGCCGCGCGATCCCGGGCGCATCGTGCGCGACGACCGCGATCCGCGTGCTGCCCTGGAGCGCGCTCGGCGGTTGCATCTGGTCGCGCAGCTCGCGCAGCTCGTCGAGCTCGTGGCGAACGCCGGTCGCGAACCGCGAACCGGGATGGGACGACAAGTAGCGCTCCCAGCCGGCGATCCGGACGTCGAGCGTTTGCCCGGATTGCGCCGAGAACTCGCCGAGCACCTCGGCGGTCGCCGGATCGACCGGTACTGCGGCGACGTGCTCGGTCGGCTGCGGGGGATCCGGGCGATCGATCAAGACCTCGGCGATGTCACCGACCTTGATGTCCATCACGAGGTCGCCGACGATCGCGCGCGACATCTCGCCGCCCGCCTCGGTGATGCTCGCCGAGCCGACCGGCAGCCAGTCGTGAACGATCGCGTGGGTGATCGGGTGCTTGAGGTTGATCGGGCGCTTGATGCGAAGCGGCGCACCGGGCGACACGCCGCGAGCGGCGCCGAGGCTGACGTAGATCTCTTTCGCTTCGACGCGCACCACGGAGCCGTGCGCGATCTCGTCGTCGGCAAATGCCGGCACGGTGACAAGCAGCGGCAAGCAGAGCCCGACGAGTAGGGCGACCCTCATCAGTGCAGCTCCTTCCAGAACGCGGACCATGTGGGTGCGGTCGCGGGGGGCGCGGGGGGCGCCGGGGGCGGTAGCGATGCAGCGGGCGCGGGTGCCGGCACGGGAGCCGGCGCGGAATCCGGCGCGTCAGGCGCAACAGGTGCTGCCGGAGCAGCCGGCGGGGCTCCAGCCGGAACGAATGTGACGGCCGGGCGCGTCCGGATCAGGCGTGCACGTTGTGCCGACGCGGTGCGCTCGTCGGAATCGTCGCCCTCTGCAACCGGCGCCGGCGGCGTCTGGAGCGACGCGATGTACTCCGCCTTCGCCGCGCGACAGTCGTTGACGGCGTTGTTGCCGTGGATCGCCGCGGCGACAAACACCGCACCAAGAATCGCAGGCGCGATCGCCGCGCCGCCGTTGTTGGCACCGACCGCGAGCGTCGTGACACCGGCGGCGGTCGCGAGCAGGCCGTCACCGAGGACGGAGGTCTTCTCGGTATCGCACTTGGGCTCCTGCCCGCGCGGCTGCTTGGGATCTGGGCCAGACAGCGCGAACGAGCAGCCGCTGCCAATCGCTAGCAGCAAGGCAGCTCCGACAACCCATGACGGACGAGTCATGAGTCCATTTAGGGGTCAGACCGTCGAACCGCCCAGAACAGTTCGCGGCAACGGACGGCGCGATCCGGTCAGATCTGCACCGTCAGATTTCCGTCGGGCATCCCGACTCCGGGCGCCTACTCTCGATCGAGATACGTGTAGCCGATCATGCCCTGACGGAACCGATTCATGAGCGTGCGGCTCTCCTCGATCGTCATCAGCTTCTTGCGCAAGGCCTGCTCGACGTTGTTGCGCATCCGGCCGAGCAAGTCGCTCGGCGAGTAGTCGACGAACTGGAGGACCTCGCTGACGGTGTCGCCGGCGACGACTTCTTTGACGTCGTAGTCGCCTTCCGGCGAGAGCTGGACGTGCACCGTGTTCGTGTCGCCGAACAGGTTGTGGAGGTCGCCGAGGATCTCCT
>JBDUAS010000054.1:0-34576 GCA_040004535.1 Deltaproteobacteria bacterium
TCGTCGTTGTGCCGCACGAACCGGCGGTACTGCTCGGGCTGCTCGCCCTTCACGATGTGAGTGCGGTGCCGCAACAAGAAGTCGCCGAGCCGGACCGCGAGCTGGTTGTACAGGCGGTGACAACCGTGGCTCGTACCGTTCACGATCGACGTCACGCTCGCCGAGCCGTGCGTGCCGATGCCGTTGTCATCGAGCCGCTCGGAGCCGTCCTTGAGCTTGAACACTTGAAGATGCTCGATCAGCACCATGCCGTACGCCGAGTGCGGCCCCGGGCCGAGCTCCTCGGTCTTCAACGCCCAGTGCCCGTTCCACAGGTTCTTCACGAGCTCGCGATCCGGCGTTGACTTCGGCGCGAGCCACGTCGGTCCGGCGATCACGTCCTTCCAGATCCGCGGACCGACATCCGATTCCTTCCAGCGCTGCGCGAGCGAGCCATCCGCGAGGCGTTGATCCGCCCAGCCACCGATCGTCGTCGGCCACCGCACGAGCGCGCGCTTCGTGCCGTGATCGTCGACATACAGCACCAGGCTCGGCCGGTGCTTCACGATGCGGCGGAACGGCGGCGGCTGCTCGTCGTAAAACACGTCGCCGCGATCGATCTCGGCAGACAGCTCCATGTGCGCCGAGTGATATGCGGGCACCGGCGGCAACATCACCGCGACGCGCGTGCCACCCGGATGCTTTGCGAGGAACGCGCGAACCTCGTCGGGGCCGGTCCAGCCGAGCTGCTTCGCCGCGGCTTCGGTCATCGGCGACACCAGATCCGGCGCACCATTCGGCATCGGATCTTCATGTCCGCGCGCGGCGCGCATCGCTTCGGGATCGAGCATGCGGCCGAGCACCGGCGTCGGACCGGTGCTCGCGGTGCCGTCCTCGATGATGCCGGTCGCTTCGACCACACGCTCGCGCAACACGCGCAGCGAGAGCCGGAAATCGAGCTCGCGCGACGGAATCTGCAGCGCGTCGCGGGTCTCGGGATCGAGGCGCTCCGTCGGCAACAGGAAGTTGCGGCGCTGGAACATCTCGATCGCGTTGCCGGTGCGCCACGTGAAGCTGCCGTCGGTGTCCTTGTCGATCAACCAACCTTCGCAGCGGAGGTGTTGCTCGGCGGTGACGAGCGCGGTGTGTTGCGCGTCGAGCTTCTGCCAGCGCTCGTACTTGTCCTTCCACTGCGGGTCGGTTGCCAGCGCGCTCGTGTCGGCGAGCTTGCGTCGCGTCTTCTCGCGATCGAGCTGGGTCGCGAAGAAGGTGCGCGCTTGATCGGCGAGCGCGACATCCTGCTTGTTGTCCTGCGACAGCGTCTTGTCGAGCGCGAGGATCGGTTTCGGATCGATCGCGGCGTGACACGCGTGGCGCTGGTCGTCATCGAGTCGCGCGCGCACGATCGCGAGCGCCGGGACGACGCCGTAGAGCTCGTCGAGCGCGTCCTCGCCCTCGATCGGATGATCTTTTTCATCGTGCTCGTTCGCGAGCTGGAGGTAGCGATCTCGAAAGCTCGGGACCTGACCTTCGGCCGTGGGCGCGAACAACGTCGGCGTCCACGTATCGGTGAGGTCGATGATCGTCATGCCCTTCGCGACCGCGATCGTCGCGCATACGAGGCCCCTATCGGCGCCGTTGTCGACGACCGAGACCTGGACGCACGAACCTTCGGCCGTGATCTGCGGGCGCAGCTCTTGCGAGCTCGCCTGCGAGCTTTGTTCGCTCGACGTGATTCCGCGCGGGCTCGTCGCCGAGCCTCCGCAGCTCCCGATCAGGAGGGCGTACAGCAACCCTCGCGTCCGCATCATCGACAACTTTGGACCGATTCCTCCTCGGTGGCACGAAGTCTTCGGCTCGCACGTCGTCACACATCGGATCGGTTGCAATAGGCGCACCGCGTCGCGCGTTGTCAGCGAGCGATGCCGCGCGTTGCCGCCATTGCCGTAGCGCTGGCGCTCGGAGCTCCGGCTCACGGGCATCCTGCTCCTCTGGCGTGCAAGGACTGCGTGCTCGAGCTCCCGAAGGGAAGCGATCCCGTCCCGCTCGTCGTGATCCTCCACGGTGATCGAGAGCACGCGAAGCCGGCCGCCGCGCGCTGGCACACCGCCGTGGCGAAGCGCGGCTGGGCCCTGCTCGCGCTCGAGTGCCCGAAAGCTCGAGGCTGCACCGACAGCTTCTGGAAGTGGGACGGCGATCCGAGCTGGGTCTGGGATCAGGTCTTGGCGACGAAGAAGCTCCACCCGATCGATCGCGTGATCCTCGTCGGCTGGTCGGGCGGCGCGTCTTATCTCGGCTGGCGCGCGCAGGCCTGGAAGGACGCGACCGCGATCGTGCTGCACGGTGGCGGCATGGGCCCGCACGACACCGACTGTGCGGCGGGGCCACCGGTCTACTTTCTGGTCGGCGACAAGAACCCGCTGCACCGGCTCGCGGTCGCGCTCCGCGACTACTTCATCGGTTGCAAGCGCGAGGTCACGTGGGACCTCGTGAAGGGCGGCGATCACGCGCGCGAAGAAGCCGCGCTGACTCCCGTGAAGGCGGGAGTGATCCTCGACTGGGTGCCGGCGCACTAACTTTTCAGCGAGGTTTTCGTACACTCGCCGCCCATGTCGCGCTCGCCCCTGCTCCGCTCGCTGAAGGACCTCGCTTCGCTCGTTCGCCGCTCCCGCCAGACCGGGATCCCCGTCGACGAGCTCCGCGCACAGCCGAGAGGTCCATCACGCCGCCGGTTCCTCGCCGGTGCGGCGGTCGGCGCAGCCGCGCTCGCGGTTCCTCGTCGCGTGATGGCCGCGACGCAGCCGAAGGTCGTGATCGTCGGCGGTGGCATCGCCGGCCTGACCTGCGCGCTGAAGCTGCGCGACAAGGGCTTCGCTTCGACGGTGTACGAGGCGTCGGGTCGGATCGGCGGCCGGATGTTCTCGAACACCACGTACTGGAACGGCGGCCAGGTCAGCGAGTGGTGCGGCGAGCTGATCGATACCAGCCACAAGACGATCCAGAACCTCGCGGCGCGCTACAGCCTGCCGCTCGACGATCTGCACGCCGCCGAGCCCGACAAGTCGAACGACACGTACTTCGTCGGCGGCCACTACTATCCGTTTAACCAAGCGGTCGCCGACTTCGCCGACATCGCCGATATCCTGCAAGCCGACGTCGACGGGGCCGGCTATCCGACGCTCTATAACTCCTCTACCGACGACGGTCGGGAGCTCGATCACACGAGCGTCTACGATTGGATCGACTCGCGGATCCCCGGCGGCCACAGCTCGCCGCTCGGCCAGACGCTCGACCTCGCGTACGCGATCGAGTACGGCGCCGACACCCGCCTCCAGTCTTCGCTGAACCTGGTCTACCTGCTCGGCTACCAGCCGAAGAAGAGCTTCGGGATCTTCGGCGTCTCCGACGAACGCTATCACCTCCGCGGCGGCAACCAGCAGCTGCCGGTCGCGATCGCGAATGACCTCGGCGATGCGGTCGTCACCGGCTCGTCGCTCGTCCGCCTCGCGCAGACCAGCGGCGGCCGCTACACGTGCACGTTCACGCGCGCGACCGGCACGACCGAGGTCACCGCCGACATCGTCGTGCTCGCGATCCCCTTCGCGGTGCTGTCCACGATCGATACGTCGCACGCCGGCTTCGACGCGTTGAAGCGCACCGCGATCAACGAGCTCGGCCGCGGCCACAACGGCAAGCTCCATCTCCAGTTCGCGAACCGCGGCTGGAACGGCGGCGGTCCGTGGCCCGGCAAGGCGAACGGCTCGTCCTATGCGGACACCGGCTATCAATCGTCGTGGGATGTCACCCGCGCACAACCGGGCGCTCGAGGCATCCTCGTCCTGTACTCGGGCGGCTCGGTGACCGACGCGATGCGGACGACCTCGCCGTTCGCGACCGCGACGGATCCGCGCGTGGTCCAGGACGCACAGCGCGGACTCGCACAGCTCTCGCCGGTCTACCCCAACCTGGCGTGGACGCAGAAGGCGACGCAATCGCTGCCGCACAAGTCGCCGTACTTCAACAACAGCTACTCGTACTGGAAGGTCGGTCAGTACACCCAGTTCTCCGGTTACGAGGCCGCGCCGCAAAATGGCGTGTATTTCTGCGGTGAGCACACCTCGACCGATTTCCAGGGCTACATGGAAGGTGGAGCTTCGACTGGAAAAGCGACCGCGAAGCTCCTCGCGCCTCTGCTCTAGCACGCGGCTTGCTTAGACTGTCCTCATGCAATGGGACCGAAATTATTCGAGCTCGGATATCGAGGATCGGCGCGGTGAGAACGGCGCCGGTCTTGGAGGTTTCGGCGGCGGTGGTGGCGGCGGCGCGTTCATGCTCCTCCGCTTGCTGTCGATGTTCGGCTGGAAAGGCATCCTCGTCGGTCTCGTGATCGCGGGCGCAGTGATGTTCGGCGGCCAGTGCACGCACCTCGGCTCGTCGAGCCCCGAGCCGCAGAACCAGTCCGCACCCGCGGCGACGGGCCCGAGCGGTTCGGTCCAGCAGTCGCCCGAGGAGAGCGAAGAAGTTCACTTCGTCGGGTTCGTGTTCGACGACATCCAGAAGTCGTGGGCGAAGCAAATCCCCGATTACAAGAAGGCACACCTCGTGCTGTTCCGCCGCGGCATTCGCTCCGCGTGCGGCACCGCGTCGACCGCGGTCGGGCCGTTCTATTGCCAGAACGATCAGAAAGTTTACATCGACCTCGCGTTCTACGACGAGCTCAAGACCAAGCTCGGCGCGCCCGGCGACTTCGCGCAGGCGTACGTGATCGCGCACGAGGTCGGTCACCACATCCAGAAGCTCAAGGGGTTGTTCGATCGCGGCACGGACTCGGTCCACATCGAGCTCCAGGCCGACTGCTTCGCCGGCGCCTGGGCGCGTGATGCGAACGAGCGCAAGATCCTCGACCCCGGCGACATCGACGAAGCGTTCCACGCGGCGTCGCAGATCGGCGACGACACGCTGCAGAAGCAAGCGCAGGGCTACGTCCAGCCGGAGAAGTTCACGCACGGCTCGTCGGCGCAACGCGTCGCCGCCCTTCACAAGGGCTGGGACGGCGGCGCGCAAGCCTGTATGAATTAACGCACGCCGTTATCGCAGATGCACAGACCGCTGACGGTCGTGCTGTCGGTGCAGGTGCCCTGGCCGGTGATCCGGCCGCACGCGTCGCCGGACCCTGGAGTCGGTGTCGTGCACTCGATCAGCGGTGACGTGTTCATCGTCGCGGTGCCGCCGATCTGCTCGTAGCAAACGCCGCCATCCGAGCACGCGCAGCCGGCCATCGTCGAGCCCGAGCCCGAGCCCGAGCCCGCGTTCTTCGAGCCGCACGTTCCAGGCGAGCACACACACGACGGATCATTTGGCGGGCACGCGCAGCCCGTGCCGAACCACATGCACGAGTCGTTGGCATTGCACGCGGCAGTCTCGGTGTAGAGCGCGCACGCGTCGCCGCTCAGGACCGGATCGTGGCTCGTCCCCGTGCCCTGATCGGCGCAGGCGGCGAGCACCAGCATCATGAGAGTGCCGCGGGTCATGGGGACTGAAGCCAGCAAGGTCGAGACCAAGCGTAACGCCTCGGAGCCATTGGCGGGAAACTCAGATTTCTGAGTCTACGGGACGAGGACCAGCTTGCCTTTGACCTCGCGGCGCGCGAGCCGGTCCAGTGCTTCGGCGGCGCGCTCGAACGGCAGCGTCGCGTCGATCGCGGGATGCAGCTTGCCTTCGGCGACCCACGCGAACAGCTGCTCGCAGTGCCTCCGGTTCTCGGCGGCGGAGCGCATCGCGAACTGGCCCCAGAACACGCCGACGATCTGGCAGCCCTTCAGGAGCACGAGGTTGAGCGGAATCTTCGGGATGTCGCCGGCCGCGAACCCGATCACGAGATAGCGGCCCTGCCACGCGATACCGCGCAGCGCGGGCTCGCTGAGGTTGCCGCCGACCGGGTCGTAGATCACGTCGACGCCGTTGCCGCCAGTCAGCGCCTTGATCCGATCCTTCAGATCTTCTTTCGCGTAGTCGATCGTCTCGGTCGCGCCGTGCTCGCGACAAAAGGCGAGCTTCTCCGCGGATGACGCCGCCGCGATCACGCGTGCACCGAGGAGCGCGCCGAGCTCGACCGCAGCGATGCCGACGCCACCTGCCGCGCCGAGCACGAGCAACGACTCGCCGGCGCGAATCGTCGCGCGATCGACGAGCGCGTGATACGTCGTCGCGTACGTGAGCAGCGTCGCGGCACCGATCTCGAACGGAACCGCATCAGGGAGCTTCACGGTCGCCATCTCGGGCGCGACCACTTGCTCCGCGTACGCGCCGTAGAGCAGCGTCGCCGCGACGCGATCGCCGACCTTCAACGACGTCACACCGGAGCCGATCGCCGAGACGACGCCCGCTGCTTCGCCGCCGGGGGAGAACGGCGGCGTTGGCTTGAACTGATACTTACCCTGCGTGATCAGGATGTCGGGGAAGTTCACGCCCGCCGCTTTGACATCGATCAACACCTGCCCGCCCGCGGGCTTCGGCGAAGGAACCTCGTCGACGCGAAGGCCTGACGGACCGGTGAGCTCGTGGACGCGAACGGCACGCATGCCGCGCATCGTAACAGTCAGGGCCAGGGAATCGGGGGCGGCGAGATGACGCCGTTCGCGGTAGCGCGCGCGATCGCGATGAAGCCCGCGCCGCCACCACCACCGCCGCCGCCGCCGTTGACCTGCACGAGGTTGTCATCGGCGCCGTCTTGGTTCGTCGCCGCACCGCCGAGGGCGCCGGATCCGCCGCTGCTCGTCGCGCCGAAACCGCCGAGCGCACGCACCGCGCTCGCCTGGCCGGTCTGACCGCGCATCCCCGCTCCGTTGTCACCGCCCTCGCCGCCGCCGCCGCCGTTCGCCGCGATCGCGCCGTTGTTCACGAGCGCCGACGCCTCGATCACGATCATGCCGGCGCTCCCGCCACCGCCGGCGCCGCCGTTCTTGTCCCCACCATGGCCGCCGCCGCCGCCGGTGTTGACGACGCCGTTCGCGGTCAACATCAACGTCGCTGCGGTCGCGAGCAGGATCGCACCGCCGCCGTCACCCGCTTCACCGCCGGTACCACCGCCGTTGCCATCGCCGCCCTTGCCGCCGTCGCAGCCGCCTTGCAGGCCGTCGTTCGGCATCCCACTCGTGTTGCCTCCAAGGCCTCCCGTCGCGCCGGTCGTCGTGCTGGTCATCCCGTCACCGCCCCCGCCGAAGAACCCACCACCACCACCGCCACCGCCATGGCTGCTCATCATGTGACCGGAGAGGCCGACGAGCTGGGCGCACTGCATATCGGTGCGCGCGCCGGCACCGGCATCGGTCAGATCGATCTGGCCGTCGATCGTGATGCCGTTCTCGGCGGCGATCCCGAACGTGTTCGTGCCGTGAACGCGGAGCTTGCCGGTCAGCGAGAACGTGCTCGCGATCAGGACGTCGGTCGTGCCCTCGGGCGTCGGGACGAGCACGTGCATCGGGTGCATCGGGCCACCGGAGGCGAGCGTCAGCGTGTTGTTGCTGGTGTCGTAGTCCGCGGGCCCGACGAGCATGACGTCGGTGCCGCCGCCCGCCATCGTGCACGTATCGAACAGCGTCGAGAACGTCGAGCAGCCGTCCATCCGCACGACGGCATCGGGCGCGTCCATGAAGCCGCCGTCGCCGGGCCCGTTACCACCGACGGTGGGCTTGAACCCACAGCCGGCGACGAGCACCACCGCGACGACCACGCGCATGTGTCCACACTACCGCTGATCGGCCGGATACGTCCCGAGGATCCGCAGCTCTGTCGTGAGCCCCGCCACATCTGTGAGCGCTTGTTGGAACGGCTCGCTCGCGGCATGGCCGATGACATCGACGTAGAACCGATACGTGAACGGCGCGCTGGGAATCGGCCGCGATTCGAGCTTCGTCAGCGACAGGCCGCGCGCCGCGAAGCGCTGCAGGATATCGCCGAGTGCGCCCGGACGATCCGCGAGCGTGACGACGAGTGACGTCTTCACGACCGCATCGGGAGCGACCGGTGCCGGGCGCACCGCGATCTCGACGAACCGAGTCGCGTTGCCCGCCGCGCTCTGGACGCCGGTCGCGACGATCGCGAGCCCGTAGGTCGAAGCGGCCGCGGCCGATGCGATCGCACCCTGCGTCCGATCGCCGAGCTCCACGACACGGCGGGCGGCGCCGGCGGTATCGAGCTCCGGGCGCGCCGTGAGGTGCGGATGTCCCGCGAAGAAGGCGTGGCACTGCGCGAGCGCCTGCGGATGCGAGCTCACCGTGCGGAGCTCCGCGAGCGCGACGCCCGGCAGCGCGAGCAAACAATGTTGGATCGCACTGACCACCTCGCCGGTGATGAACAGCTGGCCGCCGGCGAGCAGATCGTAGGTCTCGTTGATGCTGCCCGCCGTCGTATTCTCGATCGGCAGGAGCGCGAGATCCGCGGCGCCGGTCGCGACGGCATCGGCGGCCTCGCGAAACGAGTCGAAGCTGGCGAGCAACGCGCCACCCGCGCGGCCACCGTAGCGACGTTGTGCCGTCAGGTGGCTGTAGCTGCCCTCGACACCTTGATAGGAGATCCGCAGCGGCGCATCCGGCCGGTTGCGCACGGTCGCTTCTTGGTGCGCGACCGACATGTCCATGACGACGCGATAGAGACGTTCGACCTGATGCGCGTCGAGCCCGGCCGCGGTCGCGTGCTCGCGCAGGCGGACGAGCAAGCGTTCCTCGCGCCCGCGATCGCGAAACGGGCTCGCGGCCTCGAGCTTCGCGAGCGCGACGTCCTCGACGATGCGTAGGCGCTCGGCGAGCAAGGCGATGATCTGGCGATCGACGGCGTCGATCCGATCGCGGAGGTTCGTTAGATCCATTACCAGTGCCAGCGTTTCACGAAATCGGTGCCGTCGTAATTGCGATCGCCCAGGGTACCCTGCCAGATCCAGTTTCCGCGCAAGTGGTACTCGAACAAGAGCTCGTTCGAGTTCTCGTCGACGCGCGCCTCGGGATGGCCGCGGCCGGCGATGAACAGCTTCGGGCTGTACCAGTAGCCGATCTTCAACGCCTCGCTCGAAGACGCGGTGGCGACCTCGTAGTTGAACGCGATATTGAGGTCGACGTTGAACCGCTTCTTCAGCTGCTCGCGGATCCTCGCCGACACGAACGCCGACGCGACGCCTGCGCCGGCTGCTGCGCCTGCCTGCGCCGCGTCGCTGCCGCCCGTCGCACTGGTCTGGCCGCCGATGAACATCGCGTACAGCTCGCCCTGCGTGTACGGCCCTGCGGGCTCGCTGGTCAGGGTGATCTCGGGTGCGCTCGCGCGCCCGCCGATCAGCGCGTTGACCGTGAGCGAGTCGAGGTCCCGGTTGATCTTGACGTCGAGTCGCGGATCGATCGTGCCATCGAAGATCGCCGCCGCGTGATCGACGTACGAGCGACCGCCGAGCAGATCGATATCACCGCGCGTCGCGTCGATCTCGCCGTCGAGCCCGATCGAGCCCTGACCGAGCGAGAGCTGCAGATCGCCGCTCGCGGCGCCGCGGACCTGGAACTGCTCCTGGATGATCTGGAGCTGGACCGGGTGGATCGCGACGGTCGCGAGCAACCACGGCTTGGTCGGCGGCTCGCGCGCACCGAGCTTGATCTGATCGTGATTGCCTTCGTCGACGAACACGATGTCGCTCGGGAGCTCCGAGTCGAGCAACTTCGCACCGCCGGAGGTCAGGATGTCGACGTGGCCCTTCGACACATCGATCGTGCCCGTCCACTGCGGACCCGACGCCGCGAGATCGATCTTCACCGTCGCGCCGACGGTCGGTTGGAACGCGCGCACGAGCGAGACGTCGCTGACCGCGATGTCGGCGTGCAGCTTCGTCGGCTGCGAGCCGACGAGGTCGAGGTGGCCGGTCCCGTGAATCGCGCCCCTGCCGAGCTTCGCGTCGAGCTTGGTCAGCTTGACCTGGTGGTTCGCGATGTCGATCTCGGCCTCGATCGCGCGCAACGTGCCGAGCAGCGGCGACAACGGAAAGCGACCGCCCGTGATCTGCAACCGGCCGTTGACGTCGCCGGTGTCGGGGTCGAGGCCGCGGAGCGTGAGCCCCGCGTTGATCGTGCCCTTCGCCGCGGAGATCGCGCCGGTGCCGAACGCGGTGACCGGTGCGAGGTCGAAGTTTACCGCGGTCAGCGACGCGACGATCGACTTGCGATCGCGCGGCTTGCCGTCGACCTTGAGGTCGATCAGGCTCCCGTTCACCTCGTTGCCGTTGATGTGTAGCGCGACGGTCTCGCCGTCCCACGTGCCCTTGATCGCGAGCTCCTGGAGCTTGGCCGACTTGCGTCCTTGCAGCGAAGCGGGGATCTCGATGCCCTTCGCTTCGAGGTCGACGTTGACGGTCGGCACCCCGATCGTTCCCCCGATCGCGATCGTGCCGCCGACCGTGCCGGCGGTGATGTCGCCACGGCCGATCACCGCGATCAGGTCCTTCGCCGGTGTGTTCGGCAACGTGATCGTGCCGGTCAGCTTCGCGGTCCGCGCGACGGTGAGCGTGTCGAGCGTGATCGGTGCGCTCGCATCGATCCTCACGAGCTCGGTGTTCGCCGACTTGATGTCCCCGCCGACGGTCACGCCCGTGGCGTCGACCGTGGTCTCGACGTGAACCTCGATCGGCTGCTTGATCGCGCCGCCGCTGAGCGCGTGGACATCGGCCGTGACCGTGATCTTGTCAGCGCCTTCGTCCGCGACGATGTGCGACTCGACCCGCGCGTGGTACGGCGCGTCGATCTCGAGCTTCGCGAGCAGCGCCGGATCGACATCGATCGGCTTGCCTACGATGTCGGCGCTCTTCAACACGCGCTTGCCGAGCAGCTTCCATGCCTCCGGATCGAACGGGTGCGCCGGCAGCGCGATCGTCGCCGTGCCCGTGACGACTTCTCTGCCGTCGAGTCGTGCGGTGACGCCGGCGTCGATGTTCGTCGCGTTTGGCGCGAGCGTGAGATCGCCGTCGACCGTGCCGGCCGTCGTCTGGATCCCGGTGACATGCAGCACACCGCTCGCGTCCTTCGCGGTGACACCGAGCTTGCCATCGATGATCCCGGTCAGGTTTGGCTTGCCGAGCTTCGCGAGATCGAGCTTCGACACGCCGAGACCGGCGACATCGATCGCGCGCCGGTCGAGTCGCTTCCACGCCTGGACATCGGTCAGGTCGTACGGACCCTCGACATCGAACGCGACGGACACCGCGCCGGCCTCCGCGGTCGTGGTCGCATCGACCTGGACGTGGCGTCCTTTGATCTCGAGGTTTGCATCGACGTCGATCACGGGTTGCTTCGGAATCGTGAGCTTCGTCCCGACGATGTGACCGCCGCCGGACCATCGCCCACTCCGGCGATGGACGTCGACGTCGGCGGCGAGCGTACCTTCGAGATCCGGCGCGAGCGTCGCGAGTGCGACCTGTTTCGCGGAGATCTTGGCATCGAGGTCTTTCGACGCCTTGGTGAACGCGACGTCGGCGACGACCTTGCTCGTGCCGCTATTGGTGTGGAGGTTGGAGATCACGATCTTGGTCGGATCGATCACGATGCGCCCGCCGGACCCCGACCACGTGCCGTTCGCGGCCGTCGAGATCGAATGGTTGTCGATGTCGATCGTGATGATCGAGCCTGCGTCCGTGCGCTCGAGCGTGCCGCGCCCGTCGAGGCTCGCCGAGCCCAACAAGCGCTCGCCCTTCATGACCCTGCCGAGATCGACGTGCGCCGTGGCGTGATCGTGCACGCTCAGCGCGACATCGACGGTCTGGACCGAGAGGTCGCCGTAGCGCAGGGCATCGCCGCCGAGGTTGCCGGTGATCTCGAGATCGTGCTTCGGGTACAGCGGGCCCGACGCGTGGAGGCTCGTCGTGATCGAGCCGATCGCGACGTCGGTCTTCCGCGCCCCGACGTGCTTCGCCGCGGCGAGGAACGTCGACTTGGTCAGCACGTACTCGTCCTCCTGTTTCGCGACCTCCGCGATCGCGGTCGCGCGGCCCTTGCCGAGGTCGACGGCGCTCTCGAACATCAACCACGCGCCGGCGAGCGATGCATCGACTGCGAGCAGCGATGTGCCGCGAATCCGGTCCTGACCGACCGCCGCCTTGTCGACGCGATACATGCCGTCGACCGTGATGATGCCGCGCACGTGATCGAGCGACGCGTCGATCGACGCGGTCGCGATGCCGGCGCCGCCGATCCGCGGATCGAGGCGCGTCGCGTCGGGTACCGCCGCGATCACGAGCCCGGTCGCCGACTTCGCGACGAGGTCGGTCTGCAACAGCGCGCGCACGCTCGCCCCCGCCATCACGACCTTCGCGTCGACCGCGCCGTCGTGGGCCATCGCGACGAGCTCGACATCGCCCGGCAGGTCGACGCCCGCGAGCGCCTTGACCGTCGCCGCCGGCACGTTCGCCCGGACGACGCCGTCGACGCGCGGCCCGGCGTACACCGCCAGCGCCATGATGCTCGCCTGATCGATCTTCGCGACCAGGAGTGGGGCCGCGATGTCACCGTCGAACACGCCGAGCAGCGTCGTCACCTCGAACGACTTTCCCGCGTACTTGCCGGTCGCGTGCGCCTCGATCGTGATGCCTTCCGCGACCGTCACGCTCGCCTGCGCGTCGACGTCGGTCAATTCGATCACGCGCGAGCTCGTCGCGATGACCATCCGACCGCGCACGATCGTCGCCCGCGGGATCTGGATCTCCCACGTCGCACCGCCGCCTTCCTTCGGCGTTTCTGGAATCTCCGGCGATGGCTCGGGCTGCGCGTGCTTGTCGAACGTGACGTCCTCGAGCGCGATCGAATCGAGCCGCGCGGTGTGCACGAGCAGCGGCAAGATCGACAGCTTCACCTTCGCGGTGCCGACGACCAGCATCGGCTTGCCGTCGCGGCCGTTCAGCCGGAGGTCGTCGATCACGAGCGTTCCGAACAGGCTGCCTTCGATCCGGCCGATGTGGACACCACCCGGGAACGAGTTCACGAGCGCGGCCTCGGCCTTGCGCCGCACGTAGTCACGGCCGGCATCTGTATGGATGAAGATCAACGCGGCACCGATGACGAGCAACAGCAGCGCGAAGAAGCCGACGACGAGACGCATGCTCCAGCGGAAAACCCTGCGCACGGTCGATGGCCGCACCACATCCGTGGGCGCCGGCGCCATCAGAACGCCTCGCCGACCGCGAGCAGCCAGTTGACGTGGTGGCCCGCGTCGGGGTTCAACATCGCGGCATCGTGCTCGGTGCGATTCAACCGGTACGCGATGTCGAGCCCGACCGGACCGACCGGTGTGACGACACGAAGGCCGAAACCGGTCGCCCAGTGGAGGTCCTTCGGATCGAGATCCCCGGCCGCGAACGTGACGTCACCGCCGTCGAGGAACACGACGCTCGAGATCGGAAACCCGAGGAAGTTGAAGTACGACGGGATGCGCAGCTCGACGCCGAGCTCGAGGAGGCCGGCACCGCCGATCGGCACGTTCGGAAACGGAGCGAGCGTCGAGCGCACGAACGGCGACAGCTGGCGCGCGGAGAACCCGCGCATGCTCGAGGTACCGCCTCCGAAGTAGCGCTCGGTCGCGGGCACGTGACCGGTGATCGTACCGAACCGGCTGCGCGCCGCCACGACGTAATCCGAGCCCAGCGGCAAGAAGCCACGGACCTCGGGCGTGAGCTGGAGATAGTCGTATTTACCGAGCGCGTAGCGCGTACCGACCGCCGCCTTGACCTCGGCGTACAGGCCGAAGTGCGGACTGATCGGCGAATCGCGGAGGTCGAGCACGAGCGTCCCGCTGTACGCGCCGATGTAGTTGACGTTGCCGACGCCGAGGCGCTGCACGGTAGCCGGATCGACGTTCGTCGCGGGGAAGCCATTCACCTGGTATTGCCAGCCGACCCGGAGCTCGAGCTTCTTGTCGAACCAGGGCTTGGTGAGGCCGAGGCGCACGTGGGCGCCGAGCTTGGAATACGCCTCGTAGATGAGGTAGTCCGCGCCGCCCTCGAGGTCGCCGCGGACGTCTGTCAAGAACAGATCCTGCTGCGTGATCGTCTCGACGACGCGCCCGCGGAAGTCGCGCTTGCAGGTCCAGAAGAAGTAGACGTGGCTGCACGTCTGGGTCTCGAACGCGTACTCCGGCCGGAGGTCGAGCACCGAGGTCGTGAGCGGTGTCAGCACGCCGTGGCGGGTCCACGTGAACCGCGCGCGCGGCGCGTACGCTTCTGGCTCGATCGCGAAGCCGCCGCCCGCGCTCGCTTCGTTCTTCGTCACCGGCGTGACCGAGATCTTGACCGGAACCACGGGCGACAGATCGTCGGTCGACGGCTCGACCCGCACGGAACCGAACAGTCCGATCCCGTAGATCGCATTTTGCGTCGCGACGATCGCCTTGTGCGAGAACGGCTCGCCCGTCGACCACTGGAGCCGCGCGCGCAACGCCGCGACGAGCATCGGATCCGTGACGCCCTGGATCTGGATCTCGCCGAACGTCGAGGCTGGTCCCGGATCGACGACGAACCGCAGTGTCGCTTTCGCGTGCGCGCGATCCGCGATCACCGTCCCTTCGACCCGCGCATGCGCGTAGCCGTTGTCCATCAGGAGATCGAGCAATGGTTCTTTCGTCGCGTCGTACGCGTCGTAGTCGAACTTCGAGCCCTCCTTGAGAGGCACCACGTCGCGGACCTTCGAGAACGGCACGTTGTCGGGCAAGCCGAAGAACTCGAGGTGGACGATCGCGCGCGGCCCCGGCGTCACGACGAACACGAGCGTCGTCGCGTCGGGATACGTCTTGTCGAGCTTCTCGATCTTGGTCTTCACGTCGACCGCGAAGTAGCCGAGCCGCTGATAGACGCCGCTGATCCGCTGGGTGTCGAGCTGCAGCTGGTACTCGTCGATCGTGCCCTCGCGACTCGCGACGGCGTGGAGGCCGAGCTTGGGCAAGATGTCGGTCGGGTCGACCACTTCTTTGCCCACCGTCTGGAGCTCGAGGTGCGCGAGATAGTCGCCCTTTTTCGAATGCGCGCGCACCGGCGCCCACGGCCCGCCACCGTGGCATGCACCGATCAGGGCGAGGAGGACGACGACGCGGTGCACAACCGCGAATCTGGCGTTTGCGGCGTGCCGACGCAACTGCCACAGCGTGCGGTCTACCCGGAGAATCAACGGGACGGGTGGATGTGATCGCGGTCGCGGTTCGACTTCGTTTTGAGCTTGCTAATCATCAGCGGGACCGCGAGGCAAAGCAGCAGGATCGCACCGGCCTTGCCGACCGTCGAGCCGATGAAGAACACGCAGAGGACGAGGAGTGCGAACATGACCGAGAAGAACGCGGTCAAACCGACCACGGCGTGCGGTACGCCATCGGGTTCGCGGTCGAGGTCCTCCGTCAGGCCGATCTGCGAATCGTCGCGAATCGGAGAGTTGACCTCGATCGATTCGGGCGGCGGTGGGTCGATCGGCTCGAACAGGTCCTGCCAACCGTGGCGACGCGGGCGTGGCGAGTACTCTTGGGGCCTCATGCCCTTGGTACAGCACTCACCGTGCCAGGCCCGGTGTGCGGCTACGCTCGGCTACGAGCCGCTCTCGGGCCGTTCTAGGGGCCGCTCTAGGGTCCGATCGATCCGCTGTCGACGATCGCGACCCCGGCAGCGCGGAGCTCCGCGATCGCGCGCTCGCCGTCGCCGGGATTGCGCTCGACGGCGCGACAGCCGTCCTCGATCAGCTTGACGTCGAAGCCGAGCTCTTTCGCGTCGAGCGCGGTCGCTTTCACGCAATAGTCGGTCGCGAGGCCCATCACGTAGATCTGCTCGATCCAGCGCGAGCGCAGCCAGTCGGCGAGCCCCGTTTCCTTCTCGTGCGCGTTGTCGAAGAAGCCCGAGTAGCTATCGATCGCCGGATCGGTGCCCTTCTTGATCACCTCGGTGATCCGCGCGCGATCGAGATCCGCATGGAGCTCGGCGCCGTGCGTGCCTTGCACGCAGTGCACGGGCCACGTCGACTTGAAGCTCTCGTGGTCGCGCGGGTGCCAGTCCTGGGTCGCCGCGACGACCGAGAAGTGCGGCAGCACGCGATTCGCGACCGCGATCGTGTCGTCGCCGTGAGCGACCGCGAGTGCGCCGCCGGGCATGAAGTCGTACTGGAGATCGACGAGGATCAGCGCGCGCATGCCGCGAGCTTACATCGCGAACTCGAAGCCCTGCTTGGTCAAGCGATCGTACTTGCGTCGATCGAAGCGATAGAGCCGGGCGGCGCGATGTCGTACACCCTGCTCCACTTCGTCCGTCTCGACGAGCAGATCCATCGCGAGGATCTTTTTGCGGAAGTTCCGCTTGTCGAGGTCGGAGCCGATGATCATCTCGTACAGCCGCTGGAGCTGGGTCAGCGAGAACCGCGGCGGGAGTAGCTCGAACCCGATCGGCGTGTAGCGGACCTTGCCGCGGAGACGGTCGACCGCGCGGTCGACGATGTCCTGGTGATCGAACGCGAGCTTCGGCAGATCGTCGAGCGAGAACCAGCCGACCCCCATCGCATCGGTCGCGGCGCGGATCCGGTGATCGGAGAGCTTCGCGAGCGCGTAATACGCGACGGTGACGATCCGTTCGCGCGGATCGCGATCGAGCGTACCGAACGTGTAGAGCTGCTCGAGGTAGACGTCGGTGACGCCGGCCTCTTCCTCGAGCTCGCGGCGCGCCGCGGTGTCGAGCGTCTCGTCGACGCGGACGAACCCGCCGGGCAATGCCCAGGCGTGCTGGAACGGCTGCAGCTTGCGCTGGATCAGCAGCACCTTGAGGTCGGTCTCGTCGAGACCGAACACGACGCAGTCGACGGTGAGCGCAGCGCGCGGATATTCGTACTCGAACGACATCGTACCTTTCGCTATCGCTCCGCTCGGCCCATCGCGACGAACGCGCGCATTTCGGCGAGCTCTTTATCGAAGCCACCGGACAGGATCGGGAATCGGCACCACGACCGCGGATCCACGTTGCGATCGTCGAGGTGAAAGCTCGGCGCGATCCGCTCGCGCTTCCACTGGTTCTGACACCACTTGTGGAAGAACCGTTCGATCCAGGTCGCGAGCTGAGCCGGCGCGTATTGCGGGTAACGTGGCAGCAGCTCCTCGAGCACTTCGATCGGCGTGCGCTTGTCGCGGATCGCCGAGTCTTCGACGGCCTCGAGGAAGTCGTACGGCATGAGGTCGGCCTCGTCGGTCTGCGCGACGCCGTTCGACACCGGCCGCAGCTCCGCGGTCGGGGCCTGCGAGTTGATCGCGCCGAGCGCGGGAATCGGCTCGAGATCGAGGAGGCCCTTGGTCTCCATCCATTTCAGCCACTGGCGCAGGAACGACTTGTCGATGCCGCCGAGCGGCGCGAGCCCGCCGGAGGTGTCGCCGTCCATCGTCGCGTAGCCGACCGCGGCCTCGCTCCGATTCGAGGTCGTGATCAACACGGCGCCGCGGAGGTTCGCGAGCATCCAGATCGACGGCGCACGCACGCGCGCCTGGATGTTCTGCAGCGCGAGGTCGTCGCTCTCCCACGTCAGTGGCCGGCCGAGCGCCTTCTCGAGCGACGCGATGTACGCCTTGTACTGCGCGTCGACGTCGATCACGTGAAAGTCGGCGCCGATTGCCTTCGCGACCACCTCGGCCGCGAGCCGCGTCACGCGCCCCGAGTTCTCGGTCGGTTGATACGCGCACGCGAGCACTGCGGCGACCGGATCCTTCTTGTGATCGATCGCGTCGACGAGCCGCGTGCACCACGGCACGTGCTGCTTGACACCGCCGGCGCCGAGCTCCGAGAACGCGAGCTTGACCGCCTGGGCGACGAGCACCGCACACGCGGCGGAGTCGGCGCCACCCGACAGCGAGATCACGTAGCCCTGCGCGCGCGACTTGCGGAGGTAATCCCACAGGCCGAGCGCGACGGCGCGGCCGAATTCCTCCTCGCGCAGCGACTGGCGGTCTTCCCACGATCGCGTGCGCGGCGGGGGCGCTTCGGGCCGGCGATGCGGCCAGACGAACGGATGCGAGACCAGCAACGCCTCGGCGTCGTGGCGCGGCGCATAGCCGACGCGCTTCGTCGCCTCGCGCCGATTGCCATCGATGTCGACGACCGCGGTCGCGAGCTCGACGTCGTGGAACGAGAACCGGCGACCGCGCGCGAGCAGCTCGCCGCCCGACGCGATCAAGCCGCCACCGTCATAGATGATGCGCCCCGCCTCGTTGCCCATGAGGTTCGCATAGAGGTACGCGACGCCGAACGCGCGCGAGCCTTCGATCACGAACCGCTGGCGAACGGCGAACTTGTCGAACGCGAAGTGGCTCGCGCTCGGATTCAACATCACGTCGACGCCGCGCAGCGCGAGGTCGATGCCCGGGCGGTTCGCGACCCACGCGTCTTCGCAGATCTCGCAGCCGAACCGGACGTCGCCGATCTCGAACACGAGATCGCCGATCGGGAACTTCTTCAGCGTCCCGTCCTCGAGCGTGCGCTCGAGCGTGTCGATCTCACCGGCCGGCCACGGCTTGAACCAGCGCGGCTCGTAGTGAACGCCGTCGCCGGGCAAGAACTGCTTCGCGGCGAACCCGACGATCGCGCCGTCCGCGAGGATCGCGGCGCAGTTGTAGAGCGCCTTCTCGTGGAAGATCGGGATGCCGACGGCGACGACCATGCCTTCGGTGTGGGTCGCGAGCGTCTCGAGCTGCGCGAACGCGGTGTCCTGGAGGCCATCCATGAAGAACGCGTCCTCGCAGCCGTAGCCGGTGATCGCGAGCTCGGGCAAGCACAGGACGGTCGCGCCC
This sequence comes from Deltaproteobacteria bacterium, assembly GCA_040004535.1. Lineage (GTDB taxonomy): Bacteria > Myxococcota_A > Polyangia > Haliangiales > Haliangiaceae > JABFXX01. The sequence goes on from JBDUAS010000054.1 coordinate 18,790, forward strand.
TCGGCGCGCGCGTGATCGATCGCCATCCGCAGATGCGCGAGGTTTTCATCCCACGCGAACGGCGTCTGGTTCACACACGCGACGGCGACCTTCAAGAGCTTCATTTTTGGTCTGCGCTTCCCGCACTCATCGGTTAGACCTGAGATGCTCGGCGAGCAGCTTCGCGGTGCTCGTCACGTGCAAGTACGAGGATGACAGTGCCATGGCGCGCGGGTGGCTGTCGGTGGTCGCGACCTGGCCGAACAGCCCGGTCGCCTGGATCCGCGCGAGCGAGTCGCCGGGGAACAGTCCGTGAGTCGCGATTGCATCGATCGACGCCGCGCCGGCATCGCGATACGCCTGCGCCGCGTTGATCAGCGAGCCGCCGGTGCGGATCATGTCGTCGTAGATGACGACGCGCTTGCCGGCGACCTGCGCCGACACGCCGGTGACGTGGGTCTCGCTGCCCGAAACGCGTCGCTTGTAGACAAACGCCGCCTGGACGCCGAGGTCGTTCGCGAGCGACTCGACCCACTTCGCGCGGCCCGCGTCCGTGCATGCGAGCACGAAGTCGTTCACCTTCGCATCGCCTTCGGCGCTGCTGCGCGCCGGGCCTTCGCCCGACATGCCGCCGCCGAGCCGGCGCGCTTCGTCGAGGATCAAGTCCTTCGCGTAGACGTGGATCGGGCGGATGCCGCCTTCGAAGTAATGCGCGATCGACGCGACGTGGAGATCGAGCAGGAACACCTGGGTGCCGCGGCTCGCGAGCGGGATCGACGACAACAGGCGCGCGCGGGTCTTCGCGGTCACGATCTCGCCGTCGCGCGTCGAGCGCTCCATCGTCGAGTAGCCGAAGTACGGGATCACGAGGGACAGGCGATACGCGCCGTTGTTGACCAGCCCGCACGCGAGGTCGTAGAGCGCGAGCGTCGCCGCGTCGTCCACGGTGCCGCCGACGAGGATCACGTCACGGTCGGCGGGGTCGGTGTCGATCCGGCAGTAGTGCTCGCCGTCGGGGAATTGCTCGCGATAGATCTTGCCGTACTCCCAGCCGCCGGCCGCGGCGATCGCGACGCCGAGGTAGTCGTAGGCCGGGATCGAAAATACGAGCGGCGAAGTGATCACGTCGTCTTCTCCACGCGGCGCGCACGTGCGATCAGCTCTTGCTTGCGGGTGTGGACCCAGCGATCGAGCCCGACCGGATACGGCTGCGGATTGAGGAAGCGACGCGTCCGCGGCGATAACCGGGCGAGGTCCGCAGCGGCACGAGCGCGCGCCTGGGCGAGCGTCGCGCGCGGGCCCACACGCTGGCCGTTCCTCATCACCGGCACGAGTAGATCTTCGCTCGCATCGGCGGCCGGTGCATAGGCCGCGCGCACTGGATCCTCGAGATCGTGCAGCGCGACCGGCGAGCTGAGGCCACGCTCGCTGTCGTAGATCACGTCGCCGACGTACTCGTCGCCGCGGCGGAGCCGGCGGACCTGGAGGATCCCGGGGTTCGAGATCTTGATCGGCTGCTCGCTGAGCTTGATCGCGTCGCGCCACACGCCATGCTCGTCGCGCGAGGCGCCGAGCTTGTAGACGCCGCCGAGCGCGGGTTGATCGTAGGCGGTGACGAGCTTGGTCCCGACGCCCCACGTGTCGATCCGCGCGCCCTGCTCGATGATGTTGCCGATCAAGTGCTCGTCGAGATCGTTGGACGCGACGATCTTCGCGGCGGGAAAGCCCGCGGCGTCCATCATCTGCCGCGCCTCGGCGGACAGGTGCGCGAGGTCGCCGGAGTCGAGCCGGATGCCGGCGAATTCATGGCCGTGCGCGCGCAGCTCCTTGCCGACCGTGATCGCGTGCGCGACGCCGGCGATGGTGTCGTAGGTATCCACGAGGAACGTGCAGTTGCCGGGCATCGCCGCGGCGTACGCGCGAAACGACTCGAGCTCGGAGTCGTGAAACATCACCCAGCTGTGCGCGTGCGTGCCGCGCACCGGGATCCCGAACAGCTTGCCGGCGAGCACGTTCGACGTCCCGGCGGTGCCGCCGATATACGCGGCGCGCGCCGCGGCGAGCCCGCCATCGATGCCCTGGGCGCGGCGCAGGCCGAACTCGAGCACCGGCGCGCCGCGTGCGGCCTGGCTGACCCGCGCGGCCTTCGTCGCGACGAGCGTCTGGTAATTGAGGAGCGTGAGCAGCGGGGTCTCGACGAGCTGCGCCTGCGCGATCGGGCCGCGGACGCGGACGAGTGGTTCGTGCGCGAACGCGAGCGAGCCTTCGGGCATCGCGTCGACGTCGCATGACCAGCGGAGCTCGCCGAGGTAGTCGAGAAACGCCTGGGGAAACAGTTGCGCGTCCTCGCTATCGCGCAACGTCGCGAGGTACGCGAGGTCGTCGGCGGTGAACCGAAATCGCTCCAGAAACTCGAGCGCGGGACCGAGGCCCGCTGCGACCGCGTAACCGCCGCCAAATGGGGCGCGCCGGAACGTCAGGTGAAACACGGCCTCGCGATCGGCAACGCCTGACTTCCAGTAGCCGTAAGCCATCGTCAGCTGGTACAAGTCGGTCAACAGCGCGAGCGAATCGCCGTACACGTTGTCGAGGCCGTCGGTCATCGGATATCGTGTATTGTTTACACTAAGTCTGCCGATGTCAACTACCGACCAAGCGGTCATCATCTGGGGCGAGGTCCTGTGGGACCTGTTCCCCGACGGCGCACAGCTCGGTGGAGCACCGTCGAACGTCGCCTGGCACCTCGGGATGGCCGGTGGTTGGGCACGCTTGGTGTCGCGGGTTGGCGATGACGACGACGGCCGGCGCGCGATCGCTCGGCTCGGCGAGGTCTGCGACACGTCGCTCGTCCAGGTCGATACCGAGCGCGCAACGGGTGTGGTCGAGGTCACGGTCGACCATGGCGAGCCGCGCTACAAGCTGGTCGCGGACCGCGCGTGGGAGCGGATCGCGTGCACCGATGATGTGATCGGGGCGCTCGGCGAAGCGAGCGTGGTGATCTACGGGACGCTCGCACAGCGCACCGCGGCAGGTCTGCAAGGCTGGCGCGACGGGATGAACGCGGCGCATGGCCGCTGTTTGAAAGTGTGTGATGTGAATTTGAGGAAGACCGCGACCGGCCCGGAGATCAACGAGAGCGTCGCGGTGCTCGCGGCGCTCGAGCGCGCCGACATGGTGAAGGTCAACGATCGCGAGCTCGCGTCGCTCGCCGATTGGTTGGGCTGGGCCGATCCGATCGCGGAGCTGCGCAAGCGGCCTCGCGTCGTCGCGGTCACCCACGGTGCCGCCGGCGCGACGTTGTTCGGACCGGATGCCAGCGCGCGTGCGATCGAGATTTCGGGGACGCCCGCGAAGCCCGGTGGCGATAACGTCGGCTGCGGCGATGCGTTCCTCGCGATCCTGGTCCACGGCATGACGCTCGGTTGGGACTTCGCGCAGTGCGGGCGTGCTGCGAGTCGGTGGGCCGCCGCGGTCGCGGAAGTGCGTGGCGCGACGCCGTGGTTCGATGACGATCGCGTGGCGGATCTGCTCGAGATCGATCGTGAGGATGTTGCGTGAGCGAGAACGACGAAACGAAGCCAGAGGACGCGGTTGAAGCGCCTGCGACGGAGCCGAAACCCGAGCCCGAAACGTCGGCCGAACCAGCGGGCGAGCCGGATGCGAAGCCGGCACTCGCGCCAGGGATCCAGAATGCGACCCCGCGCAAGCGCACGCACGAAAACGACCTGTGGGACGACGTCGGGCGCTGGGTCGCGAAGCACGGTGCTCTACCCGCGCTCGGCCTGATCACGATCGCGATCGCGTGCATCCACTGGCACATCCTCGGCGGCGAGCCCGCCGGCGACGATCTGTCGTTTCACTTCGGCGAGAGCGCACGGATCGCCGATTGCCTGCGTCACTTCGACTTCGATCTATGGAACCCGAGCGCGAACGCCGGCTACGCGTCCGCGTACTACTACCAGGTGCTGCCGCAGCTCGCGTCGGCGATCCCCGCCGCGATCTTCGGACATCATCCATTCTTCTTCTCGCTCAGCGTGATCCTGCCGCTCGTGTTCGCGCCCGCGTGCGCGTATCGCGGCATGCGCCTGATGGGCGCGACGCCGTGGCAGGCCGCGATCGCCGCGTTCGTGATCGGCTTCATGAACGGCGAGTCGCGCTGGGGTGCGGGCAACGCCGGCACGTTCCAGGTCGGGCTCTACACCCAGACCTGGGCGCTCTGCATGTTCCCGCTCGCGCTCGGTCACGGCGCGCGCTGGATGCGCGACGCGAAGGGCCTCGCGCCCGCGATCGCGTGGGGCGGCGCATCGTTCCTCTGCCATCCGTTCGCCGGCATCTCGCTCGGCGTCGCACTGTTCGTCGCGTTCCTCGTGCGGGCCGTCGCCGAGTGGCGGATCTGGACGTCGCCGACGATGATCGGCGTGATCCTCATGTACGCCGGTGGCGCGCCGTTCGTGCTGCTGTGCGCGCTCGGCGTCATGCCGGTCGGTCCGGGCGCGTCGGTCGGGCAGATCGTGATCACCGCCGGGATCGCCGCGATCGGCGCCGCGCTGTACTTCAAGTTCCGCGCGACCGACGAGCGCTGGCGCGATCCGCGCGTGCGGGGCGTCGAGGGTGAGCTTCACCGGTTCGTGATCCTCGGCGCGACGCTGATGCTGACGACCGCGCCCGTGTTGCTGCCGCTCGTGTTCGATCGCGAAGGCTTCGGCGGCTTCCCGCACCGCGTCGGCGACGAGATCGGGCCCGGGTTCGGCGGCCTGTGGCATTGGTACACGTCCGGTTCGATCATGGACTTCATGCCGAAGGATTTCGGCCGGCGACTTCCGCTGCTCACCTACGGCTTTCCGATCGTGTTCGTGTTCACGCTGATCAAGCGGTCGCCCGTGATGCGCTGGCTGTGGCCCGCCGGCATCCTCTACGCGATCTGGCTCGGCCTCGGCCCGCACACCGGCAAGTTCGGCGACGACTTGATCCCCGCGGTCCGCGCGCTCGGTGCGATGCAGACCGTGATCGGCATGGGTATCGGCGCCGGCGCCGTGATGATGGGCCAATGGCTGTGGGAAGCCCCGTGGGACAAGTGGTTCGGCCGGCGACGGGCCAAGCCGGTTGCAGCCAGCGAGCTCACCGCCCAAGCGCCGATCCACGTCGAAGTCTCGTCGCTCGTCTACGGCATTCGCACGATGCTGGCAGCGGTCGCTGCGTCGCTGCTCGTGTTCGTCGCGTATCCCGGTGGGCGCGCGTTGCTCGCGCGGATCCACACGCTGAAGGACTACCCCGTCCGCAAGGACATGCTCGAGATCGCGAAGCTGCTCGGCGAGCAACCGCAGGCCCGCCACCAACCCGGCCCCGGCGCCGAGAATCATTGGTGGAACCTGACGCCGTACATCTACTATCGCGTCCCGACGACGCTGCAGATGGGCGGCGGTGGCCTTCAGGCGAGCCCGAACTACGACGCGCTGTGGACGCTGCGCGACTACGCGAAGAACGCGTGGATCTACGACGCGCCCTACCTCGTGTTCGAGCGGACCAAAGGCGCGAACCTCCCCGAGGGCGAGGTCGTCGCGCGCACCGACAAGTACGAGATCCGCAAGCTCCACGCGCCCGGTCTCGTCTCGCCCGTCCAAGTCGTCGGCGTGCTGCCGCCGTACTACCGGACCGGCCAGCTCGGCCGGATCTTCGTGCTCGATTGGTTACGCAGCGACATGCCGACGCACGATCAAGTGCTCGCCTACGTCGGCTCCGGCACCTCCGGCCCGCCGCCACAGGGCAAGACGCTGCGCGCCTGGCGCCAGGACTCGCCCGGCGATGACGCCGACATCGTCGCCGAGGTCGAGACCACCGGCCCGACGACGTTCTGGGTCCACGAGAGCTGGCACCCGCGCTGGCACGCATTTGTCGACGGCGTCGAGGTCCCCGTCCGCCGCGTGACGCCCGACTTCCCCGCCGTCGACGTGACGTCTCCCGGCAAGCACACGATCGAGCTCCGGTTCCAGCGCCCGCTGTGGTTGCTGCTGTCGTGGCTCCTCTGGCCCGGCACCGCGCTCGTCGCGTGGTTGATCCTGCGCCGCCGCGCGCGCCGCGAGGAAGATGCGCGGATCGCGCCCGCGCGCGTCGTCGAGGCCTAGCTCGCCGCTTACTCGATGATCTTGTCGAGGTTCAGGCCGCCCGGATACCAGTAGCTCGTGTACTGGCCGTAGCCATACACGGTGATGCCGAACGGCATGTCGCCTTGGATGTTGTGGTTGCCGTCGCTCGCCGGCCCGGCGGTCAAGCTCTGAACGCGCGAGAGACCGTAGCCCGAGGTACCGATCGGCGTGAACGTCAGCGATGCCCCGCTGTCGAGTTGCACGTTCGCTCCCATCGGTGCGGTGACATCGACGTAGTTGGACTCGTAGCTGATCGGCGCGTGGAACAAGTACGAGCTACGGAATTGCTCGGCCGGTACCGCGAGCGCCATCGCGGGATCGCCGGTGTTGCCGCCTGCCGCCTGCCCTTCCATGTACTGGACAACGAGCACCTTCTGGTCCGAGGTGATCTGGTAGCTGGTCGCGTTGCTCGGGATCTCGATGAATCCGCCCGCCGTCGGGATGGTCGTCGGCGCCCCGGTGACCGGGGGGTCGTACGTGAGGTTCGTGGCGTCGGCGGTCGCGATCACGCGCACGACCTCAGCCTTGCCCGCGGGGATCGAAGTGACGGCCGGCGCATTGATGACGTAGTGGGTCCCCAGCGTGTCGACCGGGAACATCGATTCCTCGAGGTGATCGCAGGCGGCAATGCCATCGGGAACGTCGGCGCAGTAGTGGCCGCTGATCAGCTGGACCGGCAACGTCGAATCGATCAACGAGCCGGTCAGATCGCCGGTGATCGAAGCGAGCTCCAGGACATCGCCCGCGTTGAGCATGACCGTCTGCGGAGCTCCGACGCCGAACGCGGGCGCACCTTGATCCGCCGAGGTTGCAGCCTTCGACGTGATGGTCACCGCCGTACCGTCGAGGCGGGCCGTGACGGCCATCTCGCTCGCGTTCGTGCTGCCGACTTGCTGCCAGGCGGCGGCGAAGTACTTCGTGCGCCACACGTTGACTGGCAGCAACAGCGAAGCGTCGTTCGAGTAGGAGAACACGTTGTTCTTCACGTACTCGAGCGAGTTGAACTGATAGACCGTCACCGGCGAGCTCGAGCGCAGGTGATAGCCACCCTTCACGGCGAGCGCGCCGTAGTGGAACGTGCCCTCACCGAGCAGGCAGCCATCCGTGTCGGGCGTATCGCACAGCTTCAGCGACGCGACCCACGGCAGCGTCTGCAAGGTCACCGCGTTCGGTGCGACGGTCACCGTTTGCGGTGTCGTCAGCGCTCCACCGTCGATCGTCACCATCGCTGGGGTCGAGGTCGTGTTCGCGATCGCGACCGCGAAGTCGAACGTCGTTCCCGTCGTGTTGCCGGTCACCGTCGGGTAGTACTCGCAACCGATGTAGCTGTTGCCGAGCGCCTTCGCGGAGCACGGCCCGGAGCACGCGCCCGTCATCGCGTCGCACATCTCGCCTTGAGCCGGATCACACGTCTCGTCGACGTACGACATCCCGTCGTCTGCGCACGCGTGCGACTGGTTTCCGCTGCACGTGCCGGTGCCCGCGACGCACAACGTGCAGCCGATCTTCGGAGAGCACGCGCTCGGACACATCATGCTGTCCTGGAACTGGTCGTTGATGCACGACTGCAGCTCGTTGCCGTTGCAACGCAGCTCCCCTGGCGTGCAAGCGCCGTTGTCGCGACCACCCGGGCCACAGCCGAATCCCAACGCGATCGCGCAAAGCGCGAAGCAAATCCTCATGCCCGCAACCTAATCAAGAATGAAGCCGGTTTGTGAATTCGTTTCGGCCAACGCGAAGTTTTTACTTCTTGCCCGCCTGATCCGCGACTGGCCCACCTTCGTCCGCACGCGGCATCGGGAGCACGCGCTTGAAGCTTCGGAGGTGCCACGCGGTGGTCTTCGAGCCGCGCTCGAGGCCGAACACGGTGCGGACACCGCTCGAGCGCTCGAGCCGGTGTCTGTGTCGAACGTCGCGGAAGTACCGCCGATCACCTTCGCTTCGGTCACGCGCCGGATGCGCTTGTAGGCGCCGAGCGCGTCGCGGTGGTGCTCCTGGAACGTCGCGAGCTGGATCCGGCTTTCGGAGGTCTTGAACACTGGGCTGGCGGCGTCCCAGACTTCCCCGGCCGTGCCCTCCCACAGTTTTCGAGGATCGACTCGGCCGCGTCGCGAACGTCACAGGTCTTGCGATGCCGGGGGCCTTGCACGCGTCGACCCGCTGCTGGGTGACCCGGGATCTGGCGACAGCTCGAGGCCGATGCCGAGCGATGCCGAGCAACTTCCCGTGGCCTTGCAAGCGATCCCATAACGGTGATTTCAAGTCTCCAGAGGTGCCGCAATTTGTTGCACTGGCATTCACTAAACGTCGATAGACCGTCCCTCTACAAGTTCCGACGTCGAAGTCGCTGATGTCTCGTTAGCCACTATCGATCTCGATCACTTATTCGAAGACGGCCGGCATTTCGATGTTGCTGCGTTGCTTCGCAATCGCGTAGCGTGCCGCCATTCGCAGAGGTGGGCTCGAGCTCGGCGCTCGTTAGCGCTGCGGCACAAGCGACGCGTCAGCGTTGCAGCAAGGTGGTCATGTCCGATTTTGAATCGTCGTCGAGAAGCATACGGAACCGCAGTCCCCAGCTTCGCATCAGTTGGTTGCTGCTTTCAGTGGGCTTCGGCGCTTGTGTCAGCAAGAACGAAGTCACTGAAGAGCGCTGCACGGAATTGCGCGATCACGTTGTCGATCTGCGCCTCGCGTCGTTGGCGAACATCGACTCCCACCCAGCAGTTCCTGGCCTCGGATCCGACCATCGCGAAGCCAGTCCGGCGACAGCGATCAATGTCGCGGCGTACCGCGAAGCCTTGAACCAAACACTCGGGGAAACGTTTACGTCGAACTGCCAAAAAAAGGTCTCAGCTGATCAGCTCTCGTGCGCGCTAGGGGCAAAGGATTCCGATTCCGTGAACAGTTGCCTCACAAAGTCAGTGAAGGAGTAGGGGGCCGTCATGAAGCGAACGATCTCGAGAAGCCATTCTGTCCTCGCGCTTGCACTGGCAGCCACGATGACGGTTCAACAAGGACGTCTGGCCGAGGCAGCGCCCGGCGACATTTTCCAGACGTCGGCACCGGTGGTCGGTTCCGATCCGCCGAAGGCAGCGGAGATTCAGGATGGTGACGCCTCCGTCGCATCTCAAACCGGCGCTCTGACGTTTTCGTATCCGATCAGCGTCCCGCCAGGCCGACAAGGCATGCAGCCGCATGTCGCTCTGTCGTATTCGTCGCAAGCGCCGATCTACGGTGGCATCGCAGCGGGATGGTCATTGTCGATTCCGATCATCACGGAGGACACGGCAAAGGGACGCCTAGTGGCGCACACGGCGGGCACCAAGGTCTACAAAAGCTCATTGGCCGGAGACCGTCCGCTGGTCCGGACCAGCGAGGGAACAGGAACATATCGCGCTCAGAACGACTCGACGTTTCAACGCTACGTGAAGGTAGTTCCGAGCACTGGATACCAGTGGGTTGTTTACACGACCGACGGCCAGGTTCACTACTTCGGCGACTCCAGCCACACTGCTACATGCACGATCATCTCTGATGGCTACGCCCCCCTAACGAGAAGCGTCGATCCCTTCGGAAACACGGTCGACTACTATTACGAGCTCGGGGCCGATAGCGAATGCCGGATCAGCTCGATCTCTTGGGGTGAGAACGCGAACGCTGGCTTAGGTTCGTTCGCGACGCTGAACTTCTCGTATTCGATCGCGAACGGGTGCTCACCACCGGCCGGGGTTCCTGGTCCCCCGACTGCTACGCCACCCATTGGTTCTCAAACGAGCTACCGAACAGGCACCAAAATCGTCACCGGAGCGAGCGAGCTCGACCTGATCACGATTAACGCGATAACCGCTGCAGAACGCTTCCCCGAACACACGCGCCTAATCACTCTCGCATACGACGCGAATGAGAAGAGCTGCACCGCTTCACACGCAGCGTACCGCGCACTGCATTCGATTCAGGAGAGCGCTTACGGCGTCGATTCGCCACGGGTTGATCTTCCCGCTGAGATCTTCACATACGGCAATTCGTCGCTCATGACGACGTATCCCGGCGAGACAACGCAAGCCGCCCCGTGGACCTCTGCTGCGCCTGGTGAGGGGGACGAGCCACAACTTACGAACAACTTGAGTTGGGGGTATCGCCCCGTTGATGGTCGATATCCGACCGTCGAAGCCACTATGGTCGACATGGATGGCGATGGCTTGCTCGACCGACTGACGAATTATCCAGCGATCGACGCGCAGAGCCACGTCCTTTCCTGTGGCGCTGCGTGGCAACGCAATAAAGGGAACATGCAGTTCGACACGACGCTGCACCCCGTGACGCTCCCGACGCTTAAATGGGCGACGATTGTCGGGGGTACCTCATACGTTGGCGGGGGATGGGCGAATGCCAATATCAATCTGTCACCGACGGTCGAGACGTGTGCTCTCAATTATCAGTTGACTGCATACATTAACGGCGGCTCCCGCGTGGGCTCGACCAACGGAAGTACCGTCTGTGCCGACCAGGGAAACGAGGGAAGTTGCACGAATGGTGTCTGCCCGAACGGCGCGGACTGCAGCGACAAGAGTCCACTCACGAATTACACCACTCTCGTATATCGATGGTTCGATATCGACGGGGACGGTTTAACCGACCTAGTCGTATCACCAGCTCAAGGCAGTTATGGCTTGTACGATCTGCAATGGGGTCGTGGTTTCACCGTTGCCGGCACTGTCCCGCACGAGCCTGAATTATTCGGTCATGACTTTGCGACCGGCACAAATACGGCCGCATGCACGTTCCCTAGCTTCAGCGCAAATCCGCTCGCCGGTCGCTACACGATGTGCGGCGGGATGTACCCGTGGTTCATCTATCGGAACCATGGAAACGGCGTTTTCGCATCCATGCCCGATGCGATCAAGTACCAGCCAATACCTCTCGACCCCGATAATGGAAATTCGTCGATGGTTTCTAACGTCATCACAGAGACTCAAGGAAACCTGGACGTCGATGGTGATGGCTTTCCGGATGCGATCGTCGGTGGCGGATCTGCGTGGGCTGTGTATCGCAACGACGGTACCGGCCAGCTAGCGCCGATGAACTTCTTGTCCGCTCCGTTCAGCTGGCCAGCAGGAGCAAACGATACATTGACTTCGACCAAGTGTCCCGCGGTCACAGGGCCCTGCAGTCCCTATCAAAGCTCCGGACTATTCGACGCAAACGGAGATGGACTTGTAGATCAGTGGGACGCGCTCGGTAGTGGGTCCGCAGCTGCAGCGAATGTCGAATACAACGACGGTACGAGTTTTCGAGCTCCTGGCGGAACCGGTGAGCTCGTCCTGAGCGCCCGTCCAGCGATGGACGGCCTTACCAGCGTCCAGAGTGGCGAGGTCATTGCCGGTGGGAAGGCTCACGGCAACACTTTTTGGATTTATCTCGGAAATCGCTCCGATACGTTTCGAACTTTCGACCTCGATCTCGATGGCCGGCCGGACCTCGTTCGTGGGCCGAACATGCTCACGACGTTCAATCAAGGGGGGCAATTCGGAGCTAGCTCGTTCGCTCCTGGCGACGCCAACGCTCTGAAACACTGGATCGTTGCTTCAAACGTCGACCAATACACGTGGGAAGTCCGTGCCGACATGGTGGACCTCGACGGCGACGGAATTCCAGAAGCATTCAATATGGGCACCGGGACCTTCCCGACATCGTTCTCAGTCGCACGAATCAGCACCACGCAACCGCCGCGACTACTCACGCGAATCGATAATGGTCGTGGAGCTCATACGGACGTCACATATTCGTCAATGAATTCCGCGACGGTCACCCAGGACCCACTCAATGGCAAGGTGATGCCCCATACGTCCTGGGTCGTCAGCACGCTTGCCACGACCGAATCCATACCAACAACGACGACCGCGACGACCGCGTTCCACTACAACTCGCCCCGCTACCTCGCCGATGAACGTGGCCTTTATGGTTTTCGCGGTTTCGACGAAGTCGACACAACACTGCCGACGGGAGCCGTAAAGGTCGACCGCTATTCGTACTCGCCCGATTGGAGCGGTCGCTTGGCTCAAACTCTGATGAAGCCGAGCGAGGCTCCTTCCGAGGTTCGCTCGATCGACACGACATCCTGGGTTGCAAAGGGACTGTTCTGCGACGCGTCGAACCTGAACTGTGCGGTCACGAGCTACCACGCGCAGTCTCAGCAACATCTGACCTGCAAGAACGGGATGCTCGAGTCGAATCCTGGTGACCTGACTCATCAGTGCGACGCGGCTCACGCGCCATACACTGCAACGACCACGACCTGGTCGGCTTGCAATACGACCAAGGGCGGCAGCTTTAAGTGCGATCTGGCTGCGGTGCAGTCTCCGTCGTCCGTCCTCTGGTTGCCGACGCGCACGCTTCTTCAGAGCTCGACCGCGCCGGCAAATGGCGATCGCCGAACGTCAACGTCATATGCCGTCTGGTCGGACGCCCAGACATATCGCGTCAAGCCTCTTGTCGCGACCAAGGAAGTACAGGCTTCCGGTTCATTTGTCGTTTACGACAAGACAGGCAACGACTGGAACCAAGACCCAGGCCTCGAATATTCGCTTCCGGTCACTGACCTGGTTTGGTTCGATAATAGCAACCCGATTTGCACTGTCTCGTCGACAAACTGTGCGGTCACCCAGCACACATATGACCTGACTACGGGCAATCAGACCTCTCGACGCAAACCTGTCCAAAGCACCGCCAACGGACCGTCTGAGACGTACGACTACGACAGTCGCAAGCTCTTTATTTCGGCGGAGCACACGGAACCGGGCGGATACAACTTGCGGCGTGAAGAGACCGACTTTCTTTACGAGTACGGCACGGGTACGAAACTTGAGACAAAGGGGCCGAACATCGCGAGCTGTTCTGGCCCTCCTCCCTATACGAGCCCGACCTGCCCAGCCGGCACTACGTACCTGCAGGATGCTCGCATTCGCGTGGATGGACTTGGGCGAACCATCGACCGGTGGGAAACATACGGCGGACCCGATATCAACAACACGTACTATCGAAACTTCGAGCGCGAACGGAACACGTACATCGATACCGCCCCCGCATCTGCGATGACGCAGAGCGCGATCGACTACGATGCATCCAATTTTGCGGTTCGCTTTTCACTGAGCAAAGTCGACGTTGACGGGCACGGACGAACAATCCGAAAGACGCTCTATGCACTTGGAGCCGCAAGTGCAGACGAAATCACCACGTATACGTATAATAATCAGGGGTTGCTTACCGCTGTAACCGCTCCAGATCCTTCACAAAACAGCGCCGCTACGCTCGTTTACACTTATTCTTTTGATAGCCTTGGCCGTGCGGCCTCGATTCGACGCCCTGACGCTGTCTCCCTGACTTCTCAGAGCGGCGTGAACATTAGCTATGACGGGCTGTCGACAACGACGTCTGAGGTGGTCGGAACATCGGGAGGTAAGCCCGCAACGACCGTTTCATCGAAAGACTCGTTTGGCCGTCTAACGACCATAGCCGAACAAACGGGCACATCAACCTTCGCGACGGCCACATACACCTATGATGCCAGTGACAATGTCACGCAGGTAACGGATCCGACTGCTGTCGTAACGTCGATGAAGCACGACTTCGCAGGCCGCCGCACCATGATCACCCGCTCGGGCCGCTCGTGGAGTTATGCATACGACAAGAACGGCAACCGGCTATCGGAGACATTTCCTGGATCGCAGTCGCAGATACAGCCCGATGTCAACTACATGAACGTGACGACGTACGATGATATGGACTACCCAATGGGAACGCTGGTAGGACAGCGCGGATTGTCGGCACCCGACGCCGAAACTTTGGGAGCGAACTACCATCGCTACTTTTACGAGCTCGGCGCTTCGAGCGTTGGTCAACTCTCCGACGTCGAGACGTACGCTCCTAGCGGCGCTACCAGCACTACTACGCAGTTCCTATACGACCTTCAAGGACGCGAGGAACTCACGTACGAAACCTATCTTGGGCTTCCAGCACAGTATCGGCAGACGGTTCACGCATTCACCCTCGCGGGCCAGCCAAGCGCTACTAACTACTACGACTATCCTGCGCCCGGCCGTGCAACGTACTCGAATATTAACTACGACAATCGCGGGTTCTCCCAGTCCGTTGACCTGAGTCTTTCAGCAAATGTCTCGAACACCACGATTGCGGTTCAGACGCGGAACGTCGCCGGTCTCGTAACAAAGCGGCATACCGACGTCGTCGGTTCGCCCATGACATTCGCTGAATCCAACTGGACGTATGACGTACTCGGCCGCGTCAACCGTCAGGTTGTACAGAAAGGTCCCGGCCCAACCCAAGTCGCACGCCAAGACCTCGCTTACAACGGTACCGATGATCCGAAGTCACTGGACCATTGGTTGGGTGCTTCGAACCACAAACATTACAACTACGCCTTCGACTACCGGCATGAGCTCACGACGGTCGGAGAAACTCAACTACCAAACGCGTTCACCGCCTCGTACACGTACAACACTGCCGGCCGATTCTTAACCGCGAAGGAGTCCGCCGCCACGCTACCAAACAGCGACGTTCGTCCCCGCAACGTCAGCTACAAGTACGACGGCGTCGACCCCGAAGAGGTGACCGCCCTGACCAAGGTGAGCGGCGGCGCGACTGCATGGGCTTTCGCATATGACGCAGCAGGCAATGAAACGATGCGTTGCTCCGGGGCCATCGTGAACCGCTCCTGCACTGGAAGCGACGAGAGCGACTACGTCTACGACGGAGACGACCACCTCCGTCGCGCAAGCCGCAGGTTAGGTAGCGCCGTTCAGGGAAGCGAAGAGTACTGGTACGACGGTAGAGGCAACCGGAACATCGTCGTCAAGCGCGATGGCACGGGGGCTAAGACCGAGACCATTTGGTTTATCAACGATGTCGAGGCTCATTACGACAGCGCCGACAACTGGATACACTCCTATGCACACATTTCTCTCGGGACGCCTGTTGCCCGCGTCGATACAGGCACGAGTTACGTTGGAACTGTCGAGCTTCAGTTCCATGGGCTAGGAAACAGTACTCTTGCAACGATTGATCGAACGACTGGCACCACCAATGCCGCCTTCGACTACGCGCCATTCGGTGAGATAGTTGAGGCCTCCGATGGAGGAGGGGCTGTCGCCGGCGTCTCGGCCCATCGACGTCGCGTCAATGACAAGTTCGTCGACGTGATAAGTGGCCTCACCTATTACGGAGCAAGGTACTTTGACCAGACTACGCTGACCTGGACACAGGCAGATCCAGACTATCGCTTCGCCCCCGAGTCAGCATCCTCGACTCCTCGTCTTGCGAACCTCTATACTGCGGATTTGAACAATCCTCTTCGGTTGATGGACCCCGACGGGCGAGATCCTGTTGAAGAGTCGCGCCGCGACGGAGAGAGCGCTGATAATTACTTCACCAAGTACTGCGCTAGTGAGGTCGCAACGTATGAAGCACATGCCGCACTGATCGACTATTTTAGGTCTCAGCGTCCACCAACGGTACTTGAGTCCATGGCACATGACGTCAAACAAGCCTCTCTTGAGCTATCGATGGAAGCGAGTGGGGGCCCTCCCGTGAGTGGAAAGACGATCGTAACGCTCTTCGCCGCCATAACCGGCCTGAGCGAGCTCTCTGCG
>JBDUAS010000236.1:0-11196 GCA_040004535.1 Deltaproteobacteria bacterium
CGCGTACTCGAAGGTCAACATGACCCTCTCGGTGAAGCCGTTCGGATGCATGCCGAGCTCGTCGGTCTCCGACGGCATCCAGTCGTTCATCACCGAGCTCTATCCGCAGGGCATCTTCCTGCCGATCGAGACGAACGGTGACGGCGCGGTCAACGTGTACAGCCGCGTCCAGATGCAGCTGTTCAAGGCCAAGCAGCTCGCCCAGAAGGAGCTCGACAAGGCGTGCGCCGATGTCGGCATGACGATCGAGGAGGTCCGCGCGTACCTCCACAAGCACCCGTCGATGATGCATCCGTTCCACCGCTCGCCGCACATGGCGGGTTGCACGGCGGCCGACCTCGTCTACGAGGTCGGCGCGCGCAAGAACCGGTTCACGTACCTCAAGAACAAGGTCGTGGCCGCGGTGACCGGCAAGAGCGAGAAGCAGCACGAGGAAGCCCACGTCAAGCTGCTCGCGATCGCGAAGAACGCGGCCGCGAAGACGCGCAAGAAGAACAGCGTCGTGTCGATCGCCCCCGAGGTCGATCCGGACGATCAGGCGGCGCCGCCGATTCCGGCGGGTCGCAAGAGCCTCCGCGTCGTCAACTAAGACGCCATGAGCGAGCGAGCTCGGAGAGCCGGGGCGCGCCTCGGCGAGCGAAAAAGAAGATGACCGTGTTCGATTCGATCCGAGCGCGGGCCCATGCCGCGCTCGAGCGCGTTCCGGGCAAGGTCGGCGACGTCGTGCGCAAGGCAAACGACGCGCTCGGCCGCCCGCTCGCCGACGAGCACGAGCTCGCCGATCGCAAGTCGTTCGAGACGAACGCTGCGGCACCTGCGGAGGCGGCAAAGCCCGCCCCGCCGGCTGCGGGCGACGCCGCGCCCGTCATCGTCTATCACATGGACAAGACGCGGCGTGACGCGCAGAAGGTCACCGACATCCTCGACGCGAACGGCGTCAAGTACAAGGTGACGAACATCCAGGAAGACCCCGCAGCCCAGTACGCCGTGAGGCGCGACTCGAACGGCGTGCGGTTGCCCGTCGTGTTCATCGCGGGAGAGTGCCTCGGTGGCCGCGAGGAGCTCGTCAACGCGGCGAGCTCGGGCGAGCTGAAGAAAAAAGTCTTTGGCGCCTAGAGCGTGGTATGGAGCGAGCGATGCCGGAGTCCGAGAAAGACGAGAAGTTCGCGAAGGTCGCGGGTGAGAAGCTGATGTCCGCGCTCAACCGCGCCGACGAGATCGGTGGCGAGCTCCGCGACTTCATCCAGGACAAGATGGCGACCGATCCGCGCTACATCCGCGCGCGCAAAGCGTGGGCGAAGCTGGTCGGCAAGGACTTCGAGTCCAAGGACGAGGCCGCCGCGAAGGCGAAGGCGGCCGAGGCCAAGCGTGCCGCGAAGGCCGCGCCGACGCCCGCCGCGAAGCCGCGTCCCGGTGAAGCAGGGGCGCAGGTCGGGTTCGGCGATCCGACGATCAAAGCGCAGATCTTCGGCAAGAAGAGCGACCCGTGGACCGGGCGTTCGATCACGATCCTCGAGCGCTTGAAGGTCGACTTCGACAACGTCGATCTCGAGGAGCCCGAGCACGAGGCCAAGCTCGTGCCGCTCACGAACGAGACCAAACAGCACACGGTGCCGTTCATCTATCTGCGCGGTCAGTTCATCGGCGGCTACAACGCGCTCGCCGAGATCGAGCGGCTCGGCCAGCTCGACTACGCGTTGATGACCAAGGAAGAGCGCGAGACGGTGCCGGCGCACGCGCGCTTCGAGATCGTGCCGCGTCCGAACACCGACGAAGTCGTTCCCGCCGACGAAATCCCGAGCTGAGCTGGGTCGCCGCGGTCGCAGGTGTCGCAGGTGCCAGGTGCGCCGCGATGCCGACGTTCTGATCCATACTCGCGCGCGATGCGGACCTACTTCGCGATCGCGATCTTGTGCGCGAGCTCCATGCTCGCGCATGCCGACCAACTCGACGATGTGCTCTCGCGAAATCTCGCGGCGCGCGGCGGTGCCGACAAGCTGCGTGCGATCAAGTCGCTGCGTGCGACCGGCAAGGTCACGCTCGGCGGCGGCAGCTTCTCGTTGAATGCCGACTTCGGTCAGGTCATCGACCGGCCCAATCGGATCCGCACCGAGATCACGATCCAGGGCCTGACCCAGATCAGCGCGAGCGACGGTAACGACGCGTGGACGGTGTCGCCGTTCCAGGGCCGCCGCGATGCGGAGCACGCCTCGGTCGACGACAAACGTCAGATCGAGCAGGGTGCCGAGCTCGACGGCCCGCTCGTCGATTGGCGCACGAAGGGGCATCGCATCGAGTACCTCGGGATCGAGGACGTCGATGGCACACCGGCGATCAAGCTGCGGGTCACGCGCAAGGATGGCGACCTCCAGTACGTCTACCTCGACCCGGACAGCGCGCTCGAGATCCGGATCCGGACGGTCCGCAAGGTCCGCGGCACCGAGCAGATCGACGAGACCGACCTCGGCGAATACCAGCAAGTCGCTGGGGTGTGGCTGCCGTTCTCGCTCGAGTCCGGCGATCCTGGTCAACCGCGCACCTTCCGAATTCGGATCGAACGGGTCGAGCCGAACGTCGCGGTCGACCCGGCGTGGTTCCGCGTGCCGACGAGCTTCGCGACGCGCGCGATCGCAGCGGGGCCCGCCGACAAGGCCGGCGCTTCGCCCCCCGCACCGCCTCCGCCGGCGAAGCCCGCCGTGATCGACGGTGGCACGATCTCCGGCCTCGGCGCACGCAACATCGGCTCGGCGGCGATGAGCGGCCGGATCGCGGCGGTCGCGGCGGTCAACGTGAAGGGGCAGACCCACCTGTTCGTCGGCGCGGCGTCGGGTGGCGTGTGGCGCTCGATCGATGGCGGCACGACGTTCACCCCGGTGTTCGACAAGCAGACCGTGCAATCGATCGGCTCGATCACGATCGATCCTTCGAACCCGAAGATCATCTGGGTCGGCACCGGCGAGGCATGGACCCGCAACTCGGTCTCGATCGGCGACGGGATCTATCGCTCGACCGACGGAGGCGAGACCTGGACCAACATGGGCCTGCGCGAGTCCGAGCGGATCGTCCGGATCATCGTGAGCCCGCGCGACAGCAACACGGTGTTCGCGTGCGTGCCCGGCAAGCTGTGGAGCGACAGCAAGGACCGCGGCCTCTACAAGACGAGCGATGGCGGCAAGACCTGGGCGCTCGTGCTGCCCGGCGCGAACCTGTCGACCGGCTGCTCGAGCGTCGCGTTCGATCCCAAGAATCCGTCCGTGATGCTCGCGGGGATGTGGGACTTCCGGCGCAAGGGCTGGACGTTCCGCTCCGGCGGCGACGGTCCGAATGCACCGAGCGGCAGCGGGATGTTCCGCTCGAACGACGAGGGCCGAACCTGGCGCCCGGTCTCGCAGGCGAAGGGCTTGCCGGCGGGGCCGTGGGGCCGCGTCGAGCTCGCATACGCGCCTTCGGACGCGCGCATCGTCTACGCGCTCGTCGAATCGAAGCACACCGCGCTGTATCGGTCGAGCGACGGCGGCACGACGTGGGAACAACGCGATCAGAGCTCCAAGATGGTGTGGCGGCCGTTTTACTTCGCGCGGCTCGTCGTCGACCCGACGAACCCGGAGCGGGTATTCAAACCCGACCTCAGCCTGATCGTCAGCGAGGACGGCGGCAAGAGCTTCGCCGACACCGGCGGTGGCTCGCACGGCGACTGGCACGACCTCTGGATCGATCCGCAGAATCCCAAGCACGTGATCGGCGGCGACGACGGCGGGCTGTGGCTGTCGTGGGACGGCGGCAGCAAGTGGTTGAAGGAGAACAACCTGCCGGTGTCGCAGTTCTATCACGTCAGTCTCGACGACAAAGATCCGTACCAGGTCTACGGCGGGCTCCAGGACAACAGCTCCTGGATCGGTGACAGCGCGTATCCGGGCGGCATCACGAGCTCGCGGTGGACGAACGTCTGCAACGGCGACGGGTTCTGGTCGTATGTCGATCCGAGCGATCCGAAGCACGTCTACTGCGAGAGCCAAGGTGGGTTCATCAGCCGCGTCGATCGCGAGACGCTGGCGTCGCGCGATATCCAGCCAAAGGCGGGGTTGCACGAGAAGCTGCGGTTCAACTGGAACTCGCCGATGGCGGTGAGCTCGACCCAGAAATCCACGCTCTACCTCGGGGCGCAGTTCTTGTTCCGCTCGCGCGATCATGGCGACAGCTGGCAGCGGATCTCGCCGGACCTCACGACGAACGACCCCGAGAAACAGAAGCAGGAGCAATCGGGCGGTGTCACCGTCGACAACTCGTCGGCCGAGATGCACACGACGATCTATTCGATCAGCGAATCGCCGAAGAACGCGAACGTGATCTGGGTCGGTACCGACGACGGCAACCTCCAGCTCACGCGCGACGGTGGCAAGTCGTGGACGAACGTCGTCGCGAACGTGCCGGACCTGCCGAAGAGCTCGTGGGTCAGCTGGGTCGAGGCGAGCCGGTTCGATCCGGCGACCGCGTACGCGACTTTCGATCGCCACACGGTCGGCGACATGACACCGTGGATCTACACGACGACCGATTTCGGCAAGACGTGGAAGCGTCTCGGCGATCAAGGCGTTCGCCGCTACGCGCACACGATCAAGGAAGATACGGTCAAGCCGAACCTCCTGTTCCTCGGCACCGAATTCGGGTTGTGGATCTCGGTCGACCGCGGCGCGACGTGGGCGCGGTTCGAGGGCGGCAACTTCCCTCCAGTCGCCGTGCGCGAGGTCCAGATCCAACCGCGCGACGGTGATCTCGTGATCGCGACGCACGGCCGCGGTATCTGGATCATCGACGACCTGGCGCCGCTACGTGCCCTGACGAATGACGTCGTCCAGAAGGCGACCGCGTTCCTGCCGGCGCGGCCGGTCCAGGAGCGGATGCCTGCGTTCGGAGGTTGGGTCGAGGGCGACGCATCGTTCGTCGGCGCTAACCCGCCGAACGGCCTGATCGCGACGTACTACCTGCGCACGCGTCACATCTATGGCCCGTTGAAGCTCGAGGTCCTCGATCCGGCCGGCAAGCTCGTCGACACGATCACGCCGAGCAAGCACCGCGGGATCAACCGCGTCGTGTGGAACATGCGCGTGAAGGGTCCGCGCGTGCCGCGTGCAGCGCAGGCCGCGTTCGGCTCGTCGCAAGGCCCGCGCGTCGTGCCGGGCACGTACACGCTGCGCATGACCCGTGGCAGTGACGTGATCGAGACGAAGGTCGCGATCGGCCTCGACCGGCGCGCGCCGTACAACGCCGCCGATCGCAAGGCGCACTTCGATGCGATGCGGAAGGCAGGCGCCGTGTTCGACGACATGAGCACGCTCGTCGATCACATCGAAGGCGTGCGCGGTGCACTCGAGGATCGAGCGCATGCGGTCGGGGACTCCGATCCGTTGCACTCGAAGCTCGAGACCGTGCTGGCGAAGCTCGCCGATGTGAAGAAGCTGATCGTGGCGACGACGGAGGGCGGCGCGATCACCGGCGAGCTGCGCATTCGCGAGCACCTCGATGACCTCTACGGTGCGCTTCGCACCTGGGAAGGCCGGCCGGCGAAGTACCAGGTCGACCGGATCGACGTCCTCAGCAAGGAGCTCGGCGAGGCCCGCAAGGTGTTCGACGCGCTCGTCGCGAAGGACGTCCGCGGGCTCGATGCCGAGCTCCAGCAGCACAAGCTGCAGCCGGTGCCCGCGATCAGCAAGCTCGAGGGCGAGGACCAGCTCGACGACGTCGCGATCGAGTGCGCGAAGACCCTCGGCGCGAACTGTGGTGGCAACACCGATAAGGCCGCGACCGAGCGGGATTAGCGGGTTAGCTCCACTGCAGCAAGAAGTTGAAGTGGCAGGGAAGATTCCGTCGGGGGAGCGTTTCCCCTGCATGACCGCCCTCGCCGAGTCGCGGCCGACGTCTCTCACGCGTCGCGCGCGCGCGCCGACTTCGCGGTCACCGGAAGCGACCACGAGCTTCGCGTGTACGGGCTGAACCGCTGTCCGGGCGGCGAGACGCTCGCGAGCGCGACCGCTACCTCGATGATCGCGTGAGACTCAACAATTCGGCTTGCCGGCGTCCGTGCAGATCTGCTGCGCGGTGCGGCCAACCCCGAACAGGCGCACCTGATCGAGCATGCCGTCGAGCGGGCTGCCGCCGTTCGCGGGGTTGTTGCCGCCGAGCGTGAGGCCGCTGGTGCTGCCGGTCGGTAACGCCGTCGCCGGGCCACTCGTGATCAACACGCCGTCCGCGTAGATCGAGATCGTGTTGTTCGCGTGCGTGCACGCGACGTGGGTCCAGCGATTCGCCTGGACGCTCGCCGGCGCGTTCACGCTGCCGCCGGCGGTGCAGATCAAGTCGCCGTTCGGGTGGAGGAAGAATCCGTACTGGCCTTCGCAATCGAGGATGCCCGCGCGGTTGGTGCCGGTCGGGATGGCCGCCGGCGAGATCCACGCTTCGATCGTGAGGTCGGTGACATCGAACGACGCGCTGTCGGCGATGTCGATGCCGTTCGTCGTGCCGATAACGACCGCCTTGCCGGCCTTGCCGTTCGCGTAGGTTTCGGTCGCGCTGCCGTTGTTGTGGTGCGATGAATCGTCGGTGAGGTTGTTCTCGAACCGGTAGCACGCGACGAGCTGGGTGTCGGTCGTGTCGCAGAACACGGCTTGTGGCGCCGCGTCGAGCGGCATCGGTACGGCGTCGGCGCCGACGATCGGACCGGCCGCGTCGAGTTGCGCGGACGCCGCATCGTCATCGCCCGTGACGTCCGAGGCGGTGCGCGGTGCGAACCCGCAGGCTGCGCTGCCGACGAGGAGACACGTGATCGCCGAAACTCGAGCGTTCAACGTTTAGATCGTATCGCGAATTGCAGATCGCAGCGCGGTAAGAGACTGCGCCGCTGTAGGTACCTACCAGACAGCCTGCGCTTGGATCTTGAACACATCCGAGTCCGGCATCGTCTCGAGCGGCACTTGGCCCGAGCGCAGCTGGACCTTGTCGCCATACCAGTAGTGCGAGTACTGCACGAACAATTCGCCCCAACCGTCGAGCGGGAACGAGAGTTTCGGGGACAGGACGCGGAACGAGTTCTGCGAATCGTAGACGTCGAGGATCACGCGATCGAACCGTGCGCTGACGCGCAACTTGGGGAGCAACAGGTAACTCGGCTCGACTCCCCACTTGAAGTAGAGGCGGCGATCCTTGTTCTTCAGCGCGTCCATCTCGTCGACCTGCGGCGAGCGCACCCACGTGCCCATCCCGAACAACCGGATCGCGGTCAGCGGATTGACCTTGAACGTGTTGTCCGTGGCGAGCGTGTACATCTTGCCGGTGCCATCGTCGCTGCCATCGAGACCGAGGAAGTTCTCGGTGATGCCGCGACCGCCGGTCGAGTGCATCACCTCGAGCGCGGGCGCGAGGTAGAGCGACTTGGTCATGTCGTAGTAGCCGAACGCGACGTACGACGAGCCGCGGTCGTGCGGCAGCTTGTACCGGGCGTCGAGGCCGGCGACGTACATCGTGCCGTTCTGGATCGGCGAGAGCTGGCGTTGATCGCGCGTCCACGTGCGCAGCACGTACGCACCGACCTCGACGGGCCCGGCGGGCTGGAGCGCCGCGACGTGTGCGATCGGCGTGAGCCCGAGATTCTGCTGGAGCTCGGCCTGGTGAAAGCCGATGCCACCCTGGATCCGTGTGCCGGTCGACAGCGTGTACGCGAGCTTGAAGCCACCCTGATGCGTGCGGCCGAAGATGTACGTGTCGTACGGCTCGATGTAGCCGTAGCGATCCCAGAACACACCGACCTGGACGGACAGGTGCTTGACGTCGAGGAAGTTGTTCGCCGTGACCGAGGCCTGGGCGATGCCGAGCTGATCGGCGACGTCGGCCTGTGCGTAGTCGGAGTACAGCGATGCGAACATCCCGAACTCGACCTTGTAGTCGCCTTTGCTCGCCGAGAAATGGAGCTCGGACCAGTCGGGCTCGTAGAGGCGCGTGTACGCGAAGCCAGACAGGTAGTAGTCATTGTCGACGAGGTACGGCTCGCGCGTGCCTTGCGTCATCAGCGGCATGCGCGCGTAGCCATGGAGCTCGAGCTTGACGCCTTGGAGCTCGACGCCGGGTGCGGTGACGGCTGCACCCGCTGGAGCTCCCGTCGCCAACGAGTCCGTCGTCGACGGGTTGTGGAGGATCGTGGTCTCCGGTTGGGCGGCGGCGGGAAGCGGGCCCGGCGCATCCGGCGCGACCTTCGTCACCGACGCTGCAGGCGACGGATCGGGCGCCGACGGTTGCGGGTTCGGCACCGCGGGCGCACCGGCCGGATCGACCGGCGAGGACGGCGGTGACGGCGGTGACGGCGTGCCCGGCTCGTCCGCGAGCGCGGTCGATCCGAGCCCGAGCCCGAGCCCGAGCCCGAGCCCGAGCCGAAATAGAGCGCGTTTCACGGGATCCCCGCGAGCCGGCTCTTGCACGCCGGCAGCTCGTCCACCGTCAAGAAGCCCGTATCGACGAGCAGCGGCTTGACGGTATCGGGCGTGATCACCTCGACGCGGACGGCGGCGACCGGGACTTGTTTGCCGGCGATCTCGATCGTGGTCACGCTCGTCGGCGCCTCGTGATGGAGCAGGTCGCGTGCGACCTCCGCCGCGGTGCGCGCGAGCGGCTCGATGTCCTTCAGGACCTCGATCGTCTGCTTGCCCTGACACACGAAGTTGATGTTCGCGGCATCGGCATCGGCGCCGGCGATGAACACGTGCTGGAGCCCAGCCGATTGCACGGCCTGCACCGCGCCACGCGCCATCCCCGAGTTGTTCGCGAGGATCGCGTCGACGTGGTTGCCGGTGCGGGTCAGCGCATCCTCGACGGTGCGCAGCGATTGCTCGGGCGACCAAGACGAGTGGTTCTGCTGCATCACGATCTCGATGTCGCCCTTCGCGAGATATGGTGCGAGCGTCTCTTCGTAGCCGCGCGTGATCTCCATCGCGACCGAATGGCCGGCCTGACCCGACAGGATCACGTACTTGCCCTTGCCGTTCGTCGCGGCGATCGCGGCCTTCGCCTGGAGCACGCCGACCTTGTACGAATCGTGCGAGACGTAATAGTCGAGGTCGGGCGACACGATCGCGCGGTCGTACGCGACGACCTTCGCGCCGTGCTCGTGCGCGAGGCGGACGTACGACGACGCCGCCTGCGAATCGGTCGGCTGGATCACGAGGACCTTCACACCTTGCGCCAGCACGTCCTCGACCTGCGAGATTTGCTTCGCGTTATCGTTGTCGGCGGCGAGCGTGACGACGCGCAGGCCGAGCTCGGTCGCGCGCGCCTCGAAGTACTTGACGTCTTTCTGGTAGCGCTCTTCCTGCAGCGTCGACAACAGGAACGCGACCTCGGGACCGTCTTTGCGGGCGCAACCCCCGGGCAACGCGAGCGCGGCGAGTAGCGCGATGGCAACGACGAGCCGGGCTTTGCCCGGCGAGGCAGCAGCGCCGCAGGGCGCTGTGATGTTGTCGAAGCGAGTCATGAGCGTTTCCCTCGAGAGATCTGAACGGCGGCGAGCAGGACGAGACCGGTGAAGATCAACTGCAAGTTGGAATCGATGCGCAGGTGGTTCATGCCGTTCGCGAGCGTCGCGAACACGAGCGTGCCGAGCACGGTGCCGACCACCGAGCCACGCCCACCCGCGAGCGCGGTGCCGCCGATCACGACCGCGGTCACCGCGTCGAGCTCGAGCAAGTTGCCCTGGCTGCCCGGCGTGACGCCGTTGACGCGCGCCGCGAGCATCACGCCCGCGACCGCGGCGAGCACGCCGACGATCGCGTATGCGCCGATCGTCGCGCGCTTGACGTCGATGCCGGAGAGCCGAGCGGCGTCGGGGTTGCCGCCGATCGCGTAGAGATGACGGCCGAACCGCGTGCGCTTGGTGACGAAGATGCCCCACAGCGCGACCGTTCCGGCGATCAGGACCTGGACGGGCATCCCGCGCTCCGCGAACACCCACACGACGAGCCCGGCGAGCACGACCTGCGCGGCGATCCTCACGCCGACCTCGCGCGAGGTCATCGGCTCGAGATTGAACCGGCGGCGGCCGGTCGCATCGCGCAGCGTGAGCGCGATGCCGGCGGCGAGCGCGACGAGGATGATCGCGATCGTCGGCGCGAGCGGCACCGTGCGGGCGAGCAGCGAGAAGTCGTCGCTCATCGGCGACAGGCCCTTGGCGCCCGACAGCACGAGCGCGGCGCCGCGATACGCCTTGAACCCGGCGAGCGTGACGACGAATGCCGGGATGCCTCGTGCGGCCCACCAGCCGTGCCACGCGCCGAGCGTCGCACCGACGGCCAGTGCAGCGACGATCGCGAGCGGTGCCGAGCCATGACACTCGAGCTGGATCATCGCGGCGACCGTGCCGGTCAAAGCGACGCCAGCGCCGACCGACAGATCGATGCCGCGGATCAGGATCACCATCGTCATGCCGACGGAGATCACGAGCAGCACCGAGCTCTGGACGAGCAGGGTGGCGAGGTTGCCTTGGGTCAGGAACACGCCGCGGGTCTGGGGCAGCACCGCGAGCACGGCCCACAGGAGCACGAGCACACCGGCCATGATCCAGATGCTGGAGTCGCCCGCGCGCAGCGGCGCACGTGCACTACGTTCTAATCTCACCGAGAGCCTCCTGCGCCATGACGGCAGCGACGGTCCCCACCGCGAGCTGCATGATCTGGATCGGTGTGATGTCGGCACCGGCGAGCTCGCCCGCGGGCTTGCCCTCGCGCAGCACGATCACCCGATCGGCGAGCCGCACGACCTCGGGTAGATCCGAGGACGCGAGCACGACCGCGTGGCCGCGCGACGTCAGCTCCTCGACGAGCGCATAGATCTCGGCCTTCGCGCCGACGTCGACGCCGCGGGTCGGCTCGTCGAGCAACAATACGCGCGGCGCGAGCTCGAGCCACTTCCCGATCACGACCTTCTGCTGGTTACCGCCCGAGAGCGTCGCGACCTCGGCGCCGAGGCTCGGTGCTTTGATCGACAGCTCGCGCAGCCGCGACAACGCCGAGTGCTCGACGCTCGCGTGGTCGACGACGCCGAGCTTCGATAGCCGTCCGAGCGCCGCCAGCGCGAGGTTGTCGGCGACCGAGAGGCCGAGCACGAGGCCCATCGCCTTGCGGTCCTCGGGCACGTACGCGAACCCCGCCGCGATCGCCG
>JBDUAS010000502.1:0-3317 GCA_040004535.1 Deltaproteobacteria bacterium
AAGTACTGGGTGACGAACCACGCGATCGCGATCTGCTTGTAGCCGATCAGCTTCTTCGCCGCGGCCATGCGCTCGGCGTCGGTCTTGGTCGCGTAGCTGGCGTCGAGCGTGACGCTCGCCTTGCCTTCGAGCGTGTACTCGACTGCGTTCTGGGACAGGAAGTTGTCTTCCTTGCCCTCGTCGACCGCGACCGCGTCCTCCGGGTCACCATCATCGGCCGGGGGCGAGCAGGCGCCGGCGAGCGCGCCGAAACCGAGAGAGCACACGAGAGCTAAGCGGAGCGAACGCATGCGCGCCCATCGAGCAACCGCCGTGCCGCCCCGGGGCGATCCGCCGCTCAGTGGTGACGCCTAGTTGCGCCGAGCCTAGGTGGCTGGGGGCGTAGCCGGCAAGAACACGTGCTGGCGATAGAACCGCAGCTCGTCGATCGACTCGCGGATGTCATCGAGCGCGCGATGAGTCTCTTTCTTCTGTGGCTGCTTCGACGTGATGGCCGGAAACCACCGGCGCGCGAGCTCCTTGATCGTCGAGACGTCGACCATCCGGTAGTGCAAGCGCTTCTCGAGCACGGGCATGTACTTCCGCACGAACCGGCGATCCTGATGGATCGAGTTACCGGCGAGCACGGGCCGATCCTTCGCCGACGCGTGCGCGTTGATGAACGCGACCGTCTGCGCTTCGGCATCGGCCTCGGTCACGGTCGACGCCTTCACGCGATCGACGAGGCCGGAGCCACCGTGATGCTTCTTGTTCCAGTCGTCCATCGCCGCGAGGATCTCGTCGTCCTGATGGATCACGAGGTCGGGGCCGGTCGCGATCTCGACGAGATTACCGTCGGTGAGGATCGTCGCCATCTCGATGATCCGCTCCTTCGCGGGATCGAGGCCGGTCATCTCCATGTCGAGCCAGACCAAGACGTCCGCAGGCATGGCGGGACACTATCACGCAGCCTGGATCGTATCGGCGTCCAGCGGCGGTGGCAGCCCCCAGGTGGGCTGGTAGCGATAGAGCTCGCGCGCCGACAACGGGCCTTCGGGACCACCGACGATCGCGAGCTGATCGAGCGGTACGAGCGCGGGGTGCGCGACGCCGCACGCGTGCGCGAGGTGCGTGAGCTCCTTGCGCAGCGTCGCGAGGTAGTTCGCGAGTCGTGCCGACTTCAGCGTCGGATCGAGCCCGCGCATCAGCCACTTGTTCTGGGTCGCGACGCCGGTCGGGCAGTGGCCGGTGTGGCAGCGCTGCGCCTGGATACAGCCGATCGACAGCATCGCCTCGCGCCCGACGTTGATCAGGTCGCAGCCGAGCCCGAGCGCGAGCAACGCCGACTCCGGGAAGCCGAGCTTGCCCGAGCCGATGAACAGCACCTTGTGGTGAACGCCGGCCTCCGCGAACGTGCGATAGACCTCGGAGAACCCGAGCCGGAACGGCAGCGCGACGTGATCGGTGAACACGAGCGGCGCCGCGCCGGTGCCGCCTTCGCCGCCGTCGATCGTGATGAAGTCGGGCGCGCGCTTGGTCCGATCGATCTCGTGGGCGAGGTCGCGCCAGAACCGAGTCTCGCCGACGGCGGACTTGATGCCGACCGGCAGCCCCGTCGCGTCGGCGAGCAATTCGATCCAGTCGAGCATGCTCGACACGTCGCTGAATGCAGTGTGCGACGACGGCGAGATGCAGTCCCGATCCATCGGGACGCCGCGGATCCGCGAGATCTCCGGCGTGATCTTCGCAGCCGGCAGCACGCCGCCGAGCCCGGGCTTCGCACCTTGCGACAGCTTGATCTCGATCGCGCGAACCTTCGCGGATGCGATCGACTCGCAGAACTTCTCCATCGAGAACTTGCCGTCGTGGGTGCGGCAACCGAAGTAGCCCGTGCCGATCTGCCAGATGATGTCGCCGCCCTTGCGATGGTAGTCCGAGATGCCGCCTTCGCCGGTGTTCTGGAGCGCGCCGGCGAGCGCGACGCCGCGGTTGATCGCCTCGACGGCGTTCGGTGACAACGAGCCGTACGACATCGCCGACGTGTTGACGAGCGAGGTCGGCTTGAACGCGTGCTTGCGGTTGCGATAGCCGCCGAGCGTGCGGATGCACGGCAACGGATAGTTGCCGTCATAGCCGGGCTCGCCGGGATGCGGCGTGTGGATCGGGAACGCGGAGTGGCGAACGAGGATGTAGCCGGGCTTCTCGATGTCGTTGTCGGTGCCAAAGCCGAAGTAGTTATTCTCCTTCTTCGCCGACGAATAGACCCAGCGTCGCTGATCGCGCGAGAACGGCCGTTCCTCGTCGTTGCTCGTGACGATGTACTGGCGCAGCTCGGGGCCGAGCGCTTCGAGCAAGTAACGGAGGTGGCCGACGACCGGAAAGTTGCGGATGATCGCGTGGCGTTTCTGCGTGACGTCGTGGATCACGACGACGACCAGCAACGCGAGCAGGCCGATGCCCACCCAGGCACCTACAGACATGGGTCTATCGTAGCAAGCTAGTCGCCCGACCAGAACCGGATCGGCCCGGTGTCCATGTGGACAAAGCCGCTCTGGAGATAGAGACCGACGCCGCCGAGCTTCTGCGCTTTCGCCCACGCGTGGAGCTGCTGGGTCGTGACGTTCGGGATGAAGAAGTCGATCGCGTTGCCGTGCGTGTGCTGACTGTCGCGCGCGACCTGATGGCCCTTCTTGCGCAGGATCAGGTTGAACTTCGGGTGGCGAAACCCGGAGACCACATCGACGACGTCGCTGTGAAAGCTCTGCGCGGCCTTGACGATGGTCGGCACGAGCTGCGCATCCATCTTGATCGTCTTGTTCGTGTAGTGATCGCGCAGGAAGCGATCGTTGTCGCCGGGCAGGGCAGCCGGATCGACCGCGAGCCACTCGTGGGTGTGCTCGTTGAAGATATTGATCAACGCGGTGGGCTTGGCACCTGCAACGGGCACCGCGGGGTGGTTGCGTGACTTCGCGGCGAGCTCGCGATCCTTCTTCGCTGGCTCGGCGTGCCCGACGCCCGCGAGCGCGCACAGCGCCGCGAAAGCTGCCTTCAGGCCGGCCTCTTGTGGAGCTGGACGAGCACTTCGTTGAGCGAGCCCGAGCGAAACCCCGCGAGATCGAGCGCGACGTACGCGAACCCGAGCCGCTTGCCGAGCGCGACGACGTCGTCGCGAACTTCGAGCATGCGCGGCAGCTCGCTGACCTCGACCTCGAGGCGCGCGATCGAGTCGTGGAACCGGACGCGAAGCTGGCGAAAGCCGAGCGCGCGCAGTCCGTCCTCGAAGTCGTCGACGCGGCGCAGGCGATCCGGCGTGATCTGCGTGCCGTACGGAAACCGCG
>JBDUAS010000503.1:0-3300 GCA_040004535.1 Deltaproteobacteria bacterium
CGTCCTGTTACGAGCTCGCACCTGGGGGAGGCGGTGGTGCGACGACTGGAACATCGGGCGGGAGAGTGATCGACTTCTACAACATTCCTGCAATTGCAGGCGGGGGCAGCTACGGCACTGATGACCTGCAGCCACTGATCGGTGGATGCTCGGGTGGCGGCTTCAACAACGCTGAAGCGGGTGACAACTTCCCAGAGGGTTCAGCCGGCGGCGGAGCCATCCAGATCTCGAGCAGAGGCTCGATCACTGTGCACGGAACGGTCGACGCGAGCGGTTCTAACGGTGCCTTCGTAGAAGACGGGCAGCAAACTCTCTGCGGCGGAATGAGTCCGCTGGGCGGTGGCAGCGGTGGCGCAATCCTGCTCGAAGCGCCGGTCGTCAGCTTAGCCGCGACTGCGATTCTCGATGCTCATGGCGGTGACGGCGCTGGCTGTTCACCCGCAACGCAAACCTGCGGATTACCCGGGCACGGTACGCACGGTGTAACCGCCGGGACGGCGGGTGGCGACACCTCGTTCGTCACTGCCCTCGGAGATCAGCTTTATGCTCCGGGCACGGGAGCCGGCGGCGTCGGGCGGGTGCGGATCAATACGCGAACCGGGAACTACTCCGGGGACAGCGCGTCGAAGCTAGACGGCATTGTCACGACGAGCATTCTCAAGACGCGTTGATTTCGAGCGGGCGCAACTCAGCTCGGATAGCTGATGCCCAAACAGCGCCGAAAATCAGGATCCGCCTCTGCGTCCTGCAGGGCGGATTGTGTCAGTAGAACGGTAGATGTTACGCGCAGCCGGTCGCCGTCACGAGGTCAGCCGCGCTGCGGGGGTTGATCGTGCGGATCTGATCGGTGGTCTGCGCGTCCATGATGCCGGTGACCGTGAGACACGCGTTGAGCGCCGGCAGCGTCGGCGCTGCCATGGTGCCGCCGTAGTACCGGAACGCGTCGTCGTCCATCATGATCTTCTTGCCGTTTCCATCGGTGAGCTCAACTTGACCGAATGAGTTTGCGGCCACAGTAACCTTGGCCTTTGTGGTCAGCTGAACGAGCGAGCCAGCGTACTGCGCCCCGTTCGTCGCGTCCGTCAACGTTGCGACGCTGGTTAGTTGCAGGTACCAGTTCCGGTGCCCGCAGCGAGCAGCTCGATCGAGTAGACGTTGGTGTAGACGTCGTAGTTCCAGATGCCGGTCACCGACGCGTAGCACTTGGCAACTTCGGTGGCCGGCAAGTAGGCCGCGAGGATGTCCGACTGATACTCGAACGTCGTACCGTCTTTCTTGAGCGAGCCGGCACCGTGGTTCGTCGAGTCACCCACGGTGACGACCGCAACGTTCGTCATCTGCACGAGCGAGCCGACCATCGGCTTACCGTTAGCAGCCTGCGTGAGGTTCGCGGCTGTCTGCGCGAGCGCGGGCGTCACAGCGCAGGCACCCGTCTGCACCGTCGCGGCAAGCTCACCGAACTCGAGGAGCGTGCCACCCGTCGTGCCGACCTTGAAGGCCTGTGGCGTGCCGATCACGTCCACCTTCGACCCGACCGCGAGTCCCGACGGGATCGGGGTTCCAGCGGCGAACACGTAGAGGCCCTTGTTGGCGCCCGCGACGCCGGGTCCGGCGGAGACCCAGAAGTCTTGGCCGTTGAACCCGATGGCGGTGACACAGACGCTCTCCGTCGAACCGATCTCTTGCCCGGTTGTCGGCAGCGTAGCGGCGGTATCGAGCGCATTGATCGTCGTCGTCGAACGGCACGAGGCAGTGTTCACGATGCATCCGTTGTCTTTGCAGTCGGTGAAGCCGTTGCCGTCATTGTCGATGGAGTCGGTGCAGACGCTCTCCGCTGCCGGACAGCTAGTGCCACCGGTCGCGAAGTCAGACGTGCTTCGCGGCAGGACAAGGTAATCGAAGAAGTAATCGACGACACCGGTGACCTTCGAGAAACAGGTAGCGCGCGCGATGTTCGACATCGTGATGTCGGCCATCGTGCCTTCCAACTTCGCGACGCCAGTGATTCCCAAGGCGTAGCTGTCGGCCGGGGTCGGCACAGTCTTTCCGAACGCTTTTGCCGCGCCCTGCGCGGAGACGTTATCGAGCTCGACCAGCACGCCCTCCCAGTCCTCCCACGCATTCGTGAACGCCGTGCCGCCGCCGGTGGCGGACATCGTCGAGTCGTAGAGCTGGCCGATTGCGAGTGCGTCAACCTTGTCGGGCGTGATCGTCGTCGACATGCCGAGCTTCGTGATCGTGATCTGGCCGCCGCTCGCGGGCTCGAGCTCGGTGTCCGTGCGTCCCGTGGAATCACCACCGGAGCCGGTCAGCGCGAATTCGGTCTTGATCGCACCCTTGAGGTCGATCTCGTCGCCGATGCTGAGCATCGCGACGTCGGTGAGCGACGCCTTGAACACGTGCACGCCCGAGCGCTTGCCGCCTTCTTTTTCCTCGACCCAGATGTCGCCGACCTTCGCGCCGAAGTTGTCGATCGCGGTCACGACGACATCGTGGAGGTTGACGGCGGTGCCGGGCGCCATCGCTTCGTCCTGGACCTGCTGGATCTTGACGAAGTTGCCGCTGCCGTTGTTGCTGCCCTGTCCATCGGACGGTGTGTTGTTGTCGTCGCTACGACAAGCAACCGCGTAGAGCGAAGCAGAGACCGTAAGGCAAGCAAGCAGCGTAGGCAGGCGCATGAACATCTCCGGGTGGGAAGCGACGAGTGATAGACCTTGATGCGCAGCCTGTATACCGAAAAGCGAAAGCCCGCCGTGCGGCGGGCATCACACCAAAGCGTGAATTCTTCGACTCTAATCTAACGCGCGATCACGCGACCTGAGGCGCGAGGCCTACAAGCTCGACGAACGCCATCGGCGCTGCGTCTCCCTTGCGGACTCGAGTCTTCAGGATCCGCGTGTAGCCACCCTTGCGGGTCGCGAAGTGCGGGCCGATCTCCGAGAACAACCGATCGAGCGCGTCGCGCGTCTTCACGGTCTGGCGCGCCATGCGCTTCGCGTGGACGACCTGAGCGCGCTCGGCCGGCGTCGCCTTCTCGCCCTTGGTGACGAGCGCGTGG
The DNA here is from genome assembly GCA_040004535.1 of Deltaproteobacteria bacterium. Taxonomy (GTDB): domain Bacteria; phylum Myxococcota_A; class Polyangia; order Haliangiales; family Haliangiaceae; genus JABFXX01. Next base: position 3,059 of record JBDUAS010000503.1, read on the forward strand.
ACCGAGATGGCCCGCGTGATCGTCGAGTCCGCGTAGCCGCGCAGCTCCTTGGCCTTCGCCTCGGTCGTCTCGATCCGACCGTAGGTCAGGAGCGAGGTGACGAGGTTGTTGAACAGGGCGCTGCGGTGCGACGAGTTGCGACCGAGCTTACGACCAGATTTGCGGTGGCGCATGGGGCTTCTCTCAGGGCTTCTTGAGCGGGTTCGGACCCGGCCAGTTGTCGAGCTTCATACCGAGCTGGA
>JBDUAS010000504.1:0-3294 GCA_040004535.1 Deltaproteobacteria bacterium
TCGAGCGGTTCGAGATCTCGCACCGCTATCGCCAGGGATGGGTCACCGTCGAGCCGCAGCTCTCCGTCGACGCGAGCGAGCGCCAGATCACCGCGGACCGCACGCTGTCGGCGCTGCCGCCGTCGCTGCAATCGGTCTCGCTCCACGAGTACGGTGGTGAGGTCGTCGGTGCGAACCGCGGCTTCATCGAGTTCGATGATCTGTTGAAGCGCCCGCTCGAGCACTACAAGTACCTCCTCACGACCGTCGAGCGTGCCGAGCTGTCGATGACGAGCGCGACGCTGTTCCTCGATCTCGTGTTCGCGGGCAGCTGCAACGATATCCACCTCGCCGCGTTCCGCGAGATTCCTGACTTCCAGTCGTTCAAGGGCCGGATCGAGCTGATCCGCGTTCCGTTCATCCTCGACGTCCGTCACGAGGAGGCGCTCTACAGCGAGCGGCTGCGCGAGGCCGCCGGTGGTCGCCACGTCGCGCCCCACACCGCGTACACCGCGGCGCTGTGGGCCGTGCTGTCACGCATGCGCAAGCCGCAGATCGAGCGGTTCCCGTCGACGCTCGCCGAGGCGATCGGCCGGCTGTCGCCCCTCGAGAAGGTCGATCTCTATTCGACGGGCCAGGTTCCCGACGATCTGTCCCCGGACCGCGCGCGCGAGCTCGCGTCGCACATCGAGGATCTGTTCCACGAGTCCGACACGTACCCGATCTACGAAGGCCGGGTCGGCGCGTCGCCGCGCGAGATGCAGACGGTGATCCTCGCGGCCGCGGGCTCGACTCGCTACGACTACGTGTCGCCGCTCGTCATCCTCGAGGAGATCGTCGAGCTGACCAAGCAGTCGAGCATCTACGAGTTCCTGCGCCAGGACGTCCAGCCCGGCGGTTATCACGATCACCGGAAGCTCGTCGACATCGCACGCGGCCGGCTGTTCGATCGGATCGACGACGAGGTCCGCGTCGCGGTCGGGCTCGTCGAGGAATCCGAGTACGCGCGCGTGTTCGAGCGCTACGTCCAGCACGTGATGCAGGCGATCCGCAAGGAGAAGGTCCGCAACGTCTCGACCGGCCAGATGCAGGATCCCGACGAGGCGATGATGAAGGAGGTCGAGCGCACGCTCGAGGTCTCCGGCCGCGCCGACGATTTTCGCCAGGGCCTGATCGCGAAGATCGGTGCGTGGTCGCTCGACCACAAGGGCCAGAAGCCGGTGATGGCCGAGATCTTCAGCGATCACATGCGCCGGCTGAAGGACGCGTACTTCGAGAAGCACAAGAAGACGATCGCGAAGGGGATCTCGGACCTGGTCGCGCTGCTGTCGGGCAACGAGAGCCATCTGAACGCGGATGCGAAGCAACGCGCCGAGATCGCGCTCGATACGCTGACCAAGCGCTACGGCTACAATCGCGAATCCGCGCGCGACCTCGTCGGTGCGCTCGCCTCCCTGCGCTACCGCAGCTAGGAGTATCCTCGGAGCGTGAGGCGGTGCTGGCTCGTCATGCTCGCGTGCGTGCTGTGCGCGACGTCGGCTGTTGCCGCGCCGAAGATGCTGAAGGGGCCGTATCTCCAGGACCTCGCGCCGACGTCGATCACCGTGATGTGGGAGATGGACGTCGAGGTCCCCGCGAAGCTCGTCGTCAATGGCCCGGGCGTCGCGAACCGCGAGCGCACGATCGACGTCGCGCCGGCGCACATCGTCGAGGCGCGGATCGACAAGCTCGAACCTGCGAGCCGCTATCGCTACAAGGTGATCGTCGGCGACGAGGCGTGGGAAGGCGAGCTCCGCACCGCGCCGCCCGACGGCAAGGACGTGCCGTTCACGTTCGTGGTCTATGGCGACTCGCGCAATGGCGTCGAGCAACACCGCCGGGTGCTCGATCGCGTCGCACAGGAAGTTCCAGACTTCGTGCTCGGCACGGGCGACATGGTCGACGAGGGCTTTCGCGAGGATCAGTGGCAACAGTTCTTCGACGTCGAGAATCGGCTGTTGCGCGACAATGTCTATTTTCCCGCGCTCGGCAATCACGATCGCCAGGGCAGGGGGCGCACCGCCGATACGTACCGTGCGTACTTCTCGGTCCCCGAGAACGGCGGCGATAGCGAGCGCTACTACGCGTTCACGTACGCGTCGGCGCGGTTCCTCGTGCTCGACTCGAACGCGTACTCGTTCGCGCTCACCGATCAAACCGCGTGGCTCGAGCGCGAGCTGGTTGCGGCGCGCCAGGATCCGACCGTGCGCCACATCTTCGTCGTGATGCACCACCCGCCGTTCTCGATCTCGCTGCACGGCGGCAACATCGATCTCCGCGACCGCTGGACCCCGCTGTTCGAGAAGTACCAGGTCTCCGCCGTGTTCTCGGGCCACGACCATGTCTACGAGCGCGCCGAGCACAACGGCGTGCGCTACTTCGTGTCGGGCGGTGCCGGTGCGCCGCTGTATCCGAAGCGCGCGAATGCGAACCCGGTCGATGTCGAAGCGGTGAAGAAGTTCGAGCGCGCGCTGCACTACCTGCGGATCACGGTCAGCGGCACCCGGCTGGAGGTCACCGCCGTGCGCGCGGACGGCACCGCGATCGAGACAACGGCGTGGGCCGATGGGCCACAGATCGCGATCATCAGCGCCACGGGTGCAGCGGCAACGCCGCCCCCACCGGTGATGGCGCCCTCGTTCGCACCTCCCGCACCGGAGCCGGCGGGCTCGCTCGTGTGGTGGGCCGTCGGCGGTGGCGTGGTCGCGCTCGGTGCGGCGGTCGTCGTCGTCCTGTCGCTCCGGCGCTGATCGCGGTGTATAAGGCGGGCCCATGCCGGTCCAGCCCCGCACCACGCAGGGAGTGCTCGAGCTCACTCCATCGAACCAGATCGCGTTCCAACGGATGTTGGACACGATCCGGCACGGCTTCGAGCGGTTCGGATTCCTCCCGGTCGAGACTCCCGTGTTCGAGCTCGTCGACGTGTTGTTGACGAAGTCGGGCGGTGAGACCGAGAAGCAGGTCTACTTCGTCCAGTCGACCGGCGCGATCGAGCAGGGCAAGAAGCCCGAGCTCGCGCTGCGCTTCGATCTGACGGTGCCGCTCGCGCGCTATGTCGCGGAGCACGAGCACGAGCTCAACTTTCCGTTCCGGCGCTACCAGATCCAGCGCGTGTATCGCGGCGAGCGCGCTCAGAAGGGCCGGTTCCGCGAGTTCTATCAGTGCGACATCGACGTGATCGGCAAGGACAAGCTATCGATCGCGTACGACTCGGAGCTGCCCGCCGTGATCTACGGCGTGTTCAGCGAGCTCGCGTTCGGCAAGTTCACGATCTTC
>JBDUAS010000237.1:0-11096 GCA_040004535.1 Deltaproteobacteria bacterium
CGAGGCACTCGCTGCGGAACACCTTGAACATGGTGTTCACGTCGGTCGCGCGCTGCTGGTACAGCACGTTGTAGGTCTTCGCGAACATCACCTGCGCGAAGTTGAGCAGCGCGCCGCGGATCGGGGTCGCGTCGTACTTGCGAACCTTCCAGTCGTCGAGCCCGAGGCTGCGCGAGCCGAGCACGAACATCGCCTTGCGCTGGAGCAAGGGCTCGAGCAGCGCGTCGTAGTCGTCGATGTCGTACTCGAAGTCGGAGTCCTGGATCAGCACGATCGTGCCGGTGACGTGCTGGAGGCCGGTGCGCACGGCGTGGCCCTTGCCGCGCGGGCGATCCTCGTAGATCACGCGCACGCCGGGGTGACCCTCGTAGCGCTGGACGATCTCGCGCGTGCCGTCAGTCGAGTTCGACTCGACGATGATGACCTCGCGATCGATCGGCAGCTGCTTCGCGAGCACGGTGTCGATCACCTGCGCCGCGAACCGGTGCTCGTTGAACACGGGCATGATGATCGACAGCTTCTCTGTCGCGGTCGTGATCTGACTGCGGCCGAACACGGCGACGCGATTACCGGCACGCACCGGTACACGCACGTCGCGCAGGGGCGTCGCCTTCGCGACCGTCGCGAGCCCCATGTTCGGCACGAGGCGCTCCATCATCTCGGCGACGTAACCGGCGGTGCGGTTCACCGGCATCGGGTACTGGCGCTTGAGCACGAGCCCGTGGCGGCCGAGCATCATCGAGAGATTGCCGGTCGACAGATACGACGACTTGGTCCCGAAGAACTGAGCCCAGTTGCGGCGCAGGACTCGCGCGGGCAGCGAGTCGGCGTTCGTGTACGTGACGACGAACAGGGTCGCCGGCGGCAGCGCGGCGACCAGCTTCGCGACCACCGCGCCCGGATCGCTGCAGCTCTCGAGCAGCTCCTGGAGGATCACGACCTGTGGGACTTTTTGGAGCTCCGCGGCGAACGGGCGGATGTCGCTGTCGATCGCGAGCTTCGCGAACACTTCGTCGCCGATCTGGGGGACGTCGAGGCCGAGGTCGGGGCGAAGCGCGGCGAACTCGGGCAGATAGCGGCCGAGCAGCAGCGTGCGGCGCAGCGGTGCGCCCGTCAGTTGGTCGTGGTCCTGGGCGACGTGCTCGAGCAGCGCCGCCATGTCGGAGACCATAAGGTCGCGATCGTGCGGGTTGTCGAGCCGCTGGGTGTTCGCGATGTCGAAGTTGTTGACCGGGTGCTCGCGCGCCGGGTTGACGTACACGGCATCGCAGCTCGCGCAGCGGACGAACCGCACACCCACGCGATGGAACAGGTATTTCGGGACATCGCGCTGACACGCCGGGCACACCGCATAGCGGTTGTGCGACCGCGCCGCGGCGACCGCGGGCGTGGGCGTGAATTCGAGGCGAACCGTGTCCGACATTGCGCGGGGATAGCACAGGCACTGCGGGATTGGGGGCGGCATCCCGTCAGCCGCCGTTCCTTACCACTTCCGTTGCCAGGGCTGCATGTTATTAACCCCGCCACATGCCCGGGTTTGTCCGCCGTCACGCCGTGAAGCTCGTCGCGTCGGTGCTGATCACCGCAGGCGTGCTCTACACGGTCCACGCCGGCGGGCTGAAGATGGTCCCCGACAAGGGCGACTTCGGCGGCGTCCAATGGGGCGCGCTCGCGCTGTACGTGCCGCTCGTGCTCGCGATGACCTGGTTCCGCAGCGTGCGCTGGCGATTCTTGCTGCGTCAGATCATCGAGGTCCCGAAACTGCGGTTGTTTGCCGTGTCGTGTGTCGGATTCATGGCGATCCTCCTCTTGCCGTTCCGACTCGGCGAGCTCGCCCGGCCGTACATGCTGCGGACGCGGCCCGAGGACATCCGGCCCGGCAAGCCGGTGCTGACGATGACCGCCGCGACGAGCTCGATCGTCGCCGAGCGGGTGATCGACGGCCTGTTCATCTCGATCGTGCTCGCGATCGCGCTGCTCGCGGTGCCGACGTTGCATCCGCTGCCGGAGAAAGTGGTCTCGCTCGGCATCAGCGTCGCCCACGTCCGCATGCTCGGGTTCGGGATGCTCGGCTTGTTCACGGTCGCGTTCGCGACGATAGCGGTGTTCTACTTCGCGCGGACCTGGGCGGTGCGCGCGACCGAGGTCGTGATCGGCCTGGTGTCGAAGCCGCTCGCGGGCAAGCTCTCGAACTTCGCCGCGCACCTCGCGGACGGGCTCCACGTGTTTCGCCGAGGTCGCGACTTCCTCGGGTTCATGATCGAGACCGCGCTGTACTGGGGCTGCAACGCGCTCGGCATGTGGCTGCTTGCATATGCATGCGGCGTCGTCCACGCCGATGGCTCCGCGATCACGTTCGGCGAGACCTGCACGCTGATGGGCATGCTGAGCTGCACGATCTTGATCCCCGGACCGCCCGGGTTGCTCGGCCTGTTCCAGGCCGGCATCTACGCCGGTCTGACGATGTACTTCCCGACCGCGATCGTGATCGGTCCGGGCGCGGCGTACGTATTCTTGCTCTACACGGTGCAGGTCATCCTCCAGTTCATCACCGGCGGGTGGGGCCTGTATCACGAGGGCGGGACTCGGCGGCTACAAGGCGCGCTCGACAGCGAGACCACGCTCGCCAGCGACCCGACCTGAGCCATGGAACCCGCGCGCACGCCCTGGCAGCGATGGGGTTGGCTCCTTCGCTGGGGCGGCACCGCCGCTGGTATCGCGTATATCATCCACGTCGTCGACTTCACCAAGGCGAGCGCCGCGTTCTCGCGGATCTCGGTCGCCGCAATCTTGCTCGCGGTCGCGCTCGTCGCACTCAACGTCGTCGCCGGGGCCGCGCGCTGGCGGGCGCTGCTCGTCGCGTACGGCGCGAACACCCGGCCGTCACTCGCGCGCGCGTCGGTGCTCTACTTCATCTCGTTCTTCTACAACAACTACCTGCCCGGCGCGGTCGCGGGCGATGTGCTGCGCGGCGTGGTCACGCGCGACGTGTTCGGCGAGCGCGGCGCGACGGCGGGGCTCGCGGTCGTGCTCGTCGAGCGCGCGCTCGGCTTGTTCGGCGTGTTCCTGCTGCTCGCGATCGGGCTCGTCGCGGCGGGCCGCGACATCGATACGCACAATCTGTGGATCTGGAGCGTGCTCGGCATTACCGGCTCGCTCGTGTTGGTGCTAGCGCTGCCTTTCGCGCGGCGCCTCGCCCCGTACTTGCCGGGCAAGTTGCGCACGATCGCGGAGCGCGTGCCCGCGCTGACGTCGACGATCGCGTTCGTGCTCGCGATCGTGTACTCGGTGCTGACTCAGGCGCTCGTCGCGCTCGCCGGCTACGTGCTGTTGCACGCGGTCGATCCCGCGGTCGGCCTGGGCGGGTCGCTGTTGATCGTGCCGCTCGCCGCCGCGACGACGTTCTTGCCGATCACCGTCGGCGGTGCCGGCGCGCGCGAGGCCGTGTACATCGCGCTCGGCGCGAGCTTGTTTCACATGCCGGAAGCCGATGCGGTCGCCGCGTCGCTCGCGCTGTGGCTCGCGCACCTGCTCGTCGGTGCGTTCGGTGGCGTGCTGCAACTCGGCGAACGGTCCCGGCGCGCCGAAACCGCGTGATACAAGCGACGCAGTGTTTCCGGATCTGACCCAGCTCCGCCGAGCAATCGCGGCTCGGGTCAGTGATCTGGCCGCGACGCTGCCGGCGCGGGTCGCCGTCGCGAGCCTGCTGGTCTGCCTTCACCTCACGGTTTTCGCGCGCGCGTCGCACAGCCGGCTCGGCTTGCCGTTCGACACCTCGCCGACCGAGGCGCCGTACTTCTCGGATCCGGATGCATCCACGCTGCGATCGTCGCCTCGGCAACCCCATCACTGGGACCGGCTCGCGGTGTCGCGGTTCGATGCGCAGCACTTTATCGCGACCGCCGAGCGGGGCCTGACCGCGTGCCCGCACGCTGCAACCGACGATCAGTACCTCGACTGCGGGCTCGGCTGGTTGCCGGCGTGGGGCCTCGTCGGCGGCGTGGTGTCGTCGGTCGCGCCGCTCGCGAGTGACTCCGCGCTGCTGCTACTCGCCATCATCGCTGCGATCGCGATCAACGTGTTGTGGACCGGACCGGTGATCGCGAAGCGGTTCGGCCGTGGCGCCGCATGGGGCGCGATGATCGGCTTCAATGCGTTCCCGGCCGCGTTCTATCTGGTCACGCCGTACAGCGAAGGCGCGACGCTCGTGCTCGGGCTCGCCGGCTTCGTCGCGCTCGCCAAGGAACGCTGGTGGCTGGCGGCCGGGCTCGTGGGTGCATCGACCGCGTTGCAGCCGTCGAGCATGGTGTTCGCGATCGCGCTCGCCTGTGCGCTCGGCGTTGCCGCCTATCGCCGGCGGCCGAATCCAGGGTGGTGGAAGCCGCTGATCGCCGTGCCGCTGTGCGCGTGGGGCCAGCTCGTCACGCTGATCGGGCTCCAGATCTCCGTCGGCGACTGGAGCGCGTACCTGCGCGCGCGCCACGCGTTCGGCGCGACCTATCACTGGCGCCGCCTCGTCGACGTCGAGTACTACATGAAAGGCCTCGCCGGTCAGGACATGGACGGCGCGATGCTGCTCGCGACCGCTGCGATCGTCGCGCTGACCGCTCGCGAGGTCGTGAAGCGGCTGGAGATTCCCGAGGCGACATATGTGATCGTCGCGAGCCTCGGGGCGTTCGTGCTCGCGGTCGTCACGCCGCCGCATTACTGGGGCCAGACCCAACTCCTCTTGTCGTGCCTGATGATGTTCTTCGGGCTCGGCGTGCTGGCGAAGAAGCACCCGATCGTGTTCGTGCTGTGGTGCGTGCTCGGCCTCGCGTTCTACTGGCACGTCGACCTGTGCGGCTACGTCGCGCAGGGCGACATCGGCAAGTGCCCCTCGCTCGGCCGGATCGAGCTGGCGATCCCGGTCGGATCTTAGCGCAGCGGTTCGAGCTTCGCGGAGAACTGGAGCTCGGGCCACGCGATCGCGCGCCACGGCAGGTCGTGCATCTTGATCGGCCAGTCGAGCGCCGAGATCCGCGACTTCGCGGCGGTGATCATCTCGATCCACTGCGGCGGCGTGAAGTACGTGCCCTCGACGTGGATCGAATCCTTCGCGTTGCCGAACCGATCCATCCAGTACAGCGTCTGGTGGCTGAGCGTGCCGAATGAAAAGTGATCCTTCACGGCGACGACGCGCTTCGCGACGCGCACGCACTCGGCGAGCACGGCGGTCGGGTCTTTGCAGTGATGGAGCACGTCGACGATGATCACGGCCTCGAACGCATCGTCCTCGAACGGCAGCGTCGTGCCGTCGTAGAGCTCGACGTCGATGTAGCTCTCTGGCCGCGGCACGACGTCGACGCCGGCCATCCGGGTCGCGCCGATCATGCCGGCGAGCTTCTTCGTCAGGTCACCGTTGCCGCAGCCGACGTCGAGGAGCGAATCGGCGCGCTCGATGTGCTTCGCGAGCGACGTCGCGATCCGCTCGTGCCGCGTCGCCGGGTTCGTGCGGTGATAGTGATCGAAGACGCGCGAGAACGGATTCAACTTCATGGCTTCAGCCTCACGACCGAGACGATCTGGAAGCCGAGCAGCTCGGGCCAGAGCTGGCACACCACGATCTCGATCGGCTGCACGGCTTTGTTGTAGAGCCGGTACGACTTGCTCTCCTCGAGCGCGAGGTGCTTGCCCTCGGCGAGGTCGGACTCGAACAGCCGGCGCAACAGCGGCGCGGCCGACTGCGCGAGTGCGGGCGTCGCGCGATCCTCGATCACCGAGAACCCGAGGTGCTCGAACAGCTCGTGGATCGAGCGCCGCGTGAAGAACCGCAGGTGCGTGCGATCGAACAAGCCCGACCACTGGTAGCTGAACCGGCCGAGCAGCGTGCGCACGCGGTTGTACCAGACGGCGTAGTTCGGGACCGAGATCACCCAGGTCGCGTCGCGCAGCGCCTCCGCGTGGGACAGCTCGCGCAGCATCGCGACCGGATCGGCGATGTGCTCGAGCACGTCCGACAACACCACCGCATCGAACGGCGCGGCGTTGCTCGCATGCAGCCAGCTCAGCGCATCGGTCTCGTGGACCTCGTCGAAGCCCTGGCCGCGCGCGATCGCCGCGGCGGCCGAGCTCGGCTCGATCCCGACGAGATGCGCGTTCGGCGCCAGGCGGCGGATCTCGGCGGCGTTCGCACCGCAGCCGCAGCCGATATCGAGCACGCGCGCTGCGGGGCGACCCTTCAGCACGTGCTTCTCGAGCAGGCTCGTCAGAACGACGTTCGGGCGCTCGAGATAGCTATACGCGGTTTCTTGTACATCGAGCGGAAACGCCGGCACGGCGCGCACCATACATCAAACCGCCTACCACGGCATGCTGAGCTCGAGCCGTCCCAGGCACGGGCACGCCGTCGGGTTGCCCTGCGTGATGTAGCTACACAGCTCGAAGTTCCAGTAGACCGCGCAGCTCACGACCAGCCACAGCACGAACGCGGCGCGGTGGCGGCGTGCGAACTGGCCCATGCACAGGAACGGCAACGGACACAGCATCATGTAGCGGGTGAGGCCCCAGTACTGGAACGCCGCGGCGACGGCGAGCACGGTCGTGATCACGCTCGCGACCACGACGAACACGCGCTCCGTCCGCCCGAACTTCGCGAGCGTCGGCCGCCAGGTCAGCACCATGATCGCGATCAAGCCGAGATAGATCACCATGTCCGCGCACTGCGATTGAAAGCCGCGCACGAAGTAGGTGATGTCGAACAACCGATCGAGCCGGTTGTGATCGCCGAACGCGAACCGCGCGTCGAAGAACGCGTGCCAGTTGCCGAGCTTGGCCTGGAACACCGCCATCGTCGCGAACTGCCCCCAGCCGCACAACGGCACGGCGACGAGCGGGCGCCACCACAGCGGCTGGTTCGTGCGATAGCGCTGCCACGCCGCGAACAACAGCGCGCAACCGAGCGCGAACGCGTACGACGCGGTCGGGATGCGCAGCGCGGTACACGCGCCGATCAACACGGCCGACAGCACCCAGCGCTCGTTCGCGAGCGCGACGAACCCACCGAGCGCGAGCGCGAGCACGACGGGCTCGGTCGTCGGCACGACCAGGTTCCACGCGCCCGCGTAGCAGTTCCACGCGATCAGCACCATGTACGCCTCGAACAAGCCGAGCCGGCGGATCATCGTCGGGCAGATCCACAGCCAGTTGATGACGATCGCGCACAGCACGGAGATCAAGACGAGCGCGACATCGGGCTCGAGCCCGGTCGCACTGCTGACGAGGCCGCCGGCGACGCCGTACGCCGGCAACCAGCCGAGCCCGCAGCCGAGATAACCCCAGCCGTGGTTCGCCTGCTTCGGATCCTTCGGGCACGACGCCAGGCCACGCAGCGCGAACCCGATGTAGTGCTGGCTGTCGAACCGCGACACGATCAAGCGCGACCACCCGGCGGGCTGGCGCGGAATCGAGCCGAGCGCGTTCGCATTCGGATCCGCGTACGCGAGGTGGAGGCCGGGTTGATGGTTGAACGGCAAGTGCAGGCGCGATTCGCCCGCGCGCCAGATCACGACGAGATGGAGCAACGCGAATGCGGTCGCGACCGCGACCTTGAACGAGCGACGCGTCGCCCACGTCGCGAGCGGAACGCTCACTAGCCCTCGAAGACTTCGCGCGCGACTTCAGCGACCGAGATCCGCACCGCGTCGTCGGACGTGTGGCGCACGCGAAAGCCGAGCGCCGCGAGCTTGTCGGGGACGATCACGGATTTCGGCACGTCGCCGGGCCAGCCCTTCGAGCCGCCGCCGTAGTCGATCCGTGCCTGCGGGTTCGGCGACGCGGCGACGCACAGCTCCGCGATTCGCTTGACCGAGGTCGTGTCGGGCGGCGCGAGGTTGAACACCGCGGGCTTCTCGCCCTTCGCGTGATCGAGCACGAACAACAGGCCCGCCGCGCAATCGGTGACGTGCAAGTAGGGCTTGGCCTGGCGGCCGTCGCCGAGGACGTCGAGGTACTCGGGGTGCGCCTTGAGCTTCTTGCAGAAGTCGAGGATCGCGCCGTGCGTGCCGCGCTTGCCGACGACGTTGCCGAACCGGCAGATGAAGCCCTCGAGCCCGAAGCACTCGACGAACGCCGACAGCATCGCCTCGCCGGCGAACTTGCTCGCGCCGTAGAGCGAGATCGGGAGGCTGCCGAGGTCGCCCTCGGCGCACGGCGCGGTGACGTTGCCGTAGACCGTGCCGCTCGACGCGAACACGAACTGCTTCACGCCGTTCAGGCGCGCGGCTTCGAGCGCGTTGTAGGCCGTGATCGTGCCCTGCTCGAGATCGAGGCGCGTGCGCTCGAGGCCCCAGCGTGCCTCGGGGTTCGCGGCGAGGTGAAACACCACGTCGTGGCCCTTCATCGCCGCGGTGAGCTTGTCGAGCTCGAGCGCGTCGGCCTCGACGAGCGTCGCCTTGCCGCTCGCGAGCGGGCCGGCGATGAACTCGCGCTTGCCGACCGTCATGTTGTCGTAAACGGTAACCGGGCCGCGATCGACCAGCAGATCGATCAAGTGGCTGCCGATGAAGCCAGCACCTCCGACTACGAAGGATTTCACGCGCCGGTCATAACACAGGATCCCGGGGGATCACTTGCGCCAGACCACGACCGCGGTCGAGTGCAGGAGCAACGTGAACGTGAACGTCGTGAACCCCGCGATCAGCAGGAACAGGCCGGTCACGCCGAGGTGATTGAGCGTGTCGCCGTCCTCGAGGCGAAAGTGATGGCGGACGTACGTCACGATCAACGTGATCGACAGCACGAGGCCGGCGAGGAACAATGCCGCCGCGATCCCGACGGTGCGCGTGTATGGAAATCGTGAAAACCAGACACGTGTTCGCTCCCCGGTGTAGTCGAAGAACACCTGCGCGATCACGCCGAGGTAAACGCACTGGAGGCCGAGCGTCGCGAGCGTGACCCCGAGCAGCATCCAGTATAGCGAGAACGTGATCGGGCCGACCGTCAGCGCGCCGGCCGACAGCGGCAGCACGAGCAACAGGCCGAGGAACAGCATCAAGAACCCGGGCCGGTACAAGAAGAAGTCGGCGCCGTAGACGAACATCGCGCGCAAGTTGATCCACGCGGCGTGGAACGGCGAGAACCAGCCGGACCGCTTGTGGTGGCTGAGCCGGCCCTCGCGATCCTTGAGGAATCTGATCGGCACCTCCTCGGTCGCGAGCTTCATGTGGACCGACTTGAGCACCATCTCCGACGCGTACTCCCACGACTGCGAGCGCAGGTTCATCCGCTCGAGCGCCGCGGTCGAGATCCCGCGCATGCCGCAGTGGATGTCGGAGAACTTGCTGCCGAAGATCACGTTGAGGATCCACGTCGTGATCGGCGTGCCGAGGTAACGGTGGAGCGGCGGCATCGATCCGGGCTCGATGTAGCCGCGGAACCGCGACCCCATCACGAACTCGGCGCCGCCGCGGAACTTCTCGACGAACGGCGCGAGCTCGCGGAAGTCGTACGTGCAGTCGCAGTCGCCCATCAGGACGTATTTGCCGCGGATGAACGGCAAGCTGTCGATGTACGCGCGACCGAGGCCGCGTTTCGGGGTCGACAACACGCGCGCACCGCGGGCGAGCGCGATCTCCTTGGTCTTGTCGGTCGAGCTGTCGATGATCAGGATCTCGCCGACCGCGCCGGCCTTCGCGAGGCCCGCTTTGCACCAGTCGATGAAGTCGCCGATCGTCAGCTGCTCGTTGAGCGCCGGGATCACGATCGAGACCTCCGGGTTCTCGACATCGTCGGCGGGAAGCGAGAGCACGATCTCGGGATCTGACAGGGCGCTGCTCACAGGCGGCCGCGTCATATCACGGCATGCTGTAATCCTCCACCGAGGGTCGGCTCCGTCGGTTAGAGTCGGCGCGTGCGGTCGTTCGTCCTCGCTGCGTGCTTGCTGACGAGCGGGCTCGTGGCGTGCGGCGACAACCAGCTCGGCACGGGCGCTCCCCTCGCGGTGACCCACGATCTCGTCGTGGTCGCGCACGAGGATGACGACCTCCTGTTCATGCAACCGGATCTGATCGAAGCGGTGCGCCGCGGCACCGGGATGACGAACGTCTACGTGACCGCGGGCAACGGCAGCCACGGGACGAGCGCCGCGAACCCGCGCTACGCGGGGTTGATGGCCGCGTACGGCGAGGCAGCCGGCGATCACGACTGGCTTTGCGGTTGGATCGAGATCGCGGGGCACGCGGCCCAGCACTGCCGGCTCGAGGCCGAGAACGTCTCGCTCGTGTTCCTCGCGTATCCCGATGGCGGCATTCCCGGCGACCTGCCGAATAGCCTCCTGAAGCTATGGCAGGGCGACATCACGAGCGCGACCACGATCGCCGATCGCACGACGGTGTACGACCGCGAGAGCTTGATCGACACGGTCGCGAAGATCATCGAGGACACCCACCCGGCGATCATCCACACGCTCGATCTGACCGCGGGCCACAACTACGATCACACCGATCACATGATCGTCGGCGCGATCACGACACTCGCACTCGCGCGCACGAACGCCGACCCCGACCTGATCGCGTACCGCGGTTACAACATCGCGAGCGAGCCGGCGAACAAGACCGGCGCGCTGTTCGACGAGACCGAGCACATCCTCAGCTACTACGAGGCGTGCGCCACCGGCTGCGCGCCGTGCGGACAGTCGTGCTCGGCGATCAACAAGGCCCACCTGACCTGGCTCGGCCGGCGCTACGCGCTCGGAATTCGCCGCGGCGTGCACGGCAAGTTGCGTTCGGCCGCGGGCTGCCTCGCCGGCAACGTGCTCGCGCCGTGCGATCAGGCGCCGGAGTGGACGCTATCGCGAGGCCACCTCGAAACCATTGGTGGTTGCCTCGAGGTCGGGGGAACGGGCGCGCTGGCGCTCGCGGCGTGCGGGCCCGAGCCGGCGCAGCGCTGGCTCGCCGACGACGAAGGTCACCTGTGGGCCGGCGTGCCGCCGCCGACCGCACCGAACCTCAGCCATGCGCACCTGCTGTGCATGACGCCGAAGGTCGGCGGCAGCGTCACGACGACGACGTGTGACAACACGACGGGGACGGCGCCGCGCTGGCAGTGGGCACCCGTGC
>JBDUAS010000238.1:0-11093 GCA_040004535.1 Deltaproteobacteria bacterium
ATCCGGCAGGGCGCTATCCGGCAGGGCGCGATCCGGCAGGGCGCAACCGTCGGGGCCGCACGCCTCGCCGTCGGTGACGGTCTCGAGCTGCGGGCGCTCGGCCCAGGCGCGGGCGAGCACTTGCTTCAGCGTCTCGGCCGGCTGCGCACCGGACACGCCGAGCTTGCCGGCGAGGACGAAGAACGGCACACCGGTGATCCCGAGCTCGCTCGCGAGTTGCTCGTCGGCGCGAACGTCGGTCGCGTAGCGATCGGAGTCGAGCACCGCGCGCGCTTCGCTGGCGTCGAGGCCGATGTCGGCGGCGAGCGAGGTCAGGACATCGAGGTTGCTGATCACCGCGCCTTCGCTCTGGTAGGCGAGCATCAGCCGCTCCTTCATCGCGTCCTGCTTGCCGAGCGTGCCGGCCCAGTGGAGCAAGCGGTGCGCGTCGAACGTGTTGCCCGACTTGGAGTCGTGCAGCTTCATGTCGAGACCGGCCGATTTCCCGGCGTCGCTCACGCGCTCCATCATCGCGTGCGCTTGCTCGACGGAGACGCGATACTTCTTGGCGAGCCGCTCGGCGTTCGGCACCGCTTCGCGCAGCTTCGGCGCGCCGGGGTCGAGCTCGAACGCGCGCCACACGATCTCGACGTCGTCCTTGTGCTCGAACGTCGCGAGCGCTTGCTCGAGGTGACGCTTGCCGATGTAACACCACGGACAGGCGATGTCGGACCAGATGTCGATGCGGAGCTTCTGCACGAAACCACCATAGCAACGATCTTGCGGGCACGAAGGCTGCACTCTTGCCGCCTATGGAATTCACTTCGCCGCAGCTGGCACTCCTGGTCGACGAGGTGCCCGCCGGTGACGAGTGGTTGCACGAACAGAAATTCGACGGTTACCGGATCGAGGCCGTGCGGACGCGCGCGGGCGTGCGCCTGTACACCCGGCGAGGTAACGACTGGACGGACACGTTTCCGACGATCGTCGAGGCGGTCGAGAAGGTCTCCGCGAAGCCGTTCGTGCTCGACGGTGAGGTCGCCGTGGTCCGCGCCGACGGCGTGACCGACTTTCAAGGGCTCCAGCAAGCGCTGAGGACCCGCTCGCCGAACCTCGTCTACTTCGTGTTCGATCTCCTCGAGGTCGACGGCAAAGACCTGCGCGACCAGCCGCTGCTCGCGCGCAAGGCGCGGCTCGAGAAGCTGCTCGCGAAGGCACCGCCGCGCTTGAAGTTCAGCGAGCACGTCATCGGCCGCGGCGAGGAGCTGTTCGCACAAGCATGCAAGCGCGGGCTCGAAGGCATCATCTGCAAGCGCGCCGATGCACCGTACTCGTCCGGGCGCGGCAAGACCTGGCTGAAGGTGAAGTGCCGGCGCCGCCAGGAGCTCGTCGTCGGCGGCTTCACCGAGCCGGAAGGCTCTCGCACCGGGCTCGGCGCGCTGCTCGTCGGTTACTACGAAGGCAAGGAGCTGCGCTACGCCGGCAAGGTCGGCACCGGGTTCAACGCGAAGACCCTCGACGAGCTGTTCGGCGAGCTCGCGCCGCTCGAGCGCAAGACGTCCGCGTTCACGCCGCAACCGACGCGCGCGCATACCGGTCCGCGCGCGCACTGGGTCGAGCCGAAGCTCGTCGTCGAGGTCCAGTTCGGCGAGTGGACCCGAGATGGCCGCCTGCGCCACCCATCGTTCCAAGGTGTGCGGCGCGACAAGCTACCGAAAGACGTCGTCCGGGAGATCGAAGCCGATCAGTGATTGTCGGGCTGCGCTGCGACGAAGCTCGCGGTGTGTGCCGCGAAGTCCATGCCATCGATCGGCTGCGTACCGTTCACGCCCGCGAGCGGCCCGACGATGAACGTATCGGCCTTCGGGATCCCGGCGTTGTTGTACGCGTCGACGTCCGTTTGTGCGTTGCCGTACGCCGCGACGACGGTCCAGCCCAGGTCGTTCACCATCCGCTTCAACCACAGCGTCTTGTACGCCGCCGGCTCCTCGACATCTGTCGCGGTGACGAGCGGTCCCGTCGGGAACATCTCGTCGCGCAACCACACGCGCGACTCGACCCGCTCCACGTGCGGCCGCGCCGTCAGGTAGATGACCGGGTACCCCTTCGCGTCCCAGGCCTGCAGCATCGCGTTCGCGTGGCCCATCATCATCGGCACGTACGTCGCGTCGGGAATCTGCATCAGGTTCTGGTTGTCGTCGCTCGTCAGCGTCGCATCGATGTCGGTGACGACGACCTTGCTTCCGGGCGGCAGCATCAAGCTGTAGTGCTCGGCGCAGCTGCCATCCGCCTCGAGGATCGAGAACAACGCCTGCTTGTTCGGCACGGTGAACCCGGTCGCATCCAGATCGTACGCGCCCATCGCGTCGGTCGTCGTCCGACCATGGTTCGCCCACGCGCTGCCGTCGTAGCTCCACAAGCTGACGTTCTCGCCCGGCAGCGGCGTCGCGAACAAGCCGCCCGTCACCGTCGTCCGTGCCTTGATGCCCTGATACGCGACCGGCCCGGATCCCGTCGTGTCGGTATCGGCCATGAACACCGAGTCGACCTTGCCGCCCGGATTGCCGAGCACGTCTGCCGATTGATCCTTGTTGCGCGGATCGTTCGTCGCGAGCATCGAGTTTTGCGACTTCTGCCAGCCCCACGAGTCGAGCGCGAACGGCAGGCCGCCCGGATCCGGGCAGCTCAACCACGTCGCATCGGTCAGCGGCGGCTGACCGGTGCCATCGCTGCCGCAAGCGGCAACCAGCAGGAACCCGACGAACACGTGGCGCATTGCGGACGAGTATCCACGAAAACCCGTCGACGACGAGTCGCCTACGTCACATTGCTCAGTTGATGACGACCGGGTTCGGCGGGACGAGGATCAGGACGTCGCGCTGATCGAGCGGCGTGCAGCCGCCGGCGAGCACCTGGATCGTCGCGTGGAAGATCTGGGCCTGGTCGGTCTGGGGCACGAAATCGTTGAACGCGTCGACGGTGAAGCCGACCTGCGTGCCGGGCGTCACGTTGTGGAACGTGGTCGCGTCGAACGTCGGGTTCGGCAGCACCGGCGGCGGCGGCGGCAAAACGAACGACGACGGGGCGATCGTCTTCAGAAAATCGGCCGTGGTGTGGCCGGCCGGCAACGGGTTGCCGTTGATGTCGGTGCCGACGCCCATCGGCACCCGCGTCACGTCGAACGTCGCGAACCGGGTCAGCATCTGGATGCCGGTGACGACGCTCGCGCCGACGCCGGTGCCGGTCGACGACGCGAGGAACACGACCGGGCACAGGCCGTTTCCGTCGGGCGCGCGGCCGACGCCGTTGAGACCGGTGCAGCACTGGTTCGCAGCGCAGCCGGCGGGCCGCGTGCCGACATCCCACGCGCCGGGTGGGACGCGTGCGCCGGTCGTCGTCGAGAGGTCCTGAAGATACTCGAGGCCGGTGCAGCTGACGTCGACGCCGCTCGGTTGTGGCGCGATGCCGACGACGCGCGCGCAGATGTTGTTGAGGGCGGTCTTGGTCTGCGCTCGGCTGTGCGCGTAGGTCGCCACCGGGGCAGCGTACGCGGTGGTCTCGCCGCTCGTCGTGCAGGTCGCTGTTTCGCCGACGCCGTGGCTGAGCGCGTCGGTGATCGCGACGATCACGGGCATCGTACCGGTGCGGAAGCCGACGCCGCCGAGGCCGACGTGATTCGCGGGCACGCTCGTCGGCGCTGGAGCGGAGAGTCCCTCGCCGGTCGCGGCTTGATAGATCGACTCGAGGCCGGCTTCCGGTGTGTCGTAGCCGCAGCCGACGGGTGCACCGCCGGCGCTGACCGAGAGCGCGGCGACGCCGCTTTGCACCGCCGAGGTCGTCGCCGTGATCTGCGTGCGGAGCACGAACGGTTGATCGCCACGGCCGGTACCGCAGCTGCTCTGACCGTAGGTGCCGTACGGGAAGTCGGCCATCGAGCCAACGCCGAACTGGGAGTTCGTGACGGCCGTTTGAATGCCGGGCAGCACGGTGCCGACCAGCGTGTTCTGGAGGTTCGCGATCTCGCCGGTCATCGAACCGGTGACATCCATCAAGAAGAACACGTCGAGCGCGGGAATCGCGGTCGCGAAGTTCAGCGGCTTGTTCTGCGGACCGGTGGTGTCGTTGTACGGAAGGATGAAGAAGAAGTCCTGCGGGCGATGCGCGACGACCGTGATCTGCGCGAGCCCGTCGACGTTGTTGAGGCTCGCGGTGAGCTTCGACGTCACGGCGCTCGCGGTCGCGAAGCCGGGAATGCCGAGCGTCGCGCTCGTGAACGAACCGACCGCGGGGTTCATCACGTTCCACGTCACTTGTGCGGTGACGTCCTCGGTCGTGAAGTCGGCGTACGACGCGGTCACCGTGTACGCCTGAGACGTCGGCGCGTTGAGATCGACCTCGATCAGTTGATCGGTCGGCATCACGGAGAGGGAGACGAGCGTGTGCGGATGCGACGCTGCATCCTGAAACGGATCCGCATCATCGCCGCCGGAGCTCCCACCGTCTTTCGTGACATGGGACGGACCGCATGCTGCCAATGCAACCGCGAGAACGACGCTGATACGAACCATGTGAAGCCCCCGTATGACGGCACAGTAGCCGAAACGTCGTCGGGTGGCGATTAGGTCAGTTGTCTCCACCCAGCCATGTGGGCACGTGTGCGACGACGATCAGAGCGAGTACGATCCGAGCGCGATCGCACGGAGCTCGATCCGATCGGGTTCGCCGGCCGCGGCGCCGTACAGGACGTCACCGGCGATCGGATGACCGAGGCTGGCCAGGTGCGCCCGGATCTGGTGGGTTCGCCCGGTCTCGAGCTCGAGCTCGACGACGGTGCGGTCTCCGCGACTCTCGACGGTGAGGTAGCGCGTTACCGCCCGTTGCCCGTCCGCGACGACGGCCCTCCGGTAGTCGTTGCCGGGATCGCGCCCGAGTGGGCGATCGATCACGCCCTGCCCGGTCAGCCGGCCTTCGACCGTGGCTCGGTAACGCCGGTGCAACGCGCCCGAGGCGAGTTGCCCGCGCAGATCGTCGTGTGCCGCGGCGGTCTTCGCGAACGCGACGAGCCCGCTCGCCCCGCGGTCGAGCCGGTGTGCCGGCCGCGGCCGATAGGCGGCCCACGGTTGATCGGGGCGGGCCCCGGCGTGCCACAGCATCGCGTTGAGCAACGTGCCGGTCCGATACTCGCCGAGCGGATGGACGTGCATGCCGTGTGGCTTGTCGACGATCACGAGCGCGTGATCGTCGAACACGATCGAGAGCGCGTGAGGTTCGGGCGCGAGACCGCTCGCATCGGTCGCGAGCGTGTCGCCGATGTGAACTTCGTCGTCGATCCGGCCGGTGCGACCAGCGAGTTGCACACGACCGTTTGCGATCAGGGGTCCGATGTCATCGATCAGCAGGACCGCGAGGTGCTGCTTCGTCACGTCGACGAGTCGACCGTGCGAGATCGCGATGAACGTGGCCACGTGTGGAGTGTATGGTGCGTTCGTGAAGCGCGCGCTGATGTTGTTCGTGATCGCAGCGTGCTCGTCGCACCCCACCGCGGAGCCCACCGCCGATGCGGCCGCGACGAGCGATGGCAATGATGGAGGCAGTACGCAGGCGTGCGCCACGCGGATCTCGTATGGCGCCGCGTGGATCGCGCCGACGGGTCACCCGAACCATTACGACGATGTCGACGCCGAGGTCACGTGGGACGGCACTTGCGTCGACGACGGCGCGAATTCGTACGCGTTGCTGTCGAACGGCTTCAAGCCGTACTTCACCGGCCACAGCGCGTGCATCCTCGCGCTCGACGAGACCACGAGCTGCGCGAACGCCGCGCCCGCGTGCACGACGCGGATCACGTACGGCACCGGCTGGCTCGCAGCGGCGAACCACCCGACCAGCTACGACGATGTCGCGGGTCGGGTGTTCGGCGACGGTGTCTGCCACACGAACAGCTACGCGACGCTGTCGAACGGGTTCGCGCCGCACTTCTCGGGCGGCACGTGCCCGATCGCGTGGCGCTACGAGCAGTGCGGCGGCCTCTACACGAACCCCGACATCTCGCACGACTGCCCGGATCCCGGCGTGCTCCACGATGGCGACACGTACTACCTCGTGTGTACGTCCGGCGGCGCTGCCGCGGCGTTTCCGATCTACACGTCGACGGACCTCGCCTCGTGGAAGGCGATGGGCCACGTGTTTCCGTCGGGAATGCGCCCCACGTGGGCCACCGGTGACTTCTGGGCGCCCGAGATTCACAGGGTCGGTGCGCACTACGTCGCGTACTTCTCCGCGCGCAACAGCGACGGCAAGCTCTCGATCGGCGCCGCGTCGGCGAGCTCGCCGCTCGGCCCGTTCACCGACCTCGGTCACCCACTGCTCCACGACGCGAACATGGGCCTGATCGACGTGAGCGAATTCAATACGCACGATAACGTCCCGTACGTGCTGTGGAAGGAAGACGGCAACGCCGTCGGCAAGCCCACGCCGATCCACATCGCGCCGCTCACCGCCGACGGCATGTCGGTGACGGGCGCCGCGGCGACGCTGATCACGGACGATCAGAGCTGGGAAGGCGCGGTCACCGAGGGCCCATGGATGGTCGAGCACGGCGGCATGTTCTATCTGTTCTACAGCGGCAACTCGTACGCGAACGCGACGTACGCGCTCGGGGTCGCGCGCGGTACTTCGCCGACCGCACCGATGGCGAAGCCGGCGGCTCCGATCCTCGTCACGAATGCCGCGTGGGTCGGGCCCGGCCACGCGTCGATCGTCGATGCGCCCGACGGCGAGACCGCGGTCGTGTATCACGCGTGGGTCGCCGGTTGTGTCAACGCCACCGGCTGCGGCCGCGAAGTGCTGACCGACCTCGTCCATTGGGACAGCGACGGCTGGCCCTCGATCCCGCTCGCGCCGAGCTCGACGACGCGCCCGCTGCCGTGATCACGCGGGCGAGCCGACGAACAGGCGCGCGAGGCCGATGCCGAGCAGACCGGCGATGAAGCAGGCGACGAGCGTCGCACCGAGATAGGCGAAGCCGAGCCCGGGCGTGCCGTCCTGGAAGAACCGCGTGGTCTCGAAGTCGAACGTCGAGTACGTCGTGAGCCCGCCCATGATCCCGGTGGTCAGGAACAGGCGGAGGTTCGCCGGCATCGCGACCGATGCGGCGACCGTGACGACCAGCATGATCGCGAAGCAGCCGATGATGTTGACGATCAGCGTTGCCCACGGGAACGCGATCCAGCCCTTGGACGTCGTCCACAGCGACACGAGATAGCGCAGCGCTCCGCCCAGTGCGCTCCCGAGTGCGACGACCAAGATGTTCATGATTCGGAGGGCTTCGATGCTACCGCATCTTTTCGGCCGGCTCGATCGTGGTGGACGTATGACCGAACACAAGCACATGCGCCTCGAATACCGCCTCCGCCCGGACGTCGATGTCGAGGCCTACCTCCCCGAGGTCGAGAAGTTCGTAGCGAACATGCGCGACCACGACGCGAGCCACGCCTACACGACCTATCGCGGCGTGAAGGACTCGCACCACTTCGTCCACGTCGGCCACTTCAACCCCGAGGCCGTCGAGCGGATGCAGACGCAGGACTGGTTCAAGGGCTTCACCGCGCACCTCCGCACGCTGGTCGTCGCGCCTCCGGATGTCACGATGCTCGCGCAGGTCGCCACGACACACCGAGTTGTGCGTGAAGTCGTATGAACGATGCGCGCCGCGCGGGCCGCTCGGCCATACTGCGCCGCAATGAACAAGGTCGAGATCAAGACGCCTGACGGCGCGGCACCGACGTATGTCTGGGACAACAAGGGCCCGAGCGTGCTGTTCCTGATGGACGGTATCGGCATGCGGCCCGCGATTCGCGAGGTCGCCGCGAAGGTCGCCGCGAAGGGCTACCGCGTCGTGATGCCCGACATGTTCTATCGAATGGGCGACTACACGCCGCCGAACCCGAGGGAGATATTCACGAACCCCGCGGTCGGCAAGGCGTGGTGGACCCAGGTCACGACGACGACGAACCTCGAGAGCCTGACCCGCGATATCGGCGCGTATCTCGATTTCATCGGCGCCGCGAAGGTCGGCGTCACCGGCTACTGCATGGGCGGTCGCATGGCGATCGTCGCGGCCGAGAAGTTTCCGGATCGCATCGCGGCCGCGGCCGCATACCACCCGGGCGGCCTCGTCACCGACCAGACGGATAGCCCGCACCTGCATGTCGGGACGATCAAGGCGAAGGTGTTCATCGGCGCCTCGAAGGAAGACCAGAGCTTCACCGACGAGCAGCAGCGCACGTTCGACGCGGCGTTGACGAAGGCCGGCGTCGATCACCAGCTCGTGCAGTTCGATGCGAAGCACGGCTGGGTGCCGAGCGACACGCCGGTGCACGACGAGGCGCAGGCGCAGAAGCACTTCGACACGCTGTTCGCGTTGTTCGACAGCACGCTCACCGCATGATCAGGGCGTGACGACGATGCCGCCGACGTAGTCGCCGCGCCACTTGGCGGCGAGCGCGGTCGCGAACTCGGAGAGCGGGAATGCGCGCGACACGAGCGGCGCGAGCTGGCCCGCGTTCGCCCACGCGAGGACCTGGCCGAGCCGGGCTGCACGGATCGAAGGATCGTTGACCGTCGAGATCACGGTCGGGCAACCGAGCACGTCGAGGCCCTTCATCATGATGAGGTTCGTCGGCAGCTGGTTGACCTGGCCCGGCGTCGCCGCCCAGCCGACGATCAAGAACCGCGCGCCGAACCTCACGCAGCGCAGACTATCGACCGAGACCTGACCGCCGACGCCGTCGTACACGACGTCGACGCCCTTGCCACCGGTGAGCGCCTTGACGTCGTCGCGCAAGCTCGTGGTGCCGAGCACGTGATCGGCGCCCTGAGCCTTCACGATCGCGAGCTTGTCGGGATTGCGGCCGGTCGCGATCACGGTCGCGCCGACGAGCTTCGCGACGTGCACGGCCGCGAGCCCGACCGAGCCGGAGGCACCGTGGATCAGTACGGTCTCGCCGGCGGCGAGCCGGCCGCGCGCGATCAAGCAGTGATACGCGGTCTCGTAGTTGCCGAGCAGGTTGCACGCTTGGTCGAACGTCAGCGCGCCGGGAATCGGATGGATCGCGCCCGCAGGTGCGACCGCATAGGTCGCGAAGCCGCCGTAGCCGCGATACGCGCCGCTCGACCGCGGCCCCGCCATGAACGGATCGACGAGCACGCGCGCACCGACGGTGACGTCCGCTTCGGCACCGGCCCACCGGACCGTGCCGGCGTACTCGAGCCCGGGCGTGTACGGCGGCTGCGGCACGTGCTGGTACTGGCCGGCCGCCATGATCAGATCGACCCAACCGACCGCGGCGCTCGCCACGTCGACGATCACGTCGGTCGGTCCGAGCGTTGCCGGATCCGGGGGCGGCTGTTCGACGAGCTGCGCGTGGTGCTCGATCGCCTCCATCGGCGTTTTGCCGAGCGCGCTGATCACGACCCGTTGACCCACGAACGCGTGCATACCGCAGTAGGATTCCTGGACGCCATGCCGGAACGCACGCTCGTCGCGTCCGCCACGAACTTGCTCGCGCGCGGCTTCATGGTCGTGCCGACCGACCGCAAGGCGCCGGATGGTCTGGTCGTCAACGCGCTGTTCTCGGTCGCGCGCGCGATCCTGCGCGCCCTCGCGTTCAAGCTGCCCGCCCGCGCGGTCGCGGTGCTCGGCCGGGCCGATCCGAAGTGGCCCCAGATCCTCGCCGACCAGCGCCCGCACCTCGCGGAGCTGTGCCGCACGCTCGGGCTCGCCGTCGTCGAAGCCGACGACGAATTGCGCGCGGTCGCTGCGTATACCCGCGATGCGCTCGCCGCCGGCGACGACGTCGTGATCGCCGGCATCGACAAGCGCTACGCGCAGCTCGTGAGCGACCGCGTGTGGTGGTACGACGCGAACAAGGACGCGCGCTACACGCCCGAGATGGTCGTGAAGCGGTTCGGCGTGGCGCCGGAGAAGGCCGGCGAGTGGCTCGCGCTCGTCGGCGACGACGATCAGATGCCGGGTGTCACCGGCATCGGCGCGAAGGGCGCGACCCAGCTGCTCGAGCACTACGCGAATACCGAGGCGGCGCTCGCCGACGTCGCGGCGATCAAGGGCCGCACCGGCAACGCCCTGCGCGCCGCCGGCCCCGAGATCGTGCGCGCCGAGCTCGCGCGCAGTCTGCTCGCAAACGACCGCGCGGTGCCGGTCGCCGCGATTCCGTACGCACCGCAACCACCCGCGGTGATGAATGCGTTGTTCGAGCGGCTCGGCTTCGTCGAGTTGCTCGTCGCCGACGGCGGCGTCGTCAGCGTGACCGTGTGCGAGACCGCCGCGCACCTCCACGCGGAGCTCGCGAAGCTCGGATCACAGGTCGCGCACCACCCCGTCGCCCTACAACCGCTGTTCGACTCGGTCGACGAGATCGAGCACCTCGCGGGCATCGCGTTCGCCGGCAGCGGTACGAGCGCCGACACCATCCTCTACGCGCCGATCTCCGGGACCGGCCGCACGATCGCGCTCGCCGAGCTCGGCACGTGGCTCGCCGATCCGACGGTCGCGAAGTGCGTGCACTTTCGCGAAGGCCTGTGCGTCGCCCTCGCCCGCGCCGGCCTGTCGATCGCGAATGACAGCGACTCCGCGGCGGCGTCGCATCTGTCGCAACCGAGCAACTGGGCGCCGCACGACCTGGCGATCGTCGCGAAGCTCGCCCTCGGCCGCGCCCTGCCCGACCCGGCGAGCGTCCTCGGCACCGGCGCGCAACAAAAGCCGTGGGCCGCGATCTCGACCGATCGCGCAGCGGACTTCGCCGGCCAGTACGCGAGCGCGTGCGGCGCGGTGTGGCAGAAGCTCGCGCCGGAGGTCGACCCTGACTTACTCGCCGAGTACCACGCGCTGTCCGAGACCTGCGTGCGGATGGAGCTGCACGGCCTCGCCGTCGACCGCGACGAGCTCGCCGGCGCCGAAGCCGACTTCGCGGTGATCGAGGCCGAGCTCGACCGCGAGATCTTCGCGCTCGCCGGTCACGACTTCAACATCAACTCGTCGAAGCAGCTCGGCACCGTGCTGTTCGAGGAGCTGAAGCTGCCGATCGTCAGCCACA
>JBDUAS010000239.1:0-11072 GCA_040004535.1 Deltaproteobacteria bacterium
CGGCGTCGCGCATGCTCGCGCACCGCGCCGCGTGGCTCGCCGATCACCACCTCGAGAACGTCGCCGAGGCCTCGATGGCGAAGGCGCACGGCGCACGCACCGCGCAATGGGTGACCTCGCGAGCGATGGTGCTGCTCGGCGAAGAAGCGCTCGAGCCCGGCCACCCCGTCGAGAAGTGGTATCGCGACGCGAAGATCTACGACATCTTCGAAGGCACCGGTCAGATCCAGCGCCGGATCATCGCGAAGACGATGACCGGGATCAATCCGACCTAGGCCCGACCTAGGCCCGACCTAGGCCCGACCTAGACCCGACCTAGATACGATCGATGCCACGGCGAAGCGCGTGAAATCCCTGTCGCGATGTGTCCGAGCGGTCCGCGCGACGGACGCACGTGGCCGACTCGCGGTCGAACATGGCGCTAGCCTTGGATCATGTGGCCCGCGCACATCGTCACGCTGCTGCGGATCCCGCTCGCGCTCGTGATCGCGTTCGCGTACGGACGCCCCGCGATCGTGATCGCGGCGATCGTGGCGGCGGCGGTCAGCGATGCGGTCGATGGCAACCTCGCGCGCTGGTTGCAGCGGCGCGGCAAGCGCGAGCCCGATATCGGCGGCTGGCTCGATCCGCTCGCCGACAAGATCTTCGTGGCGGTCGTGCTCGCGGCGATCGCGATTCACACCCGGTCGATCGCGATCGTCGCGTTGATCGGTGCACGCGAGCTCGTGCTCGTCCCGCTGCTCGCGATCTACGTCGCGACTCGCAAGGATCGCCCTGCCCTGCACGCCGACTGGCTCGGGAAGATCGCCACGATCGCGCAATTCGTGGCGCTGACGATCGCGGTGGCAGCACCGGCATACGCGTGGCCCGCCGCGATCGCGACCGCGGTGCTCGGCCTGGCGGCCGTGGTCCACTACGCGATCGTGGTCGCCCCTGAGCACCACTCGTCTGACATGTAGTCGAGATCGAGCGTTGGCACTGCAACCATTCGTCCGCGCGGCGAGCCCCGCGGCGGCGACGTGATTTCGCGAGGTCACGCGCGGCACGTCACTTGATAGAGGCCGGGTTCATGAAACTGATCTCGCTTCTGCTGTTCGCTGCGGTCTCGACGACCATGTTCGGCTGCGCCACCGATGAAGGCGACACCGGCGATGAAGACACGAGCATGTCCGAGCAAGCGCTCTCGAGCTCCGAGCAAACCGCGTTCAACTTCTTCGTCGGCAAGGGCCTGACCAAGGCGCAAGCGGCCGGCATCGTCGGCAACTTGATCCAGGAGTCGAACGTGATCGCGACCGCGAAGCAGTACGGCGGCGGCCCCGGCCGCGGCATCGCGCAGTGGTCGGTCGGCGGTCGCTGGGACCACGGCACCGATAGCGTCGCGCACTACGCGAGCGCGCACGGCCTGAGCGCGTGGTCGCTCAACACGCAGCTCCAGTTCATCTGGTACGAGATGACGACGTACGGCTACGGCTACTCGTCGCTGCGCGCCGCAACGAACGTGACCGACGCGACGATCGTGTTCGAGAACAAGTACGAGATCTGCGGTAACTGCCAGCAGGCGTCGCGGATCTCGTACGCGAAGCAGGTGCTCGCCGCGAACGGCGGCTCCGGTGGCGGCGCTGCGTGCTACTCGGGCACGCTCAAGAAGGAGATGCCCGACAACGCGTGCGTCCAGAGCAAGTTCGACGACCTCTGGTACCAGTGCGACAACGGCTCGTGGGTCGATCGCTGGACCGATCCCGCAGCGTGCAACGGCGTCCACCCGCTCTAACGCTTGCGCATCACGTTCGGCGTGACGCCGAAGAACTGGCGAAAGGCGTGACCGAACGCGCTCGGGTTCGCATAACCCGCATCGAGCGCGACCTCGGTCACCGGCATGCCGAGCGCGAGCAAGCGCTGCGCGTGGAACAGCCGGACCTGGCGCCGCCACGTGCCGAGCGCCAGGCCGGTCTCCGCGAGAAAGCAGCGCTCGAGCGTGCGCAGGCTGCCACCGGCCTCGCGCGCGAGCTCGGCGAGCGAGCGGTCGTCGCTCGGATGATGAACGATCAGCTCGGCGAGCTTCTGCGCGCGCGGATCACGCGGCGACGGCAGCTCGGTCGTGACCTCCGCCGCGGTCGCGAGCAGATCGAGCAGCACGCCCGCCAAGCGGGCCTGCGCCGGCACGCTACGATCGAGTGCGCCGATCCGCGTGACGTGGAGGATCACCTCGCGCAGGAGCGGCAGCACCTCGATCGTACGGAGGCGGGTCGCCGCGGGCGCGAACGGCACCGCGACGAAGATCGAGCGCATCGAGATCGGCGCGCGCATGATCGTCGTGTGCTCGACCCCGGCAGGCACCCACACCGCGCGATCGGCCGGCACGAACCGGCGCGCCTCCTCGGTGCGGACCTCGAGATGGCCGCGGGTCGCGAACGTCAGCTGGTGCCACTTGCGATCGTGGCGATGCTCGGTGACGTCGTGCAGGAACGTCACGGGATACGTCCGGATAACGACGGTCCCGTCCGGCCAGCGCTGTCGTGTTTTCGCCACCTATTGGCATTCTAGCGCGAGCGCGACACGGCCGAAATCGCTAGCGTGCAGCCATGATCAACGTCCCGAACGGCACCCTCGCCCACTTCTCGATCAACGCGGATGACGTCGACCGCGCCCGCGCGTTCTACGAGAAGGTGTTCGGCTGGAAGTCATCCGCGTGGGGACCGCCCGGCTTCTACCAGCTCGAAGGCGCCGGCGTGATGGCCGCGCTGCAGGGCCGCCGCGATCTCGTCAAGGGCACGCGCACGGTCGGCTTCGAATGCACGCTGGCGGTCGACTCGATCGATGCGGTCGAGAAGGCCGTGCTCGCGAACGGCGGCAAGATCCTGCTCGCGCGTTCGGTGATCGCCACGGTCGGGACCCTGATGTTCTTCCAGGATCCCGAAGGCAATGCGTTCGGCGCGATGCAGTACGACAAGCGCGCGGAGTAACGCCTACTTGTCGAGATCCTTCTTGAGCTTGGTCTCGAACGCTTCTTCCTGGCCGGACGCGTTGTTCTTGTCGTACGAGGGGTCGACCTTGAACGTGAACGTGCTGCCCTTGAACGCGTAGTCGAGCGTGCCCTTGCCCTTGGTGCAGACGAACGTCGTCACCTTGGCGAGCGCCTTCTTGACGACCTTGTTGTTCAGACAGCCGCTGTGGATCGCATCGAGGCCGGACGTGCACAGCGTCGACACGGCGGTGTAGTTGCCCTTGTCGGTCTCGCGCGGGTTCGAGCCGAGCTTGCCGTCATAGCGCATGACGACCTTGTCGGTGATGCCACAGGCTTCGACGAGCTGCGCCTTGTAGCCGTCCATGTCCTCTTGCATCTTGCCCTGGAACTCCGATTCCTGAGCGAACACGACGCCACCGAGCGTGACGACTCCAACGATGATTCCGAGCTTCAGTAGTTTCATGGTCTTCCTTTGGGTGATTTTCACAGTGGACTAGCGTCGCCGTCGCGCCAGACCGCGATGGCATCATCTGCACCTTCGACGAACACCGCGGCCTTACCGTCGGGCCACACCTGCAACACGACGTGGTTGATGGTCTTGATGTAATCGATGCGGCCGCCGGCGCCGTGGGTCGGATCGAGCTTGATCACCTTCTTCGTGCCGTCCCACTGGATCCGCGCCTCGTGCTTGGTCAGGTCGATGACGAGGCCGATGCCGCGCTCCTTGTTCTTGTAGTGGCCGAGCTTGAGCTTGACCTCCGGCGGTTGGTCGGCGAACGCGAGCCCGCACAGCCCGAACGAGACGACCAAGCAGATCAGGGTGCGCATAACGCCACGATCTCTCCGCGCACTTCCTTGCGCGCCTTCAGCAGGTCGCACACGTTCGTCTTCGTGTAGCCGCTGTTGTCTTCCTTGAGCGCCGCGATGATCGGCGCGCGGAGATCACCCCAGCACGAATTCGCGAGGCCGCGCCCGTCGACCTGTTGCTCGTCGTCACTCGGCAGCCCGAGCGCCGCGACGGTCGCGAGCCTGAGATCCTCGTCCTTGCACACCGCGGCTCCCTTGTTCGCCGCGACCGCGCGCTTGAACAGCGGCACCGAGTTGTACGCGTTCATCCCCTTGCGCGCGACCTTCGCCATCGCGAGCGCGAGCTTACCGTTCGCCGCGTCGTCGTCGACGAACTTGATCGCGAAGTTTCGACACTCGTTGACGTCATACGAAGCGTCGAAGCACGCCGCGAACCCTTTGGGCCCGACCTCCGTGCGCACGGAGTTGTACTTCGAGTGCTTCACGATGCTCGGGAACTTCTCTTCGATGCCGATCATCAGCTGGAGCTTCTGCAGTGGCTCGCGAGCGTGATCGACGGCGCCCACCGCGGCCCGGCCGGCGAGGTCCTCCCAGTCGGCCTTGCGCTCCGATGGCGAGATATCGTCCAGGTGCTCCAACGCTTCGTTGAAGGACTTGCCGTCGACGAGCGCCTTCAAGTCGACGAGCGTGTACTTCTTGTCCTTGCCAGCCCGAGCGGCCGGCACGAGCGCCAGCGAGGCACCCAGAACACCGAGCAGTACGATGTGCTTGACCATGGGTAGGTCAAAGCACGACCGGGCCCCTGTATTCGCCACAATCCTTCGCCGGCCGAGCTTTTTTCGGATGTTTTCCGAGGAAGATCGACGGTCCGCCTACCGTATTGAGGCCGCAAATTCGATCGCGATCTCGGATTGCGATACCGTTGCCGCTGTATGGCGATCGCGCTGGGCATCGACCTGGGGACCACGAACTCGTGCGCCGCGGTCGCCACGCCAACCGGCGTCGAGTTCATCCTCGGTTCCCGCGCGGAACGCGTCCATCCATCGATCGTCGCGTTCCCCGGCTCGGGCGGGGTCGTGGTCGGCGCCGACGCGAAGCGCTACCGGCTGACCGAGCCGACGAGCGTCATCCACTCGGCGAAGCGGTTCATCGGCCAGAACATCCGCGCGCCGCTGGTCCAGCTCGCGCTCACCGGCATCCGCTACAAGGTGACCGAGGGACCGAACCAGCAGCCGATCGTCACGGTCCGGGATCGCCGGATGACGATGCCGGAGATCTCGTCGCACGTGCTGCTGTACTTGAAGCGCTGCGCCGAACGGCAGCTCGGCAACGCGATCAGTGACGCGGTGATCACCGTACCCGCGAACTTCACCGATGCGCAGCGCACCGCGACCAAGGAGGCCGGCCGGCTCGCCGGGCTCGACGTCTCGCGCTTGATCAACGAGCCAACCGCCGCTGCGCTCGCGTACGGCTTCGGCCGCAACCAGGATCAGGTGATCTGCGTGTTCGACTTCGGTGGCGGCACGTTCGACGTGTCGATCCTCCGGATCAACGGCGAGATCTTCGAAGTCCTCGCGTCCGATGGCGACTTCTTCCTCGGCGGCGATGACCTCGATCGCGCACTGGCCGAAGTGCTCGCCGCGGAGTGTAGCCGCCACCTCAACTTCGATCCGCGCCAGTCGCCGGTGCTGATGATGAAGCTGATGATGGGCGCAGAGGCGATCAAGATTCACCTCAGCGAGAACGATGCGGCCGAAGGCGAGATCGACGGCATCGACCTGCCGAACGGCCAGGTCGGCTCGCTGCCGTTCGCGCTGTCGCGCCAGCAGTTCGAGGAGCTGATCGGCGGCTACATCAACCGCACGATCGAGGTGACGAAGCAGGTCATCGCGCAGGCCGGCCTGTCACCGACCGCGATCAGCGACATCCTGTGCGTCGGCGGCTCGACGCGAATCCCGGTCGTTCGCCATCGCCTCGCGGAGGTGTTCCGGCGCGAGCCGAACATCTCGATCAACCCCGACGAGGTCGTCGCGCAAGGCGCGGCGATCCAGGCCGGCTCGCTGTCCGGCGCGATCATCGCCGGCACCGGCATGGGCGCGCGCGACGCGGTGATCACGCAAGCACATTCGCCATTGATCTACGGAGGCCCAGCAGGCGGCCGCGCGAAGCCGCAGGCTGCGCTCGTTCGGCCCATCCTGCTCGACGTCAACCCGTCGACGCTCGCGATCCAGACGGCCGGCGGCTACGCCGAGCGCTTGCTCGACAAGAATTCGCCGATTCCGATCGAGCGGTCGCGCGTGTTCACGACCGCTCGCGACAACCAGACGCGCGTCGAGATCGATTGCTGCCGCGGCGAATCGCGGCGCTACTCCGAGAACGAGCCGCTCGGCAAGCTCGTACTCGAGGAGTTGCCGGCGAAGCCGCGCGGCGATCTCAAGATCGAGGTCTCGTTCCGCGTCGACGCCGACGGCATCCTCCACGTGAAGGCCGCGGATGCCGAATCGGGTCAGCGTCAGGAAGCATCGCTTCACGTGATCGGCGCGCCCACGGCGGGGGATCAGGCGTGAGCTCACGCAGCGACGTGTTGCTCTGGGCCCGCCGGATCACGGGCATGAAACAACTGACGCCGCACCAGCTGCTCGAGATCGCGCCGGATGCCGGGCTCGATGTCGCGCAGGAGGCTTTCCACAAGATCGCGCGGCTTGCGCATCCAGATCTGCATCGGACCGGGCTCGATCCGGAGGATCTGGAGCTGGTCACGACCGCGTACGCGATGATCGCGAACGCGTATCAGACCTATCGCACGCACGTGATGGCGACTCAGCGGCTGCCGAAGATCGATGTCGGGGTCGAGCCCGGAGCCGCGAACGCGGTGGCGAGCGCGAACGCGGTTCCGGCCACGCCCTCCGGAGCACCGCCGGTCACCACCGGGGTCGCCGGCGCGATGTCGAGCAAGGCGCTGATCTACTACCGGAAGGCCGAGCTGTGCCTGAAGCGCGGCGATCTGCGCGGCGCGATGCTGCAGCTCAAGATGGCCATCGGAACCGATCCTGGTTCGACCTTTCTGCGCACGGCACTCCACGAAGTCGAAGCCGAAGTCCTCAAAGGGCCTTAGCTTAATTCAGAGGGTGGACAGCGTCGGGTCCCGTCACTAAAGTCCCGCCGTGTCACGGATGACGACCACCGGAATCGCGATCTCAGGTCATGGCGTCTGGCACCCAGACACCGTCCTTTATAACGACGAGCTCGTCGTAGCGTTCAACGAGTACGTTCGCCGCGAGAACCTCAAGTACGCCGACGAGATCGCCGCCGGAAAGCGCGAGCCGCTGAAGGACTCGGGCAGCGAGTGGATCGTCAAGGCGTCGGGCATCAAGACCCGCTACGTCGAGGACAAGACGGGCCTGCTCGATCCGGATCGGATGTGCCCGAACATTCCGGACCGTCCCGAGAGCCAGATCAGCATCCAGGCCGAATACGCGAAGAACGCCGCGGTCAAGGCGCTCGCGAGTGCGGGCCGTGCCGGCGAGGAGATCGATCTCGTCGTGCTCGGCTGCTCGAACCTGCAGCGGCTGTATCCGGCGCTCGCGATCGAGGTCCAGGACGCGGTCGGCGCGCGCGGCTACGGCTACGACATCTCGATCGGTTGCTCGGCCGCGACCGGCGCGACGATCATGGCGCAGCAGGCGATCCAGACCGGCGCCGCGAAGTGCGCGCTCGTCGTCGTCCCCGAGCTCACGACGCCGCACATGAACTGGCGCGAGCGCGACAGTCACTTCATCTTCGGCGATGCCTCGGTCGCGTTCGTGCTCGAGCCCGTCGAGCGCGCGCGTCCCGGATCGTGGGAGATCCTGTCGACGCGGATGATGTCGAAGTGGTCGAATAACATCCGCAACAACGCGGGCTATCTCAATCGCTGCGATCCAGCGACCCAGTTCGACATCGACAAGCTGTTCCACCAGAACGGCCGTCGCGTGTTCAAGGACGTCGTTCCGCTCGCCGCGAAGTTCATCACCGAGCACCTCGCGGCGAACGACCTCACGCCCGACAAGATCGGTCGCTACTGGCTGCACCAGGCGAACCAGAAGCTCAACGAGCTGGTCGCCGAGTACGTGCTCGGCAAGCGGGCGCCGCGCGAGCTCGCCCCGATCATCCTCGACGAGTACGGCAACACCGCGTCGGCCGGCTCGTTGCTCGCGTTCTCGCTCCACAACGAGGATCTCGCGAAGGGCACGCTCGGCGTGATGTCGTCGTTCGGTGCCGGCTACTCGCTCGCGTCGCTGCTGCTCCGGCGGACCTGATGTTCAAGTGGCTGACCGAGCGGCGGCGCGAGCACCTGCTCGAGACACCCTTCCCCGCCGCGTGGCTCGAGATCCTCGAAGCCAACGTGGCTATCTACAAGCAGCTCGCTGCCGAGCAGCAGCAGCACCTGCGCGACCTCGTCCAGGTGTTCATCGCCGAGAAGCACTGGGAAGGTTGCGGCGGGCTCGAGCTCGACGACGAGATCCGCGTCACGATCGCCGGCACGGGCTGCCAGATGTTGCTCGGCCGCGACCACGACCTGTTCGCCCGGGTCGCGACGATCCTGGTCTACCCCAGCACCGTGATCATTCCCCCGCAACCGGTGGGGGTCTTCATGTTTCCCCGGGGTCCGGTCGGCGAGACGGCCGTCGTTGGCCAGGCAACCCAGATCGGCACCGTGATCCTGTCGTGGGACAACGCACTGCGCGGGGCGATCAACGCCGAGGACGGCCGCAACACGGTGATCCACGAGCTCGCCCATCAGATCGATATGCTCGACGGGCGCGCCGACGGAACTCCGCCCATGGAGCCTCCGGAGTTACGCCAGTGGGGTCACGCGTTCGAGGCCGCATTCCTCGCGCACAAAGCGCGCGCGGACCGCGGCGAGCCCAGCCTGCTCCGGGACTACGCGATCACGAACGAGGCCGAGTACTTCGCGGTCGCGGCGGAGGCGTTCTTCGAGAAACCGCACCAGCTCCGCGAAGCGTTGCCCGACGTGTACGCCACGCTCGCGACGTATTTCGGTCTCGATCTCACAAATAAGTAGTCGGCGGCGAAGGTTGTTCTGGCGTGGCTCGATCGCCACGTTACGCTTGACCCTTGCATCTATAGAGGAGCCGACGTGAGCAGCGAGATCTTCAGAGACCGCACCGAGGGCACGGCCGCCAAGCGCCAGGAGTTGCTACGCCGCCGCCGCGACGAGCTCGTCACCATGCCGCACGCGGTTCGCCGCGTCGTCGTCGCGCGATCCGCTCGGATCGCCGCGAGCATGGCGATCACGCTCGGCGGCGTCGCGTTGATCGCGACCGCGTATTCGCCGAGCCTGACGAACCACCTCGCGAGCGTGATGCCGGGCATCCAGCCCGCGCCGCTGTCGACGCTGCTGTCGGGCAGCTGGATCATCGGTCTCGTCGCATGGGCGATCAGCCGCGCGCGCGTCGAGCATCGGTTCGCGGTCGCGATGTCGAAGTACGTGCTGCCGTCGAACGATCTCGATCACGATGTCGAGCGCCTCGATCACGAACGCCCCGACCACATCGCACGCACGATGGGTCACGACCTCGAGGTCCGGTCGGCCGCCTGGCCGATCCTCGCCGCGGGCGTGATCGTGCCGGCGACTGCGTTGTGGATCGGCCGGATCATCCGCACGCACTCGTGGCCGGTGATGTCGGAGTTCGAGGTCGCGCTCGCGATGCACGCGAAGGCGCTCGCGCTGATCGGGCTCGCGAGCACGGCCGGAGCGATCGCGATGACCCGCAAGGCGCTGCGCCAGCCGGTGACCGCGACGCTGGCGCTGCCGTTCGGTCTCGTCGCCACGGCGGTGACGTTCGTCGGGTTTGCGAAGGGCACCTCGTACGCATGGGCGCTGTGTGGCGTCGCGGTGGTCGTCGTCACGATGGGCTTCATCGCCCGGACGTTGCGCGACGAGCGCGCGTTGCTCGAGATCGATGACCCCGCAGCGGGCAGCGAGCTGTTCACGATCCGCGGCGCGCTCCGCGAGCTCCGCGCGAGTGTCAGGACGGCCGGCGTGTACTGGCGCCGGGTCCCGTTGCGCGCCCGCATGCTGACCGGCGTGGTCGCGCTGCTCGGCTGTGCATGGGGTGCGGTCCACTACTGGCGCGGCTACGTCCGCGACCACGCGAGCTACGACAAGGTCACGGTCGCGCTCGCGCAGCACCCGCAGCTCGATGTCAACGAGCTCATGCCGGCGCCGGTCAACGCGCCGAACCCGAACCCGAATGCACCGGTGACGAGCAAGGTCGACCGGATCGGTAACCGGTTCTGGGTCGAAGCGATGCTCGACGCGAACGGTGAGGCGGTGATCCCGATGGCCGGATTCAAGACGCTGCCCGAGAACTGGCACGCGACGCTCGCGATCGAGATGGTGAGCAGCGACCCGCTCGGCTTCGTCGGCGAGAACAACGAGGTCCGGTACCTGAGCTCGACGAGCCCCCGCATGGAGCTCGCGATCGACGCGTGCAAGGGCGCGAGGGCGTTGGCCGTCCGCGTCCAGCAGCCGCACAGCCCGAACAAGAAGATCACGTTCTGGGTCGTGCCGACGTTGACGCTCGCGACCTGTCACTGACGTCTGACCGGGATCGTCCGAAAATCGGCCGGAATTCTCGGGATCTGCGATGTCGTACGGGTGATATATGGTGCCCGCGATGTTGCCGGGATCCACCCACGCCTCCGAGAGCACCGCTGCGACGGGCAGCGAGATTCTCACGCGTGCGCTGGCCCGGTTCGGTCATGCCGAGCTGCGGCCCGGCCAGGCCGAAGTGATCGCCGATATCTTCAGCGGCACGCCGGTGATCGGCGTGATGCCGACCGGTGCGGGCAAGTCGCTGTGTTACCAGCTGCCGGCGGTCGTGCTCGGTGATCGCGGTGGGGTCACGCTCGTGGTGTCGCCACTGATCGCGCTGATGAAGGACCAGGTCGACGCGCTGCACGGGCGCGGGATCGCGGCGGTCGCGCTGACCTCGCAGGCGAACGCCGAGGAGCAGCGCGCGATGCTCGAGGGCATTCGCGCCGGGATGTACACGCTCGTCTACGTCGCGCCGGAGCGGTTCCGCTCGCCGCGGTTCATCGAGGCGCTGCGCAGCGTCGCGTCGACCATCGCGCTCGTCGCGATCGACGAGGCCCATTGCATCTCGGAGTGGGGCCACGACTTCCGGCCCGATTACCGCCGACTCGGCCAGGTGATCCAGGAGCTTCGGCCGCCCCGGATCGCCGCGTTCACCGCGACGGCGACGCCCGAGGTTCGCGAGGACATCGCGGTCCA
>JBDUAS010000240.1:0-11033 GCA_040004535.1 Deltaproteobacteria bacterium
GGGAAACCTCAAAAAGCGTGATCGCCACGCCCTCAAAAAGCGCGCTCACACTCACAGGTCCGTCAACTCGCGACCTGTCGCTGGGTCGTCGAGCACCAGAACGTGCTGATCACCGGCGCGACCGGCACCGGCAAGACGTATGTCGCATGCGCCCTCGCGCAACAGGCGTGTCGGAAGGGCCATCGTGCGCTCTACCGTCGAGCCGCACGGCTCTTCTCTGAGCTCGCGCTCGCGCGAGCTGACGGAACCTACGCGCGCGTGCTCGCCAAGATTGCGCGTGCTGACGTGCTCGTGATTGACGACTTTGCGATGACGCCGATCGCCGACGCCGAACGCCGCGATCTTTTCGAGGTCCTCGACGACCGCCACGGCAATCGCTCGACCATCATCAGCAGCCAGATCCCACCGAAGCAATTCCACAGCTACATCGCGGAGCCGACGCATGCAGACGCAATCTGCGACCGTCTGATCCACAGCGCCCACAAGCTCGTGCTAAAGGGTCCGTCGCGACGCGACCCGAGGGAGGCATCCGAGAAGTAGGTCCAACCAATCACCGTCTCCATCGCGGAGGCGATCACCATCGGCGGTTTCGGTGATCACGATGCGGCGGTTTCGGCGATCACGATCCGTGAAATGCGCACCTTGGCTCGAAGATCATCGAGTTGCGGATCGTGTATTGCCTCAAGAACCGCCCGTTGCTCGGCTTCATTCATCGTCGTGACTCCTATGGTTCGGACACAGCACGTCACCACGACGCCGTCGCCCGACTACATGCGAATCATCCACCCGATCAGGTGCAACATTTCGCGGCAGAACGGGTACGCACGGGGTTGTGGAACAGCCGACGACTCGACCTGCTAATCGTCGTCGGACAGTGAACCCAATGGAACCACGTTCCTGTGCCACGGGCTCCGGCCACGACGCCCTGACGACGTTCGCATACGCGAGCGCCGAAGGACGACGAGCACATCGGAACTGGACGCCTGTGACGCAGCTACGTCGCAGGCGCTGACTCGCGCGTGTACGCGACCTTTGCCATCGATGTCCCTCCGGGCTGCTACCGCGGGTAGCAGAATCGGTGAGGCAACGACCGCCGCTCGGTAGCAAACTACGCGGAGCAATGCGATGGGTGGATGAAGTTGACGTTCAGCAGGTTCTCGAATCCGAATCGGATACGAGACGAGCCTGCTCAGCGGACGCGGCTTCCCGAGGTAGCGCAGCGTGCTCAGAGGCTGCCAGTGCGCGAGGAGTGAGCGTGCCAGGAGCGCAACGACGGCGACAGTGTGGACGGCGTTGACGCGCGGATGCGACAAGCGTCCCCCACGGCATCGCTTGGAGAGCTGCTTCTAGTTCCGTGCTTGTTTGTTCATCATCTGGTCGAGCATCCCGAACCGCAGACACCAGCATAAAGATCGCGCTGAGGCGCCAGTACGCGACTCCCGGGTCGTAGTTGAATTCGTGCGAGTCGATGACGACCTCATCGACTCGCACGCGACGCTGTTCGAACGAGGGAAACTCGCCCTTTTGCTCGAACGAATAGGCCCACTCGGCGCCGAGCTCGACCGCGGCAGCCTCAACGTCACCCCATCGCCCATAAAGAAATGCCGGAAACAACATATGCCCGTCCTCCCAACACCCGATCAATCAACGGCGCACGTCCACGACCGGCAGGCCACAAGCAAATTCTAGTTGGATTCGTCGACGATCTCGCTCGATGCAACGTAACGCCGGTCGCCGGACATCGGCGGCAACACGTCGGGCCGCACCTGGCTGATCAGCACGGCCATCTCGTTCATGAAGGGTCGGTACGCCGGTGGACGCGCGATCTCGATGCGATCCCATCGCCCATCGTGCAACGCACCGATCTGCGTGAAGATCGTGCCGGGCGGTTGAGGTTTGAGTGGTTCGCACGACGGAAACTCTGACGCCTCGAGCAACGAGCTGAGCGTCTCGAACGCGCCGGAGACAAGGGTTCCCCGCTGCTTCTGAGAATGGGTTCCCCATTCATACGACATTTCGAAAGTTCCATCGGCATCGATGATCAGAGCCACACGACCCACGTGGATCTCCCCCGAACTTCCAAACGAGTATTCGATTCGGTTCATCATCGTCCCAAAGCCAGCTTCATCGCTCGTGATACGGA
This sequence comes from Deltaproteobacteria bacterium, assembly GCA_040004535.1. GTDB lineage: Bacteria > Myxococcota_A > Polyangia > Haliangiales > Haliangiaceae > JABFXX01. Next base: position 2,144 of record JBDUAS010000240.1, read on the forward strand.
AGTCGTTTCCGCAGCGTCTTAGGGGCGCTTCCGGTCGCTCTGGTCAGTCTTCCAAGGCTGCGGTCGTCCAACGTGCCCGTCGGCTCGGTCCCCTCTAGAACTTGGAAGCGCTGAACCGCCGCTGTTGTCGAGTTCGTCCACTCGTCTGTGAGCGGTCCAGCGCCGAGCCCGAGGTGATTCAGGCGTGCTTTCTGTCCCAGCGTTGTGTCCTCGGGCGGAAAAGGCTCGCCGACCGGCCATAGCCATTCGGATGGTGGTTCCGGGACCGACTGATACCCTTCGCCATCGCGTAAGCCGAGAAGTTGGCGAACGCTTGGTCGGTCGGCTGCAGCGTCTCGCAGTGCGCCTTTCAACAGGGGAAATGCTGCAACGAGGATCTGATCGAGGTCGCCACCGTCGACGCTCGCAGTAGCGATCACCGCCGACGCCAACTTCGCTGACGCATCCGCATCGGCGGCGATCACGTGAAGCAGCTGCCGAGTGGCGTTGGGATAATCGGCGATCCACGTGGCGATCTTGAGAACGTTGTCTCGTACCGAGGTCGTTGAGAGCAGATCAGCCTTCGCCGCTTGCACGTTGGCCGAGAGCGCCGCCAATTGCAGCCTGTAGTCATTCTCGATTTGCTTGAGCTCTAGTTCGGCGGCGTTCATTGATCTTTATCCGGGAAGACGGTGCGATTTGCGGATTCGGTCGGAGGGCACAGCAGAGATGACTTGAGATAACCGTGGGCCGATGGGTCCTTGAGGGTCTCTGGAGCAATCTCGAGTGCCCCTGTCTCCTCGTCCATCTTGAGCCAAGCCGAGTAGACGTCAGCTCCTCCCCTTATCTTCTCGACCTCGACTCCATCGGCGCCGCTTTCGAGAATTTGAACAACCTCGTCCTCGTTCCAATCCTCGGGGAACCACGTGTGCTGCGTCAGGTGTACTGGACTGTTCGAATCGACGCCTCCAATTTTTGCGCCGCTCGTTCCAAGATCTTCAACGTAGAAGTACTTCTCCGTTGGTGCCGGACGTACGGGAAGCTGCGGTAGGAATGGTTCGGGATTCGCCTGGTCCCAGTGAAACATCATCGCGTCGTGGAAGTCCTTCGACGCCTGCATCGCCTCCCGACTCTCTTCAGAGATGGGCTTGTTGCTCTTCAGCTTTCCGTAGTGTCTTTCGCCTGGCAGCTGATCCTCGAAGAGGTCTCGCTTGTTCTCCCAAGCTGAGTGTTGTTGATAGGCCCGATCGTAGATCTTCTTCTTCTCGGCGTATTCCGCAAACTCCGCCTTGAATTTCTCGACCTGAGAAGCCGGGATCTTCGTGAAGCCTCTGCTTTCTAGCTCCGCGACGTTACCGAACCCGTGTCCTCCGCCCGCTAGCTTCGGAATGTCATTGCCCTTGCCGTCCTGGACGTATTCCCCTTGCTCGAAGTGTTTCTTCTCACTCGAGTTCAAGGGTCCGGTTCGCCCGGGCATCTCCGCCGAACCCTTCTCGCCTTGTTCGAGTTGCGATGAAGGGCTGCTCACTTTCCCAGTAACCGCTCTCGCACCATCCTCGTCGATTGCTTCGGGAATTCCTGCTTCGCGATCTCGCGCGCCCTGAACGTCGTCAGAAATTTGATCGACATGACGCTGCTTGACGGCCGTACCCTGCGCAGGCCCCTCCTCGTGGTAGGCGCCCATGAGAGAGCCGTCTTTGTGAACCCGGCGGTACTGGCTTGGCGCGTTGACGGACGGCGCGTACTCGTCGAGCAACCCCAGTTGATGGGAGAGCTCGTGCGCCATGTTCGTGTCGGAGCCCTGCTCGACGACCCAACTTTTTTGGTTCGTCCACAGCGTACGGTCTGACTTCCACGTTCCGACATCCACGACGAGATCTGCGGCGGCTTCATCTTCGACGAAGTTCACTCGAATGTTCAGGTTGCTGCCGTCCTTCATCTTGTGAAGGCGTTTTCCGTCGGCACCAACGTTGTAGTATCGGTCGATGCCGTCTTTGGCGTGGCCGCGGAGCTTCGTCAGGTCGGCCTCCGTTACTCCCTCTCCAGCTTTGAGGTGCACGTCGATCGTGATCTCGGTCAGCTTGCCGTCTGCCGCCTCGTAGGTACGAACATCGAATTGGCTCTCGACCGCATACTTGGGCCCATCGGCTCGACTGCGCTTGACCTCTGTAACAGGCGCTGCCTCTCGCGCCTCGGCCTCGCGCATTTTCGCTTCGAAGTCTTGATAGTGCGGTCCGCGTTCAACGGTCTCGACACCCTCGACTTCTCTGGCGGCCTGCTCGGGCCGCTCGAGCTTCGCGCGCGACGCGGCCTTCTGCGACGCATTCTCAGCTGCCTCGGCGGCTTTCTTGTCGGCCACCGACAGCTCGATATCTTTGCCCGGCATGTCCGGCGCGTGACCGGGAGATGCCGCGCCCGCATCCTTCGCACCACCTTCGACGGCCTCGGTCTTCGCCTCGGCAACCGCTACCTTTGTCTCGGTCTTCGCTTCGTCGACAACCTCACTCTTCGCGGTCGCGGCGGCCTCCTTTTCACCGCCCTCCTCGAGAACCTTTGTCGCCGCCTTCTCACCGACCGCGGTCGCATCCTTGCCGACGACAATCGCCTCCTTGCCCACCTGGCCGAGCTTGCGAGCTTCCGCGAGCTTCGCTGCACCGAGCGTCGCGATGTCGACCATCGCATCGATCGCAAGCAGCTTCGCATCGTCAGACGGATCGTACGCCTCGCCGGCGACCGACTTCTTGATCGCCATCTCAGCCATGCCCGAGCAAACATCGATCAGCACGAACAGCTCCGGCTGCATGGCGAGCAACGCGCCGAGCTTCGCGATCGTGGAGAAGATGTGTGCGAGGTGATTGCTCAGCTTGAACTTCTCTTCGCGTTGCGTTTCGAGGGACTTCGTCAGGTTCTGATCGACCTGTGCAAACTCGTCCTTGGTCGCTCCGCCCTTCAGCTCGCGCCCCATCCCGAACGGCCCCTTGCCCTCGGTCAGCATCGAGTCCTCGACCGCGAGTTGCTCGCGAACGAGGTCCTCGGTGCCGGCGTTGCCGCCGAGGAACTGCCGCCGCGTCTCTTCCTGCGCGAGGCGGTCGCTATGCTGTGTTTGTGCGAGCTCCTTCTGCAGCCGCAGCTCGGTCTCCTCGCGCCGCTCCGTTGCGACACCGTACTCGCGTACGTTATCGATCTTGAGCTCCTCGGCGTTCATGTCGTCGCGGTCGCCGCCCTTGCCGAGCATCGGCTTGCTGTACTCCTTCTCGTATTCGGCCTCGTCAGTAGCGAGCTGCTTATTCGACTGCTCGCCGTCGAGCACCTTCGCGCGCGCCTTCGTATCGCCGCGGTAGTATTGCGTCGCCGTGCTCAGCTGACCGTCGTGCGATAGCTCGGTGGTCGCGATGCTCTGGTCGTGCGCCTCGTGCTCGCGATCCTTTCGCTCCTGCTCGCGGTTCGCGCGGTGGCGCATTTCCTCGAACCCATTCGAGCTGTGCTGGTCGGTCTCGGCGTAGGACTTGTAGTGACCTGCAAGTTGCTCGTCGACGCCGCGGTCCTTGACCTGCGTCATGTCCTTGCCGGTCATGAACGCACCGACGCATTGATCCCGTGCATCGTACTCACGCGCCGTCTTCTCGATCTCTGCCCGCTCCGCTGCCGCCTTCGCTCGCTTGTCGGGATCCGCGCTCTTCAGGTCGGGACTCTCGAGTGCGCTTTCGATCTCCTTCTGATCGTTCGCGCGCATGCCTTCGCGCAGCGCGAGCACCTTGTCCTCGGCGCGCTTGCCATGGGTCAGCGCGAGAATGCGACGCGCCTCCACGCTGTCGCGACCGAATCGCTCCTCGATCATCTGATCCCAAGTCGGCGTGCCGGCCGCGGCGGCTTGCTTGTTCCACGCATCGCGCGCAGCAACGATCTCTTCAGGGCTCTTGCTCTCCAGCTCGGCGAGCACGTTGTCCGTGGAGCGCGCCTGGAGCGTTTTCTGCTGACGCTCCATCGCTTCCGCGTCGAACGTCATCTTATAGCCGGCTGCCGGCTCCTTCAGCATGTTCGTGATGTGGATGGCTTCGGCTCCGGCCTTATCACCTTGCGCGAGCTTCACGATCTCGTCGTGATCTGGCCCCGCGGCGACATGCGCAGCAGCCCAGCCCGGTCCCCACATGATGTTTCGCTGATTCGCTTCCCGAAGCTGCGCCGTGTTGAGGCCCTTCAAGATCTCTTTGATGCGCTCCGCGTCGTGGCCCGCGTTCGCGATGCCGATGATCGCGGCGTGCACCGGATCGCCGCTAAGCCCGGCGATGGCCTCGTCCTCGTTGCCGTGTGACAGTGACTTGTCGAGCTCCTCGTAGATCGTGTGCTCTTGGTTCGTGTTGCGGCGGATCGCCGCACGAATCATCTCGATCTCTTCTGGACTCCGCGGTCCGAGTACACGCGCGATCTTGACCGCCTGGTCATCGTCGTCGGCGTCTTTCGTCCGCGTGACCTGGAGGATCTGCTCTGCCCACGCGTTCGCTTTCGCAGTGAGCTCCTTGCGCTGCGCGGGCGTGAGCTTCTCGAGCTTCGCGTCCGCAGCGTCGCGTTGCGAGGAGATCAACTGCAGCGCCTGCGATTGATCTCGCTTGCCGGCCCAGCTCGCGTTCTTGATGAACGCTTCCAGCGACTGCCCGGTCAGGTGCTGAAACTTCTCGGCCATCTTGTGGCGGGTCAGCGGGTCGTCGCAGCGATCGAGGATGTTGAGGAACTTCCAGCGCGCCTGCTTCGAGTCCGTGTCGTCCTTGGCGGCGACAAGCAACGTCGCGTATGTCGTCGCGTTAAGGTCAGCGACCGACTCCTTCACTTTCTGAACAGCGTCGTCGTGGGCCGCACCGGGCTGCGGCTGGACCTGCGCGGCGGCTTCGGCAGGCTTCACCGGCTCGGCCGGCTTCGCCGGCGCCTGCTGCGCGCTCGCCTTGATCACCTGCTGGACATAGGAGTTGCCGAACGTCTGCATGCAGATGCGAACGAGCGAGTCGCGCTCGCGCGGATAGTCGGCGACGAGCTTCGCCACGGCCTCCGGCGGGGGCAGCCCGCCGATCATCAGCATCCGCAGTCGCGCCGTACCTACACCAGGTGCAGCCTCTGGGGCTGTTTGCGCGCTTGTCCGATCGTCGTGTCCGCGATCATGAGCCTGCTCGTCCCGCGTCCCGCCCTCGAACGACATCTGGTGAACTACATTGCCCTGTCGTCCATCGCCGGATCAATCCCTTCCGCGCTGGGTGCAGCATTCCGCTGCACCCCCTTCGCACGTTGTAACTTCGGAATTCGAACCCACTTGTCGCCGCTGTGGATGTCGAGACGCGCCGAGGGACCGATGTCGCGAGAACGTTTCCTCATCGAGGAAGTTCACGAAGCTTGTCGGAGCACGATGTCTGCGAAGGCCAGCACCCCGCTCTCCCCGAACGTCTCCCGTTCGACCTTATCGCAGTTGCGACCTCATGCGTCGGCGCATTGCCCCTAGAGGGGGCCCAAAGACGGGCTCCGATTGGGTACCCGAGACGCCCTTTCGGCAACCCAGCGGCAGGCTTCATGAACGCACTTGTCGACGGTGGTTGCGCATGGAGACGAGCGGAGGGTCAATTCCGCACGAGACTCGAGCTGCCGGCCTTCGCGCTCGTGCGCGATGCGTTGGGTGCATTTACTTCCGCAGTGACAGGGGACGAGGCGGTGGAGTGGCTCGAGAAGCAGGGCTTCCGCATTCGGCGGTTCGGACGCCAAATCAACGCGGCGTACGGCGAGTCCGAGCGTGACGAGCATGGAGTTGGCGTTTCGCGGACGGGTGATGACGCAGATCAGGCCCGACGAAGGGCGATGGATATTGCGGAACCAGGGTGGGATCGTCCGTTGCTTCGAAGATCTGGATCAGGCAATGATCGGGTTGCGCGACCACTTGATCGACATGATCACAAAGCTGGATGTGCCCTCGTGAGCTCAGCTGGACGTACGAGCAGTTAGTGCTTCTGCCGCGGTCGCTGCTTCGGGCATATGCCAGGTCCTTTCGAGCGCTCGTAACACGCCGACAACAGCAGCTCGCTGTGCGGAGCTGAGCTTCGACACTCGGTCGACGGCATCGGGACCTGGCTCGAGAGAAGCCACGAGATAGTGACGCAGGTCTGGTCCGATCCGATCGAGAGGATCTAGAGAACCGATCGCTGCAAGCAGGTATGCGGCAATATACGCGCGGTACGCGTTCGCATTCAGCGCCGCGAGCGATTCGCGATGGTAGAAGAGCGCGTCGGCAGCAAGCTCACTCCACTTCTTGCCGACGAACGCCTGAGCCATCTCGTACGAATCGTCCCCGGTGAACGCGGGTCTTCGCATTTTTGCGATGTCCGTCTCTGGGGCCACGTCGGCAAACGCGGAGCGAACCTGATCGCGCACGTGTTCGAGCTCTACTTGCACAGTTTCTTGTCCTTCTTGTAGTCGAGGACTTCCTTGCAGGAGTCGTACGCCTTCTTGCCGTCGCGGAACTGGGCCTCTCGGCGCTGACTCAACCGTGGCAGGCAGTCGCTATCCATCCTCTCGACCGCCTCCACGCATTTCTCAGTTTTTTTCATCTGGTCTTCGATGTCGCTGCAATTGACGACCACATCATCCTTCTTCCACGCATCGCAACCGTTGCCGTAGCCGCCGCACGCGTCTTCTGTCGCCCGCACGCGATCCGAATACGTGGAATCCGAGCAGGTGTAGATGCCGCCGTTCCCTTTGCGCGTGTTGAGCTCGTCGTAACAGACCTTGCGCGCCGTCTCGGCGTCCTTCAACGCAGTCTTGTGGCCTTCGTTGGCCCCATCCCAGCAGCGACGGTTCTCGTTGTCACGCGCGGAGATGCAACGCTCTCCGTTGTTGAGCCGCGTCAGAAAGAACTCTTCCGGCACTTCGACGGTGCCGGGGATTCGATCGCAACTGCGCGGCTCGTTCTTGCAGTAACGCTCGATCTGTCCGCGATAGTCACTGATGTCGGAGGCGCTGCAGTCCACGCAGACCTTGGCGCCGTCCTTCTTCGTGTGGCAGTGACCGCGACTGCACTCGCTGTCGTCGGCACATGTCTCACCGGTGCGCTTGTCTCCTGCTGTGGCTGTCGTCGCGAACGCCACCATGATCACCATCGTCCCTGCTACCTGTCTCATCCGTCGCTCCTCGTTCAAGCTGTCCGTCCGTACAGTCCGCGCGGTGGGTCCGACTTGCAAATTCCATTGATAGGAAATCGTCTTGACGATCGCGAGACACCTGCCGCAATTTGCGGCACACGCCCGCGCCGCATTTCGTTGCACACAGGCTCGCGGTTTCATAATCGCGTCGCTGTATGGACGATTCGACGGGTTCGAGGTGGGCGCCGTGCGGAAACTCAACGTCTGACGCGTCGCCTTAGAGCACGCTTGCTCGAACCGGCCCGAGGCCAGCTGCGAGCGCGTGCGTGAGCTGGTCGCGCACGTCGCCCTTGCTAGGATCGCCCGAACATCGATACAGCACGCCTCTCGGTCAAGTCCGAGATTTTGTGTGAATGCGTGACGAGAGAGCACGGGTTGAGGTGGGTCATGCCGCGGCGGCGTGATGGTCAGCGAGCAGGGACACGTCGAGGTAGACGCGGTCGCTCCAGATGCTCGTGACCTGGAGGGCGACGGCGGTGATGAGGCGCAGCGCGCTCGCGCGGTCAGGAAAGGCACCGATGGCGCGCGTACGGCGTTTGATCTCGCCGTGCAGGCGCTCGAGGCCGTTGGTCGTGCGGATGCGCACGTGATGCGCCTCGGGGAAGGCGAAGTATGTGGTCGCGTCGTCGAAAGCCGCGCTCGAGGCACTCGACGGCCTCGGGGAACTGCTTGAAGAACTGCAAGCGGAACGCCTTCAGGTTCCGTTTCGCGTCGTCGAGCGTGTCGGCGTGCAGCACCTTGACGACCTCGCGCCCGAGGCGCTTCTGGTGCCGCTTCGGAACGTTCGACATCACGTTCCGCGTCAGGTGCACCGTGCACCGTTGCTGCTTGGCTTCGGGCAGCATCTTACGCGCGGCGGCCGTGAGTCCGGCGTGCTCGTCGCGGATGATGAGCTTCACCCCGGACAGCCCCCGGTCGACGAGCTCGGCGAGCAACTCGGTCCAGCTCGCCTCGGACTCCGTGACGCCGATGTGGATGCCGAGCAGGTGGCGCTTGTGGTCGGTGCCGATGCCGTACGCGACGAGCGCCGACACGTTCTCGACACTGCGGGCCCACCGCGCGTCGACGAAGGTCGCATCGAGATACAGGTACGCGAACGGCTCGGTGATGCGCTGCCGGCGCAACTCGTCGACCTGGTCCTCGAGCCGCTTGGTCACACGGCTGACGGTCGACTTGCCGACGCGCTTGCCGAGCAGCGCCTCGGTGACGCCGGCCATGTCTCGCGTCGACACCCCGCGCACGTACGCCTCGGTCACGGCGTCGTCGACCTCGGCCTGCCGCCGCGCGTACCGTCCGAGCGGTGCGGTCGCCGCGCCTCCGGCACGCGTGCGCCCCACGCGCACGGCCACGTCGCCGGCGGTGGTCACCACGCGCCGGTCGTACCGGCCGTTCCGGACGTCGACGCGCTGGTCACTGCGCTCGTACGGCCCGGCCCCGACGAGTCTCTCCAGCTCCTCGTCGAGGATGAGCTGGATGGTCGCCTACACCGCGCCGCGCACGCGCTCGGTGAGGTCGAACTGGAAGTCTTCTTGCGTCGGGATCACGGAATGGATAGCGTCAGGTCGAAGGGATCGTGTTGGTCGCTTCACGGGAGGTCTCCTTGGGTGTCGCAACCCGGAGGCTCTCTCGGCTTTTCTTGCCGCCCAAGAAAACGGCTTCTACACAACTATAGGGACACGACCGCGAACTCGACTCCAACGGTGCGCGCTTGTTCCCCGGGAACAAGATCCCGTTGCGGA
>JBDUAS010000505.1:0-3270 GCA_040004535.1 Deltaproteobacteria bacterium
ATCCCGATCCCGATCCCGATCCCGATCCCGATCCCGATCCCGATCCCGATCCCGTGTGGGCATCCGGTATCGGGTTGTTATGATCGGACGACCCGCACGCCGCGAGCACGCCCACCGCTGCCGCGCCAGAGCCAATCGAACGCAAAAACGCCTTACGCGAAATCATGCGGACGAGAGGGGGCTCGCGCGCCAAGTCGCACCGAAATCGCGCTGACGCGTGCTCAGCGCTTCTGCGCGATCAATCGCCGCAACGTGATCAGATGCGCACCGGCAACGATCGGCACGACGAAGCCCGGCAACCAGATCCACGGCCACGTCAGGATCACGTGCGGCTGTGCGCTCGCGACTTGTGCAACGACGTGCACGAGGAAGCCGAGTGCGACGAGGTTCCAGATGATCAGCGGTCCGCGCGCCGGACGACCGCCCGGGAACGCGAGGTTGCCGAACATCGGCGCGGTGAAGCCGACGACGATGTCGTAGTTGCTTCCCGCGAACGTCAGGTCCGATGACAACAGGTGCGCCATCGCGAGCCCGAACAAGCAGAACTCGACACCGGAGCGGACGACGTGGAGATACGTCAGCGTCGGAATCGGCAGGCGATCGCAGAACCGCCGCGCGCCCGGCACGATCTGCGCGAGGATGATCAGCGTGAGGAGCGGAACGCCGGCTGCGGGCGGCGGCAGTTGATCGAACACGCCGCGCCACGCGAGCAAGGCGAGCACGCCGAGCCACGCGCACGCGACGACGAGGAACGGCGCGCGGGCACGCGGGGATGCTGCGCGGACCGCCGACGCGGCGAACCCGAGCGTCGCGACGACGACGAGCACGAAGCCGACCACGAGCGGAATCCCGGCGTCCATGCCGGTGGTGTATCAACGGTCGGCGCGTCACGCGAGCGGCGGATTGCCGCAGTTCGGGCTATTCCGCCACGGTCAGCGCAGCGCCTGGCAGTCGAGCGGAGTCCGGTTGCCTTTCGCGTCGACCTCGACGATCGCCTCGTCGAGCTTCAGCTTCACCGGCACGTGCAGCTTCGCGACCTGCTTGTCGCGACGCGGGCATGCGGTCGGCTCGCCATGCTTACCGGGGCAGGCGCCATCCTCGAGCCCCCAGCCGATCACGGTCAACGCGTCGCCGCTGCGCTTGACGATGAAGCCGCCGTAACCGGCCTCGGAGAACGTCAGCTCGGCGATCTCGCCCTTGCCGAGCGGGAACGCGTTGCTGCCACCGGCCGCCGTGCACAGCGGCAAGTAATCGCGGAGGAGCTGACCGACCTGTGGATCGAGGACGACCGCGCGGGTGATGCCGTCGGCCTCGAGCTCGAGCGTGACCGGGCGCTTCGGCAGCTCGCCATCGCCGGCGGGCGGCGCGGGCTGGAGGACCCAGCGCAGATGCGCGACGGCCGGCATCGGCTTCGGCCACGCGGGCATGTCGATCCAGTGATCGGCATGCGCGGTCGCCGCGAAGGCGACGAGCACGACCATGGTGGCGAGCCTCGGCGTCATCTTCAAGCAACGCGCTGGGTTGGGGCTTCATTCCCGCACTGGTACAGTGGCCTCGTGGTGCGCCGGATCTTGCTCGCTCGTCACGGTCAGACGGCGTGGAATGCGGCGGGCCGCCTACAGGGCCACACCGATATCGAGCTCGACGAGACCGGTCGCGCGCAGGCGAGGCAGCTCGCGCAATCGCTCGACGGCGCCGGCATCACGCGCGTGTGGTCGAGCGATCTCGCGCGCGCGAGAGAGACCGCGGCGATCGTGGCTGCGGAGCTCGCGCTCCCGCCGCCCGAGGTCGATGCCGAGCTGCGCGAACGCAAGTTCGGCGTGTTCGAAGGTCTGACCCGCGACGAGATCGCGACGCAGCATCCGGATGCGTGGCGCGCGTGGGTCGCGCACACGACGCATCCACCGGGCGGCGAGCCGCGCGAGGATGCGACCGCACGCATGCATCGCGCGCTGCTGCGGGTCGTCGCCGACGGCACCACGCTCGTCGTCTCGCACGGTGGCGTGATGCGCTTGTGGTTGATGGAGCTGCTCGGCACCACGATCCCGCTGGTCGGCAATGCGACCACGTATGAAGTCGAACACGACGGCGCCGCGTTCCGTGCCAAGCTTCGCGCATGAAAGACGTGGCGGTGGTCGCGTATTGTCGGACCGGCATCGCGAAGGCGCAGCGCGGTGCACTCAATCAGACGCACGGCATCCCGATGCTCGCGCACGTGATGAAGAACGCGGTCGAGCGTGCGAAGGTCGAAGCCGGCGAGATCGAAGATGTCGTGATCGGGTGCGGGTTGCCCGAGGGCGCGACCGGTCACAACATCGCGCGTAACGCGGCGCTCGACGCCGGGTTCGGCGATGGGTGCCCGGGCATGACGATCAATCGCTACTGCGGCTCCGGGTTGTCGGCGGCGTCGATCGCGGCGAACCGGATCGCGACCGGTGAAGCGACAACCGTGATCGCAGGTGGCGTCGAGAGCATCAGCCTCGTCCAGTTCCACCTCAACTTGAACAACTTCTTCTACGCACCACTGCAGCAGCGCATGCCGTCGGTGTGGTGGACGATGAACCAGACCGCGGACTTCGTCGCGAAGAAGTACAACATCACGCGCGAGCAGCAGGACAAGTACGTCGTACAGAGCCAGCAGCGCGTCGCCGCGGCCACGAAGGCTGGCGTGTACGCCGCCGAGATCGTGCCGTTCACGACGAAGATGAAGGTCACGCACAAGCCGGGCGAAGGCCCGGCGCGTAGCACCACCGAAGGCGGTGCGGAGGTTAATGCCAAGGCGACCAAGGAATCGCACGAGCAAGAGGTCACGCTCGATCACGACGAGGGGCCGCGTCCGGATACGACGCTCGAAGCGCTCGCCGCGCTGAAGCCGGTCTATCCCGGCGGCACGACGACCGCGGGCAATGCGTCGCAGCTGTCCGATGGTGCGGGCGCCGTGGTGATGATGGACGCCGATGTGGCGGCCAAGCGCGGGCTGCCGATCCTCGGCCTGTTCCGCGGCATGCAGCTCGCGGCGGTGATTCCCGAGGAGATGAGCATCGCGATCGCCCCCGCGATCAAGAAGCTGATGGCGCACCACGCGCTCAATCGCGGCGACGTCGATCTGTGGGAGCTCCACGAGGCGTACGCGGTGACGACGCTCTACAACCAGGCACAGCTCGACACGCCGTGGGAGCTCACGAACGTCAACGGCGGCGCGGTCGCGCTCGGTCATCCGTACGGGATGTCGGGCATTCGCTACCTCGGCTCGACGCTGCTCGAGCTCGG
>JBDUAS010000506.1:0-3268 GCA_040004535.1 Deltaproteobacteria bacterium
GTGAGCCCGCACGAGCCGATGCCGCCGACCGCCTTCGCCTCGTCGCGCACGCCGAGCTGGCGGAGCTCGGGCCGCAACCCGCTCTGTGACAGCTCGCGTACGAAGTCGCGGAGGTCGAGGCGATCGTCGCTCGTGTAGTAGACGATCAACTTGCCGCCGCCGGTCTCGACGCGAAACACCTTGAGCGGCAGGCGCAACATCGCCGCCTTGTCCTTCGCGGTCCGCAGCGCGCGGATCCGTTGATCGTCGCCCGCGGACTCGCCCTGCAGATCTTGCTCGTTCGCGCGGCGGATCACGCGGCGGAGGTTGCGTTCGCGCGTCGTCCGGCGAACTGGGACCGTCGCGATCCAACCGAGCCGACTGCCGCGGTCCGCGTCGACGAGGACGCGATCACCAGGCGTGTAGTCGCCGTCCGAAGCGTCGAACCACGTCACGCGGCCGGCCGGGACGAAGCGGACGCCGACGACGCTCGCGACGTCCTCACCGGCGAGCCGCGCGCCGGGCTCGTCGAGCAGCGAGTACGTGGTCGGATCGGGATCGAAGTTGGGGGGCTCGGGACCGAGCTCGGACTTCAGCGTGATCGCGGGGGCAGGGCTGCCGTCATCGGTGCCCCAGGCTTCGCCGGGCGGCGCGGGGGTTTCGTCTTCTTCGTCGTCGCCGCGCGGGCGAGCCGTCTGCTTGAGTGCGCCGCCGACGGAGGTGCCCGGAACAGCAGCCGCGGCGGCATTCTCCGCGCGCGTGCGCAGATCGTTCTGCGCCTCGACATCGTCATCGGCGAGATCGACCGGCGGGCCGTCGTCGCGCGAGCGATCGCGACGTCCGCGATCGCGTCCGCCGCGTGCTTGGTTCTCGGAGGGTTGCAGCCCGGGCTGGCGCGGTTGGTTGCGATCGCGGCGGGTGCGTTGCTCGTTGCGTTGCTCGTTGCGTTGGTTGCCGCGTTGGTTGCCGCGTTGGTTGCCGCGTTGCTGCTGCTGTTGCTGCTGTTGCTGCGGCTGCTGTGGACGCTGTTGCTGCTGCTGTTGCTGCTCCGGTTGCGGACGCTGCTGCTGCTGCGGAGCCGCTTGGGTTTGCGCTTCTACCGCTCCAGAGGAGTACGGATCGCCTTCGAGCCGCTCGGCTGCCCGAGGCGGACCACCGGACGGTTGACCCTGCGGAGCTTCGGCACGCTCGCCCCGGCCGCGTCGCCTGCGCCGGCGCTTGCGCCTCGGCGCGTCGCCAGGTGCGCCAGGCGCGTCGCCCACAGCGCTCGCTTCGCCACCGCCCGCATCTCCGCCTTCGCTACCACCTTCGTCTCCACCACCCGCGTCGTCCCACCCGCCGTCGACTTCATCGCCTCCGTCGGGATTGCTCACGCTAACCGACCCTGTTCGGCGAGCTGCGCGATCACCGCCTCGATCGCGAGCTGCGCGTTCGCGTTGTGAATCGTCACCGCCGTGTGCCACGACAACACCATCTGCGCGCGTTCGGCAGCCTTGCGCGCCTTGCCAGAATCCGCGCGGGCCGCCGCTTCACGCGCGACGCCGTGCAACACCTGGGCGGCCGCGATCAACACCGGGCCCGCATCGCCTTTACCCTCCGCGACGCGAACCGGCAGCGTCGGATCGTGATCGTCGCCGGCGAGCTCCTCGCCGAGCTTCGCGATCCGCTCGGCGCGCAGCTGATCGCCGTCCTGGGTCGCCGTGCCGCCGCCGAAGCGCACGCGCTGGCAGCGGCTGCGAATCGTCGGCAACAACTGCTCCGGCGCCGTCGTGCACAGCACGAACAACGTGCGCGCGGGCGGCTCCTCGAGCGTCTTCAGCAGCGCATTCGCCGCGGGCGGCGCGAGCGCCGTCGCTTCTTCGACCACGAACACGCGGACGCGCGCCTCGTGCGGTGGCAAGCCGATCCGCGCGATCACCTGGTTGCGGACGCTCTCGATCGGCACGATCTGCGCGGCGCCTTCGCGCACGAGCGTCACCACGTCGGGGTGAATCCCGGCGATGATCTTCGAGCACGCTTCACATTCGCCACACGCTTCACCGTTGGCACCTGAGGCGACCTCGCAATTGAGCGCGCAGGCGAGCGCCAGCGCCGTATCCATCATCGGAGCGCCGGCCGGGCCGCTGAACAAGTACGCGTGGGGAACGCGGTCGCGTGCGATCGCGCCTTTGAGCAGCGCGACGACGCGCGCTTGACCGGACCCCCGGCCCACAAGGCCTTGCCAGATCGACACGAGGCCAAGCTAGCACAGGAGTTTCCTTGGCCGACCCCGCCGGGATGCGTATAGATCTCAGCCGATGACGCAGCCTCCGACCGAGCCACCTACGTTCGCGGCGTTCCGCGAAGTGCCGCGCACGGGCGTCATCTACGTCACGACCGAAGCGACGAAGCGCGGCTACACGCAGACGTCGCCCGACTGGTGCAACCTCGGTCAGGGCATGCCCGAGGCCGAAGCGCTGCCGGGCGCGCCGCCGCGCGTGGTCGAGCTGCCGATCCTCGAAGGCGATCAGGAGTACGCACCGGTCGCGGGTCTGTGGGAGCTGCGCGAGGCGATCGCCGGCTTCTACAACGAACTATTTCGGCGCGGCATGGGCAGCAAGTACTCCGCCGAGAACGTCGCGGTCTCGGGTGGCGGTCGCTCGGCGTTGACCCGCGTCGCCGCATCGCTCGGCAACATCAACCTCGGCCACTTCCTTCCGGACTACACCGCGTACGAAGAGCTGCTGTCGGTGTTCCGGTTGTTCTCGCCGATCCCGATCTTGCTCGAGCCCGAGCGCGGCTATGCGTTCTCCGGCGCGGATCTGCGCCGCGAGGTGATGGGGCGCGGCCTGTCCGCGATCCTCGCTTCGAATCCGGCGAACCCGACCGGCAAGACGATCGGCGGCAAAGATCTCGACGAATGGGTCGCGGTCGCGCGCGAGCTCGACTGCTCGCTGATCTTCGACGAATTCTACTCGCACTACGTGTGGCGGCCGGATCTCCAGGCGAACGGCGGCATCGAGACCGCCGCACGCTACGTCGAGGATGTCGATCGCGATCCGATCGTGATCCTCGATGGTCTGACGAAGAACTGGCGCTATCCCGGCTGGCGCGTGACGTGGACCGTCGGTCCGCGCAAGGTGATCGAAAGCTGCACCTCGGCCGGCTCGTTCCTCGACGGCGGTGGCTCGCGCCCGCTGCAGCGCAAAGCGATCGAGCTGCTCGCACCCGCCGCGGCGATGGCGGAGACCCGCGCGATCCAGGCCGAGTTCGGCAAGAAGCGCGCGAAGCTGTGGAACGGCCTGCGCGA
>JBDUAS010000241.1:0-11010 GCA_040004535.1 Deltaproteobacteria bacterium
TGAACGTCCGCACCAACAAGAAGGAAAAGATCGCGCGCCTGTTCCGGATCCACGCCGCGAAGCGCGAGCGGCTCGAGAAGGCGGTCGCCGGCGAGATCGTCGCCGCCGCGGGCCTCAAGGACGCGACGACCGGCGACACGCTGTGCGATCCCAAGGCGCCGATCCTGCTCGAGCGTATCGATACCTACGAGCCCGTGATCTCGCAGGCGATCGAAGCGGAGAACGCCGCGGCCAAGGAGCGCCTCGACTTCGCGCTCGGCAAGATGGGCGAAGAGGACCCCACGTTCCGGGTCAAGGAAGACACCGACACCGGCCAGACCATCATCTCCGGGATGGGCGAGCTCCATCTCGAGATCATCGTCGACCGCATGAAGCGCGAGTACGGCGTCGCGGCGCGCGCCGGCAAGCCGCAGGTCGTCTACCGCGAGACCGTGCTGGCCTCGGGCGAGGGCCATGCGGTGTTCGAGCGCGACATGAAGGAGCAGATGATCTACGGCGAGGCGACGTGCGTCGTGAAGGCGCGCGGCCGCGGCACCGGGATGGAGTTCAAGCGCAACATCCCCGCGATGCCGCCGTTCCCCGACGTGATCGTTCAGGCCGCGATGCAAGGCCTGAAGGATGCCGCCTCGAGCGGCCCCGATGGTTATCCGCTCGAGGACGTCGAGGTGACGCTGACCAAGGTCGCGCTCAAGGAAGGCTCGAACGGCGAGATCGGCGTGCGCGCTGCCGCCGCCGAAGCGTTCCGGCGTGCGGTTCAGAGCGCCGAGCCGGCGCGCCTCGAGCCGATCATGTCGGTCGAGGTGATCGTCGACGACGACGGGCTCGGCTCGGTGATCGGCGACCTCCAGCAACGCCACGGCCAGGTCCAGAACATGGAAGCCGCAGGCAACAAGCGCGTGGTCAGCGCGCTCGTCCCGCTGCGCAACATGTTCGGGTACTCGACCCGGCTGCGCTCGATGACCGCCGGCGGCGCGACGTTCCGCATGCAGATGCACGCGTACGACACGCTGCAGGGCTAGTAGCGTTCGGTAATCACGTGCTCGTACAGGTGCACGTGTCACGTGCTCGCAACGAAATGGTTGAAGAAGATCGCTGTTCCAACAAGAGATTGGGTCGCATCCGGCAGAGACGGCCGCCCCAGCTCTCTATTTAGCTACGTAAGTGGCTATCTAAGCGGTTGAGATCAGCCCGTAAATTGGCCGAAAACTGGAGCCGATGATCGCCGCCTTCGACGATTATTTTAATGGTTTCCCCAAAGCGGGCCGCGCACGTTCAGCGCGCTCCCGAAGTAAAGATCGTCGCCACGCCGGTGGTGAAATGGGTCGGCGGCAAGACGAAGTTGCTGCCCGAGTTGCTGTCGCGGATGCCGAAAACGTTCGGTCGCTACTACGAGCCGTTCATCGGCGGCGCCGCGATGTTCTTCAAGCTGTCGCCGCAACGCGCGGTGATCGCCGACGTCAATCCCGACTTGATCGCGCTCTACAACGCGATCGCGCGCGATGCTAACGCGGTGATCAAGAAGCTCGCGCATCACCGCGAGTCACACTGCGAAGCTCACTACTACGCGACGCGCGAGAAGTGGAACGAGCACCACTTGTCGTGGTCTGCGCCCGAGCGCGCGGCGACGTTCATCTACCTGAACAAGACTTGTTTCAACGGCCTGTGGCGCGTGAACCGCTCCGGCGACTTCAACGTGCCGATCGGGCGCTACAGCGATCCGCCGATTCTCGTGCCCGACGCGCTGCGTGCGGCGTCGACGGTGCTCGCGCGCGCCGACATCCGGAATGCCGACTATCAGACGGCGATCGAGGACTCCAAGGCCGGCGACTTCCTCTATTTCGATCCACCGTACGATCCGGTCACGCCGACCTCGAGCTTCACGAGCTACACCGCCGGTGACTTCGGTCACGAGGATCAGCGCACGCTCGCGGCGACGGCGAAGCAGCTGATCGATCGCGGCTGCAAGGTGATGCTGTCGAACAGCGACACGCCGTTCATTCGCTCGCTCTACAAGGGCCTCAAGATCGACAAGGTGAAGTGCTCGCGTGCGATCAACTCGAACGCGGCGAAGCGCGGCGAGGTCGACGAGCTCGTGATCACCGGCGGCTACTGACAGTCGCGACGCTCAGGTCGGCGGTTCGGAAATGCCGCCGGCGGCGACGACCAACCACAACCGCTCGCAGCGCAAACGGCCGCCGCGCAGAATAGCGCCCCGGTTGATCGCAGGAGGCGATCGTAGCTCAGGCGAGCGCGGTCGCTGCAGCGTACTTCTGCGACTTGGCGTCGTAGTCCTGAAGGACGCCGACGACGCCAGCGGAACGCGCGATGCGGATGATATCCTCGCGGTTGCCGCGGACGACCATGCGCGGTTCGGCGCCGTCGAGCTCGGAGTCCGCGCAGAAGCGGCGAGCTTTGACGACGTCCTTGAACACGAGCAGGTACGTCTGGTCGTTTCCGGCGCGAGCCATCACGGGCACGCGGCCATTGGGGTCTTGGGCCGTCAACTCGCCTTCATTGGAGACGAGGAGGACCCACAGACCATCGATCACTGGAGAAGGAGCGGTGGCGGGTTGCAACAAGGCGATGGATATGTGCGTTTTTTGGGTCGATCTGTCAAGGAATTCTGTAACCGCTCCCGTCGCCTTGACGTAAACGGGATCGGAGGCTCTAGTACTTTCGTGGATGGGCGCGTTCACCTTCCTGTCATCTCTCGCGGACTCGCGGGGATGGCGGATGTGGCTGGACCGGTTCCTCCGGATCCGCTGCTCGATCGGTTTGCCCGGCGAATCCGCTACCTCCGCGTGTCGGTGACGGATCGATGTAATTACCGTTGCACGTACTGCATGCCGGAGAGCCTCGCGGGCGATCTCCAGTTCGAGCCGCGCTCCGCGTTGCTGTCGTTCGAAGAGCTCGATCGCGTCGTCACCGTTTTCGCGCGGCTGGGGGTGCGCAAGATCCGGCTGACCGGCGGCGAGCCCACGATCCGCAAGGGCATCGTCGACCTCGTGGACCGGCTCGCCCACGTGCCTGGCATCGCGCAGGTCGTGATGACGACGAACGGTCACCTCCTCGACGACCTCGCGGCGCCGCTCGCAGCCGCGGGCTTGGGCGGGGTCAACGTCTCGCTCGACACGCTCGACGCGGACACGTTCAAGCGGGTCACCGGCCGCGGCGACCTCGCGCGGGTGCTCGCCGGCATCGACGCCGCCCGTGCGGCCGGGCTCGCCGTCAAGACGAATGCGGTCGCGCTCGCCGGGATCAACGAGGGCGAGCTCGTCGCGCTGTGCGAGGACGCCTGGGCGCGCGGTGCGACGCCGCGGTTCATCGAGCACATGCCGATGTCGGACGGCGCGCTGTACGATGCGGCGCGGGGGCTGACCTCGAGCGCGATCCGGCAGGCGCTCGAGGCCGAGCTCGGTCCGCTGGTCACTACATCTCCGACGACCACCGATGCGGGGCCGGCTCGCTACTGGCAGCTCGCACGGGATCCTCGGAGAGAGGTCGGCATCATCTCGGCGATGTCGGATCACTTCTGCGACGACTGCAACCGGCTGCGCCTGACCGCGACTGGCGCGTTGCACGCGTGTCTCGGCCACGACGACGCGCTCGATCTGCGCGACCTCGTGCGTGGGGGTGCGAGCGACGACGACCTCGTGCGCGCGATCGCCGGCGTGGTCACGGGCAAGCGGCTCGGGCACACGTTCGCCGACGCACCGCCGACGAAGCACATGATCAAGATGGGCGGCTGATCGCATAGAAACTTTTCGGAATGGATCGGCGTAGGGTCTGGTTGCGCACTCAGGCTGGTGGTGGTGCGGCAATAAACCATCGGGATCTGGGCACTAACGAACCCCAACAGGTCGTCAAGACCTGGGGGGAATGGACGAAGAACATGCTACGGTTGGCTCCTCACGGGCCGCCGGGCTTGCCGTGCACGCGCACGGAGACAATCCCATGGAAAAATCAACACTTTACAAGGTCCTTCTCACCATCTTTGTCGTCCTTGGCGGCGGTGGGTTCCTGATCTACTCGTCGATCGGGCACGCTCAACACTACCGGATGGTCGACGAGCTCATCGGCGATGGCTTCACCGGCTGGACCGACAAGGAGCTCAAGGTCCACGGCTTCGTCGAGGCCGGCACGATCGTCGAGACGGTGGTCGGTCAGGTCCAGCACCGCACGTTCGTGCTCCAGAAGAACGGCAAGAAGATCCGGATCTTCAACGAGGGCCCGAAGCCCGATACGTTCAAGGATCAATCCGAGGTCGTCGCGACCGGCCGGCTCGTCAAGGCGAGCGAGGTCCAGGCGCTGGCGACCCAGATGTGCGACGTGAAGAACCATCCGGCGCCGGTCGGCTGCCCGCTGCGGACCGATGCCGAGCAGGAGTGGGTCCTCGAATCGAGCGAGCTGATGGCGAAGTGCCCGTCGAAGTACGACGGCGCTCCGACCACGAAGATCGACACCACTTTCAAGCCCTGATCGGAGCGGCTCATGAACGACCAAAGCGTTCCTTTCTCACCGATCGCTGTGGTCGGCACGCTCGCACTCCTCGCGGCGTTCCTCACCGCCGCGTGGGCCTTCGCAGCCGGCATCGCCGGTAAC
The DNA here is from genome assembly GCA_040004535.1 of Deltaproteobacteria bacterium. Lineage (GTDB taxonomy): Bacteria > Myxococcota_A > Polyangia > Haliangiales > Haliangiaceae > JABFXX01. The sequence goes on from JBDUAS010000241.1 coordinate 4,603, forward strand.
GCGCGCAAGAGCCGGCGGCTCGTCAATGCGTCGGTCTACGGCCTGTATGGCTTCGGCGCGCTGATCGGCCTCGCGTCGTCGCTGATGATCTACGCGTTCGTGTCGCACGACTTCTCGTTGAAGTACGTCGCGGCCGCGAGCGATACGACGATGCCGACGATCTACAAGGTCACGGCGTTCTGGGGCGGCCTCGATGGCTCGCTGTTGTTCTGGGTGCTCGTGCTCGCGATCTTCTCGACGATCGCGATCGTCGTGAACGCGAAGCGCCACCGCGACATGATCGGCTACGTCGTCGCCACGATCATGGCGGTCCAGCTGTTCTTCCTGTCGCTGCTGCTGTTCACGAAGAACCCGTTCGCGACGTTCCTCACGACGCCGCCGATCGACGGCCAGGGCCTCAACCCGCTGCTCCAGAACTACTGGATGGTGATCCACCCGCCGAGCCTCTACACGGGCTTCGTCGCGGCGACGATTCCGTTCGCGTTCGGCATCGGTGCGCTCGCGTCGGGCCGGCTCGATGACATGTGGCTCGGCTCGGTGCGCGTGTGGATGCTGATCTGCTTCGGCTTCCTGTCGCTCGGCCTGATCCTCGGCGGTCGCTGGGCGTACGAGGAGCTCGGCTGGGGTGGCTACTGGGCATGGGATCCGGTCGAGAATGCCGGGCTGATGCCGTGGTTCACCGCGACCGCGTTCCTCCACTCCGCGATCATCCAAGAGCAGCGCGGCACGATGAAGACGTGGAACCTGTCCCTCGTCGTCATCACGTTCTTCCTCACCGTGTTCGGCACGTTCATGACGCGCTCCGGCGCGGTCCAGTCGGTCCACGCGTTCGGCGAGGACAACGTGCTCGCGCTCCAGTTCATCGTGTTCATGGCGGTGATCCTGATCGTCTCGATCGGGTTGCTCGTGTACCGCTCGAACAAGCTCACCGCGCGCACCGAGTTCGACTCGTTCTACTCGCGCGAGTTCGCGTTCCTGCTCAACAACTGGATCCTGCTCGCGTGCGCGTTCTTCGTGCTGTTCGCGACGATGTTCCCGACGATCTCCGAGGCGCTCAACGGCGAGCGGATCTCGGTCGGCCCGGACTTCTTCAACAAATGGATGACGCCGCTCGGCCTGGTGTTGTTGTTCCTCGCCGGCGCGGCGCCGCTCCTCGCGTGGCGCAAGACGACGCGCGAGCGCTTGATCAGCCAGTTCGCGTTCCCCGCGGCTGCGGCGGCCTTCACGATCGTCGTGGTGATGATCGTGTGGCCGCAGACCAAGCACCTGTCGCCGATGTTCGCGCGCCAGATCAAGCTGCCGGTCTCGCTGATCAACTTCGGCCTGGTCGCGTTCGTGGCCGGGTCGATCGGTCAGGAGTTCTGGCGCGGCATCGTCGTCCGTCGCCGCCAGACCGGCGCGGATCACTTCTCGTCGCTGGTCGGCCTCGTACTGTCGAAGCGCCGCAAGTACGGCGGCTACATCATCCACCTCGGCGTCGCGCTGATCTTCTTCGGCTTCGCCGGCAAGGCGTACGGAACGATGTATGACCGCACGGTCGAGAAGCCGGGACCCGCGGCGGCGAACGGCACGGGGCCATCGTCGTTCGGCGTCGGCTCGTTCACCGGGCCGTTCTCGACGAGCGACTACTACTTCGCGTACGAGAACTTGTTCCACACGAGCGACGACCACAAGGACGCGATCACGGCGCAGATCGGCGTCTACGATGCCGGCGAGCGGATCGCCACCGTCTATCCGGCGAAGTGGGACTTCCACAAGGGCGACGGCCAGATGACGACCGAGGTCGCGATCCGCGTGCGCGCGCTCGAGGACGTCTACGTCGTGCTCACGGGCTACGACCTCGACACGTCGCTCGCGAACTTCCGCGTCTACATCAACCCGTTGATCCTGTGGGTGTGGACGGGCTTCCTCGTGCTCGCGTTCGGCACGCTCGTCTGCCTGATCCCGCAGCGGGTCGTCGATCGCATGCAGTGGAAGCCGCGCACGCGCCTCGGGCGAGCCGCGGATGTCGGCTCGCTGGTCGTGATCGTGTTCGCGGTGACGGCCGGTCTCGCGTCGCAAGCGCGCGCGGATGCCCCGAGCAATGCGCCGGCCGGTGCCGCGGCGGAGCACGTGCCCGCGGGCATGGGCATGGGCAAAGCCGGTGGTGGCTGGGCGGCGATGAATCGCCCGACCAACGACACCGAAGCCCGCGCGATGAAAGAAGTGATGTGCCCGTGCGGGTGTGCGCGCCAGTCGATCCACGACTGCGACTGCGCGACCGCGGCGCAGCTCCGCGCGAAGGTCCAAGGGCTGCTCGCCGGGACCGACCTCGCGAACGATGCGGCGCGGACCAAGGCGTACAACTCGGTGCTCGCGGCGTTCACGTCCGAGTACGGCCAGAAGGTCCTCCTGACCCCGAAGAGCGACGTGTCGTGGTTGTTCCCGTCGCTCGCGGCGGTCGGTGCGCTCGGCCTGCTGGTCGTCGCCGGCCGGCGCTGGGTCGCACGCGCCGGCAAGCACCCGGCGGCGCAACCGGTCGCGATGACCGCGGCCGCGAGCGCGCTCGATGACGAGTACGCCGACAAGCTCGATGACGAGCTCGCGGAAACCGACTGATGGCGAAGCGGCCTGCACACCGTCCGGCGGACGTCTCGCCGATCGAGCACGACCACGACGACGCCGTCGAAGGCGATGCGCCGTCGGACGTTCCGGAGGCGAAGCTCGTCGCCGACGAGGCCGCTGATCCACTGCGGATGGTGAAGCTCGGTGGCTTCGCGGTCGCGTTGATCGCCGGGTGGGCATTCGTGATCCTCGCGAACAAGCGCCACATCACCGCGCCGGTCGTGTTCGTCTGCCTCGCGTACTTCGCGATCTTGATGACGGTCGTCAACCTGTGGCGAACGGGTGCCGCCGCCGCGAATTCGCACACGGTCAACGACTGGGCGCGCCCGATCGGTGCGCGCGGCCAGCTGTTGAAGGAGAAGAAGACGCTGCTGAAGGCGATCAAGGAAGCGGAGTTCGACTTCGCGATGGGCAAGCTGTCGAAGGCGGACTCCGACTCGCTGATCCGCGACTACCGGTCGCGTGCGATCGAGGTGATCAAGGAGCTCGATCGCGGCGGAGAACGGCTGACCGCGAAGGAAGAGATCGCGCGAGAGGTCAAGGCACGGCTCTCGCTCGACGCCCAGGACAAGCCGAGCAAGCGCGTGAAGAACGAAGCCGACAAGCAGGCCGCGAAGTCCGCGGTCAAGACGGCCAAGACCGACGCCGCCGATGCGAAGGCGAGCGCGAAGACGGATGCCGCGGACGCGAAAGCGGCCCAGAAGACGGCGAATGCCGACGAGCGACAAGACAACGCAGATGCGAAGATGAACGCCGGCTCGGTCGATCGGCGTGCCGCGAGCGCGCCCGACCTGCAGACGGTCACACGCGAACAGGAAGTCAAAACCACTGCCACGGGAGAGTCGTCGTGAACGCCTGGCTGCGCCGAGGAATCATCGCGACGCTCGTCGGCGTCGCATCGTTGACGTCTACTCCGGCCGCGAACGCGCAGATCGCCGGGGCGATCGGGACACCGCTGCCGTCGTCGGATCTGCCGGTCGGTACCGTGAGCGTGCGCGTGATCGCGGGCAAGGTCTCGGAACCGGTCGTCGGCACCGACGTCACGCTCGTCGTCAATGGCACGCCGCGCCAGGCGCGCACCGATGCCGGTGGCCGCGCGTCGTTCCCGGGCTTGCCGGCCGGCGCGACCGTCCAGGCGAAGGTCATCGACCAGGACAAGAAAGAAGCCGCGTCCGAAGAGTTCAAGCTGTCCGCGGACAGCGGCGAACGTCTGATGCTGTCGACGAAGCCGTTCGAGGCGCCGATGGGTGGTGGCGGCGGCGCGCCGTTCGCGGGTGGCGGTGGCGGCATGCCGGAGCCACGCCAGATCACGGGCGAGCCGCGCCCCGAAGCGAACGATCAACCCGGCACGTACACCGCACGGCTGACCTACGACGACCTCGCCGACAAGACGCCGCCCGTTGGCATCCCGGTCTACCTCGTCGGCTATCAAGCGGACGACAAGGTCGTCGTGTTCCAAGCGAAGTCCGACGCCGCGGGTCGCGCGACGTTCTCGAACCTCGATCGCACTGGGGCAACGTCATACTTCGCGATGACCCAGCTGCCGCGCGGCAGCTTCACGGATCGGCTGGTCTCGACCCCGGCGGTGCTCGACTCGCGCGGCGGCGTGCGGCTGATCCTGTCGGGTGATAAGCGCGACTCGACCGCCCCGGCGATCGACGACATCTCGCGCATCGAGAAGCAAGACCTCGCGCCCGAGGCCGGCAAGATCCGGATCCTGCTGATCGGCGTGCCCGAGGACACCGCGCAGGTCTCGCTGATCGCGATGACCGCGGCCGGTACGCGCCGCGTGGTCGCGACTCGCGCGCCAACCCGTACGGTTCCGGATCCGAAGGACATCCAGGCCGAGTCTGCGTTCCAGCCGAAGGCCGACATCCCGGCGCACGGCGTGCGCATCCAGGTCCATGGTGGCCCGAACGCGAACGGGCCGCTCGCCGGCACGCTGATCCGGCTCGCGCCCGCGTCGGACCCGACGAAGATCATCCAGCAGCAGACCGTGCCCGAGGGCGGCATCGTCGATATCGAGGAGGCCACGGCCGAGCCGCTCGTGGCGATCGCGACGATCAACGGCAAGGACATCACGAGCCAGCCGTTCGACGTCACGAAGCAGGGCGGCTTCCTCGACTTCGAGGCGCACTGGGATACCCAAGGCAAGCTCTACGCCGACTTCGACAGCGCCGACATCAAGCCCGACGAGGTCGTGTTCGCCGAGACCTCGATGCACAAGCAGTCGTATCGCTCGGTCCCGTTCCAGCCGGTCGCCAGCCACGGCACGAAGGCGACGCTCTACGTCTATCCGCGGATCATGTTCACGTTCGAGTGGTCGGCGCAGATCGACGACGAGTTCCTCGCGGTCGGCGGCAAGTTCAACGTGACGAACTACTCGTTCGCGCCGTACGTCGGCGGCAACGATGGCCTCGTGATCCCGTTGCCGGCGCACTTCAAGGGCGCGCGGGTCAACGGGCAGGATCAAGACGACGTCGCGGTCGCCCAAGGTGAGGGCTTCCGGATCGGCCGGCCGATTCCACCGGGCGGCAAGGAGTTCCACGCGCAGTTCTCGATGCCCGTCGAGAACGGCAGCGTCGACTGGAAGCTCGACCTCCCGCTCGGCGCGTTCAACAGCGGCATGGAGATTCGTCAGACGCCGGGCATGACCGTGCAGACGCCTGCGAGCGTGCACGGCCAGGTCATGACGGTCCCGCAGGGCACGTACTACGTGCTGCCCCAGATCTCGATCCTGCCGCACCAGTCGATGCAGATGACGATCTCGAACCTGCCGTCGCAGCCGGCGTGGAAGAAGTGGGCACCGCGGATCGTCGGTTTGTTCGGCCTGCTGACCATGCTCGGCGGGCTCGGGTTCGCGCTCTACCGGACCTCGACCGCGCGGTCCGCGGACACCGCACGGTCCGACCAGAAGAACGCACTGCTCGACGAGCTCGTCGAGCTCGAGAAGTCTGGCCAGAACGAAACCCGTCGCGCCCAGATCGCGAGCGAGCTCGAACGCCTGTGGGCCGACTAGATCGCGTTCTCGTCGAGAAGGTCGCGAAGCGGTACGGCACCGAGCGCGCTCTCGCGGGTGTTTCGCTCGAGCTCTCGCGCGGCACGATGTGCGCGCTGCTCGGTCATAACGGCGCGGGCAAGACGACGCTGCTCGGAATCGTGTCGACGCTCGTGCGCCCGAACACCGGCAGCGTGACCTATCGCAGCGGCGATGCGAAGCTCGCGGGTGAAGCGGTGCGCAAGGAGATCGGGCTACTCGCCCACGCGTCGCTGTGTTACGGCGAGCTCACCGCGGTCGAGAACCTCGAGCTGGTCGCCAGGCTCTACGGCGTGACCGGCGCGGTCGGCGCGGCGGTGACCGCTGTTCTCGACCAGGTCGGGCTCGATCCGCGCGCGCGCGACCGCGCTGCCCGCACGTACTCGCGCGGCATGCTGCAGCGGCTCGCGCTCGCTCGCGCGCTGCTCACGAAGCCGTCGCTGCTGCTCCTCGACGAGCCGTTCACGGGCCTCGATCGCAACGGCGCGCTCACGCTCGCCGAACAGCTCGGTGGGCTCAAGGCCGATGGCACGATCGTCGTCGTCGTCACCCACGATCTCGAGGCGATCGCCGGCCGTACCGACCACGTCGCGATCCTCAAGCGCGGCAAGCTCGTGTGCGAGGAGCGTAGCGACCTGTCGTACACCTACGAGCAGTTGAAGGACCTCTACCACCGGAACGCGGCCTAGATGCTGCGCCACGCGTTCCGCATCGCCTGGAAGGATCTCCGCATCGAGGTGCGCTCGAAGGAGATCTTCATGACGATG
>JBDUAS010000507.1:0-3266 GCA_040004535.1 Deltaproteobacteria bacterium
CGTTGACGAGCAGCGTCTTGCCGCGCGCGTGGTCGAGGATCCACGTCGCGTGCAGGTAACGCACGTCGACCGGCGGATCCTTGCGCATCAGCACGATGTCGAAGTCGGCGAGCCGCTTCGCCGCCCGGGCTTCGACGTGGAATGCCTCTGCCGGCGTCGCCGCGTCGCGCACCATCGTCGGCACCGCATCGACCACTGCATCGTCGCCGACCAGCCCGAGGTGCTCGAGCTGGCACGTCCACACGTCCCAGCCGCGCGCCGCGGCCTCGAGCATGAGCGCGTAGGAGGTGTCGCCGGCGAGCGCGAGCCGGTCGAGCGGGTCGAGGATAAACAGGCCCTTCACGCCGCGACTATAGCTGCTTCCGGCGGGTCGTTACGGTCCTCAGCCCGCGGGCGTGGGGCCGGAGCCCGGCTCGGGCTCGTCGCCGCCGACCTGGACCTTCGTCGGCAGCAGGTGCTCGAGCCCGTGCTTGCGTAACCGGTAGTACAGCGTCGAGCGATTGATCCCGAGCTGGCGCGCCGCGCTCGCGATGTTGCCGCGCGACTTCTCGACCGCCGCCACGATCTCCTTGCGCTCGCTCTCGAGCAGGCGCTCGGCGAGCGACTTGCCGTCGTCTCCCGCCGGCGCGAGCGTCGGGCCCGACGAGCTCGCCGCGATGATCGGCAGCGAGCCGGATTGATGAGTCGAGGCCGACGGCATCCGCCGCACGAAGTCGAGGTGCTGCGCGCCGAGCGACGCGCCACGCGCGAGGATCATCGCGCGCTCGACGATGTTCTCGAGCTCGCGGACGTTGCCCGGCCAGTTGTACTCGCGCAGCTTCGCCAGGCCATCGGCCGCGATTCCGGCGGGCGCGATGCCCATCTGACGCGCGAACTTCGCGACGAAGTGATTCGCGAGCACCGGCAAGTCATCCAACCGGTCGCGCAGCGGTGGCAGGTTGATCGGAAACACGTTGAGCCGGTAGTAGAGGTCCTCGCGGAACTCGCCTTCCTCGATCATCTTCTCGAGGTTGCGGTTGGTCGCGCTGACGACGCGGACGTCGACCTTGATCGTCTCGTTACCGCCGACGCGCTCGAGCTCGCGCTCCTGCAGCGTGCGCAGCAACTTGATCTGGACTTCCATCGGCAGGTCGCCGACCTCGTCGAGGAACAGCGTGCCACCATCGGCGAGCTCGAACCGGCCGCGCCGGCGCTCCATCGCACCGGTGAAGCTGCCCTTCTCGTGACCGAACAACTCGCTCTCGAGCACGCCCGGCGCGAGCGCGGCACAGTTGACGCGCACGAACGGCTTCTCTTCGCGCGGCGAGTTGATATGGATCGCGTGGGCGACCAGCTCCTTGCCGGTGCCGGTCTCGCCGCGGAGCAGCACGGTCGAGATCATCGGCGCGACCTGCTCGACCTTCGCGAGCACTTCGCGAAGCGCGGCGCTCTCGCCGATGATGTTGCCGAAATCGAACTCGCCGTGGAGCTGCTGGTTGAGGTAGCCGGTGTACTCGGCGAGCTGCGCCTCGAGCCGGCGGTTCTCGGCCTGGAGCGCGTAGCGTTCGATCGCGTACTGCAACACGCCGCGGACTTCTTTCGCGTCCCACGGCTTCGTGATGTAGCGGTAGACCTGGCCGAGGTTGATCGCTTCGATCAACACGTCGACATCGGTGAACGCTGTCAAGATTATGCCGACGGTCTCGGGCGTCTTGGCACGGACTTCGCGGAGGAGCTCGACACCGGTCATCTTGGGCATCCGCTGGTCGGTGACGACCACCGCGACGTCCTTCTCGGCCAGCACCGCGAGGGCCTCGGCGCCGCTGGTCGCGGTCAGGATGTCGAACGTCTTCCGGAAGTTGAACCGAAAGGCATCGAGGTTGTCCTGCTCGTCGTCGACGACGAGGATCGGGTACCGCTTGACGTCCAACGTCATGAGCCACCTTTGAGTTACCACGTTTCGCCCGCCGCTCGGAGAAACCGAGCATCCGCATGTCGGAAATTGGCGGCCGAAACCGGCGTCCTCTAGCATTTCGCAGATGCCAGTCGCTCGACGTACACGACTCTCCGGGCGGGCCGCCCAGCGCGCTATCGCGGATCTCCGGCCGCCCCGCAAGCCGATGGCGATGGTCCGTCGGGTGTCGCTGTTCGAGCGCGAGGTGACGATTCGCCTCGCTCCCGTGGCGGTCGACCTGCTCCACGACGCCGCGAGCGTGCTCCACGAGGGCGAGCTCGCCGGCGACATCTACGCGGGCTCGACCATGCTCACGATCGACCTCGCTCACACCATGCACGTGATCAGCGATCCGCCCGACGCCTCGACCGCGCAGCGGGTCGCATTTCTATATGCGAGCGACGAGCGCTGCCGCCAGCACGCGCGCCGGATCGCGGTCGCCGAGGCCCGCCGCGCCGCCGGCTGCGACCTCACCATGTCGTCTGTCGACGTCGAGAGCCGCGCGAAGGGTGCTCAGCTGCACCTCAGCCTCAACGTCGAAGCCCAGCGCGAACGGAGAACCCCATGATCGAGCTGTACAGCATCCGCGATGTCGCCCGCATTCTCGCCGTCCAGGAGTCGCGGCTGCGCTACTGGACCCAGACCGGCTTCGTCGGTCCGACGGTCCGCAAGGGCGGCCGGTTCTATTACACGTTCACCGACCTCGTCGCGGTGAAGTCGGCGAAGGACCTGCTCGCCGCCGACGTCTCGCTCCAGACCGCACGCAAGGCGGTCGAGGCGCTCAAGAAGGCGCTGCCCGGCGACACCCATCCCGCGTCGAAGCTCCGGGTCTGCTCCGACGGCAAGACGATCGTCGCGCTCGCCGCCGACGCCGCGTTCGAGCCGATCGGCGGCCAGGTCGTGATGGCGTTCTCGCTCGCGACGTTCGGCGAGCACGTCGCCGACGTCCTCGCGATGCCGCGCGTCGATCCGCGTGACCCGAGCGCGCCGACCGAGGTCACGGATTCGCCGACCGAAGCGAACGGCGGCACGACCGCATATCGCCACTTCGTCGAGGCGTGCGCCGCCGAAGATCGCGGCGACTCGCAGACCGCGGAGCACTTGTTCCGCCAGGCGATCGATCTCGAGCCGAACATGTCGGCCGCGCTCACGAACCTCGGAAATTTGGTGTACCGCCAGGGCGAGCTCGAAGAAGCGCGCAAGCTGTACGAGCGCGCTCTCGACCACGATCCGCTCCAGGCCGAGGCTCGCTACAACCTCGCCAACCTGTTCGAGGACCTCGGCGAGACCGAGCTCGCGATCGCCGAGCTCCGCCGGGTGTGCGCCGCGTGCC
>JBDUAS010000242.1:0-10962 GCA_040004535.1 Deltaproteobacteria bacterium
CGCGCTTGCCGATCTCGACGTGCTCGGCGAGGTAGACCTTGCCCATGCCGCCTTCACCGATCAGCTCGATGATGCGGTAGCGACCTTCGATCTCCGAGCCGATGTCGAGCTCGTGGTTCGGCTCGGTCTCCTGCGCGAGCGCGGTCGCAGCGGAGCCATCTGCACCTCGTCCGGTCGCGCGCGGCAACCGGCGATCACTCTCGCGCCGGCGATCCTCGCCATCGACGCCACGATCGCCGGAGCGCCGGCCCGACGACCCCGGCTTGCGCACCGGCGATTCGCTCGATGACAGCTTGTCGATCTCGTCGAGCGAGACCTTGTCGCTCTGCTCGATCATCAGGCGCAGCTCGTCGCTCGGCGGCAACGTCAGCGCGCGGGTGCGGACGCGCGAGATCATCTCCTGGCGCTCGGCGCGCTCGCGGCCGATGTCCTCGGAGAACAGCTCCTGCAGGAACGTCGACATTCGCGTGCCGTCGGTCGTCGGTGCGTTCTTCGCGAGCCAGCCCTGGAGGGCCTCGCGCATCTCGTCGCAGTTCTTGTAGCGCTCGTCTTTGGCCGAGGCGAGCGCACGCAGACAAATCTCGTCGAGCTCGACGGGCACGCGCGGCGCACGCTTGCTCGGCCGCGGCGGCTCTGGATTCTTCGCACGCGACAACAGGTCCTGCGGCTGGTCCTTGCCCGGCGGGAACAGCTGACGACCGGTCAGCAGCTCCCACAGGACGATGCCCGTCGCGTACATATCGCTGCGGCCATCGAGCTTCTCGCCGCGCGCTTGCTCCGGCGACATGTACGCGACCTTGCCGTAGATGATGCCGGGCGCGGTTTTCTCGAGCTTCAGCGTGGAACTCGCGAGGCCGAAGTCAGTCAGCTTCACTTCGCCCGCGTAGCTCACCAAAACGTTTGGCGGAGAGATGTCGCGGTGGACGAGATTTAGATCGGGGAACGAGTGTGCGTATGCGAGACCGCGGCACAGCTCCTTCACGATGTAGACGGCGACGTCGATCGGAAACGCTACCTGCTTCTTTGCGCAGCGGTTCCACACGGCGCGGAGGTCGCGGCCCTCCACGAAGTCCATCGCGAGGAACAGCTCCCCGCCGACCAACCCGGCGTCGAACACGGGAATCAGATTCCCGTGCGACAGTTTCACCACAACTTTCGCTTCATCGCGGAATCGCGCGACGTACTCCGCATCGGCGAGATGCGGCAAGACGGTCTTGATGACCATCAAACGCTCGAGTCCGCGATCACCGGTTACCGCGAGATACAGCGCGCCCATGCCACCCTGAGCGAGGGGCGCCAGCAAGTGATACTTGCCGAACTTCTTGGGATAATGCTCCCAGTCTCCCTCGTGAGACGGCACGCCATTCGAAGCTACCACGGTGGCCAGGGCGCCACCAACATGCGCCGGCCAAGGTGGGGGCTGTTGTTATGGAAGGGGCGGCGTTGAAACCACCGACCTTAAACACATAGGATGCAGATCCCGCGGTTGTAACGCGGGGTGAGGGATGCACCGACATGGCCGGCGAGCTCGTGCTCGTGATCGACGACAGCCCGACCATCACCAAGGTCGTGCAACTGGTTCTGACCAAAGCCGGCTACCAAGTGCAGACAGCTGCCGACGGCGAGCAAGGCCTGGTCGCCGTGCGCGCGCAGCGTCCGGAGTTGATCCTGCTCGACTTCGTGATGCCGCGGATGAACGGCTACCAGTTTTGTCGCGAGCTCACCGCCGACGCGAAGCTCCGCGATATCCCTGTCATCCTGATGAGTGCGAAGGGCGATCAAGTTGGCGAGCGCTTCGTCAAGGTGATGGGCATCGTCGACTACATCACCAAGCCGTTCTCGCCCGAGGCGATCACCGCGGTCGTCCAGCACGCGATCGGCAAGTACGCCGGGTCCGGCCACGACGACGAGAATCCCTCACTCGTCACGGGCGAGGATCTCGCAGCCACCGACGATGCCGATCGCGCGCACGCCCGTACGGCCGCGCTCGGCCAGCTGCGCTCGCAGGTCTCCGACGTCGTCGCCGCGCGGGTCGCGGCACTGTTCCAGCTCGCCGAGTCGGCGAGCGGCGAGCACTCCAAGGTCAACACCGATGCCGCCGCGGTCGCCGATGCGGTCAAGGCGGCGGTCGACGATGCAGCGCTGTCGCGGATGCTCGCGTCGATCGATCTCGGCTTGTTCGGCGAAGGCATGCCCGGGCTGCGCGGCGACCTCCGCGTCGTGCCGCTTGCCGAGGTGCTCCAGTTGCTCGACGTCCAGGAGCAATCCGGCGTGCTCACGGTCGAGCGCTCCGGCGCGCGCGTCGATATCTACTTCCGGCGCGGCCGGGTCGATCAAGCGATCGCGGACGGCGTGCCCGACGAGTTCTTGCTCGGCCGGTTCGTCACCGACGCCGAGCTGATGACCCGCGGCGACTTCGAGGGCTTCCTCGAATCGCGCAGCTCCGGCGGCGGCCAGAAGCTGATCGGTCAGCAGCTCGTGCGGCTCGGCCATCTCGTCGAGGCCGATCTCAAGAGCTGCCTGACCCGGCAATCGAGCGAGCTGATCTACGAGATCCTGCGCTGGCGCCACGGCCGGTTTCGGTTCGGCGCCGGCATGGAGCTACCGCCGCCGGTGATCGACGCCGCGCTCGGGCTCGATGTCGAGGCCGTGCTGATGGAAGGCTATCGCCGCGTCGACGAGTGGCACCTGATCGAGCGCGCGATCGACAACTTCGACGTCGTGTTCCTGCGCAACGAGGACTCGGTCGCGCAGATGGGCCGCGGCAGGCTCACGCGCGAAGAGCTCGCGGTGCTCGAGCTCGTCAACGGCAAGAACACGGTGAAGGACATCGTCCGCAAGTCGCGGATGGGCAGCTTCGAGGTCTCGAAGATGCTGTACCGGCTGCTGAGCATCAAGCTCGTGCGCCGGCGGGTCCTGCCCGTCGCGGTCTAGCTGCGACGCCGGCGCCGGATCACGAGGCCGATCGTCAGGAGCGACAGCACGATCGCGCCGGATGGATCGCGGCTCGTCGAACAGCAGCCGCCACCACCACACTCGCTCGAGCTATCCGGACACGCGATGGTCTCGGTCTGACACGTTTCCGAGCAACCGTCGCCGGCCGTGGCGTTGCCGTCGTCGCAGGTCTCGCCCGGATCCACGGTGCCGTTGCCGCACAGCGCGGGGTTCGCGTCCGAGAGCGCGACCAGGCAGACGTCATCGACGGTCCAGCCGCCCATGTTGAGGCCGCGATCCGAGTCCTGCTCGAACGTCAGCGTGATCGGGCCACCGGCCGCCGCGGTCGCGACTCCCGACAGATCGACATCCGCGAACCGCCACTCCTTGTCGGTGAAGTTGATCTCGGTCGTCGGCATGCCCGGGCTCGCGAAGTTCTCGAACACCTTGGTGCCGTTCGCGGTGATGAACGCCTGATCGTACGCGGCGTCCTCGGAATTCAACCAGCGGTAGTACTGGAGGTGGACGTTCGTGTGGCCCTGGAGGTCGATCGCCGGCGACGTCGCCGACTCCTTGACGCCACCGCGGTACTGGCCGTCGGTCGAGAGATCGATGCCGAGCACGTTCGTGCCGCCGTGCGCGGTCGCCGGATCGCCACCGAGGCCCATCGGCGGACCGACCTCCCACTCGTCGCGATTCGCCGGCGTCGCGGTGTGCGTCCAGTCGCCGAACCCGCCCTCGAAGTCGAAGCATTGGATCGGCGTCACCGTGCCGACATACATCTGGTAGTCGGGGTCGGCCTTGTTGTCGGGGAACGCGACCTTCGTCCCGTCGGAGAGCGCGATCGTCACGTGGTAGAGCACCGTCGAGCCAGCGGCCTGCGCCGGAAGCTCGCCGGTGTACGTCGTGCCCGAGCCGGTGAGCGGAATGTCCGTGGCGGCGGTCGTCGCACCCTGGAGCTTCCACGACAGCGTCACGTTCGACACCGTCGGAGGCGGACAGTTCGGGTTCCCGGCCGGCGGCGCGGTGTACGTCAGCGTCACGGTTCTCGCCGTGCGGGTCGGCGGTTGGAAGTTGAACGCCGCGGCGGTGTCCGCGAGCCCGTGCAGCGCGAACGTCGTGTCGATCTCGCATTGATCGGGGACACCGTCGGCCACGTTGCCGTTGTCGTCGTCCGCGACGAGCACCGCGGCGTACGACGACGGGATGTCGGCCGCGCGCTGCATCACGCCGTAGTACAGGACGAGGAACTTGGTGAAGCCGCCCGCGTCGCCGTACTTGGTCTGCATCGCCTTGCGCAGATCGTAGAGCGCCTCGCCGATGATCTCGCCTTCGTCGTGGGGCTCGCCGTCCGCGTCATCGGGCCACTTCTTTTCGACGCCGACCGGATCGACATCGCGGAGCGCCGCGTCGGTGAAGAAGAACCCGCGGCCCATGCCGTGATCGCCGGTGATCGACACCGCGAGCGTGTCGGCGAGGCCCTCCGAGAGCGAGCCGTCGAACGCGCCGACGCCCTGGATGATCGAGTTGTTGTGAACCGAGTGACCGAACTCGTGATAGACGACGTCGGCGATCCGGCCCGTGTTCTCGCACGTGCCAGGCGTCTCCTTGTAGAAGTGGATGTCATCGCCCGTCGAGTACGCATTGCACTGATCCTGGTTCTCGTTGACCGTCGCGGACAGCTGCTGATCGAGCCACGCGAGGTTCGGGTTGAGCCGTGCGCGCACGAACTTCTTGGCCTGGCTCGCGAACACGAACGTGTCGAGCTGTGCATCGGTCTCGGGGTCAGCCGCGTGGCTCCACGTGACCGACCCACCGTCGGTGAGCGCCAGGTTGTCGGTGACGAGCGCACCGAGGTTGTTCGTCATCGCGACGAGCGGGCCCGACAGGCCCGGCACGACCGTCGCGGGGGTCGCTCCGGTGAACGTCGCGAGCCCGTCGAGGTCGCTCATCGAAGCGACGCCGTTGATCACGTGCTGATCTTGCGGCGCCGGCTGCGGATGACGGGTGCTGAGCGGATAGCGATCGGGGACGTCGAAGTCGACCGTGCCCGATGCGAAGTGGAGGAGCGACTTGCGCGCGATCGCAGCGCCGTCGTTCGCGTCGACCCACACGTCCCAACGCCCCGCGCCGCGATCGGCCTCGACCTGCACGGTCTCGGCGACGCGATACGCGATGTCGGCGGTGCGCTTGCCGCCGCGCTCGAACACCATCGGCACGATGACGCGATCGCCGTGGGCGCGGACGTGGGTCGAGATGTTCTCGCTCGCGAGGAACGCCTGCGCGCCGCCCTCGGTGAGCGTGCGCTCGACTGCGCCCGCCGGCATCCGCACCGCGACGTGCGGCAGCGCGGTCGAGCTCACCATCACGAGGTGATCGCGTTCGAACGTGACGCCGATCGTGCCGCCTTCGACGCGAAGGCCGTTCGCGTACTGCTGAAATCCGACGCTGCGGATCGTGCCGCCTGCATCGAGCTGGTTCGAGATCAGGACGAAGTCGCTCGCCGCCGAACCCGGTGCGAGCACCGCGAGATGCGCGGCGAGAAAGTCAGTCGCCGCGCGCGCGGCGGTCGGTGCATCGGCGGTCGACGCGAAGTACGGCAGGCTCGGTCCCCACATCCGCAGCGGCACGTCGGTGTCGCGATCCCAGATCTGCTGCCAGCCCGCGAGCGAGCCGAGCTGCACGCCATCGATTCCTTGGGGCGCGGTATGGCCGATCGTGCGATGCAGCCGCGGTTGGCGCGAGGTCGCAGCGGTGACCGGCGTTTCACTACCCTTGTGGGGGACGAACGCGGTGGCCGTCGAGACCAGGCCGGCGGCAAGTGCGGTGGCGAGTGCAATCGTACGAAAGCGCATAGGTTCGAGGCGACTAGACAACGTGGGTCGTGCGGTGACCACCCCATGCTGCATGACATCCGCCGTCCATGCTGAGGCTTTCGCGTGGCACGCCGTCGAGGTGTGAGGACCGCAACAGTCGGATCAGGCTAGAGCAGACGGCGCGCCGCGGCGATATCCGCGTGGATTTGCGCGACGAGTGCATCGATGCCGTCGAACTTGGCCTCGTCGCGAAGCCGCGCGACGAACGTCGTGCGGACCTCGCGGTCGTAGAGATCGCCTTGCCAATCGAGCACGTGGACCTCGAGCGTCGCCGGGCCTGCCTCGACGAAGGTCGGATTCGTACCGAGGCTCGCGACCGCAGGAAGGTCTGTTCCGTCGACGCGCAGAGTCACGGCGTAGATGCCGCCCGCGATCGGGAGATCTCCATGGGGCGTGATGTTCGCGGTGGGTACGCCGATCGTGCGACCGCGCTTGGCGCCGTGTCCCACGATGCCGTCGACATCCCAGTGCCGGGCGAGCAGGCGCTCGGCGGCGGCGAGGTTGCCCTCGCGAAGGTGCAAGCGGATCCGGGTCGAGCTCGCGACCTCGCCGACGACCTCGACGGCGGGCACGACATCGACCTCGACCCCGGCGCGGGCGCCGTGTGCACGCAAGGCGTCGGTCGTGCCCATTCGACCCGCGCCGTACGAAAAATCGTAGCCGACCACGATCGCCGACGCGCGCAGTCCGTGGAGCACGACGTCATCGACGAACGCGTGCGGCGCACTGTTCGCGAGCTCGCGCGTGAACGGCTCGACGACCGTGACGTCGGCACCAGCGGCGGCGAGGAGCTCGAGCTTGCGCGTCATCGTCGTGAGCTGCTTCGGCGCGGTCGCAGGCGAGAACACGGTCGAGGGGTGCGGGTCGAACGTCAGCACCACGGTGATCGCGTCGTGCCCAGCGGCGAGGACTTTCGCGCGTTCGATCAGCGCGCGGTGGCCGAGGTGAACGCCATCGAAGTTGCCGATCACGACGACCGCGCGTTCCCACGCGAGCGCGTCTCGATGACCGCGAACGACCTCCATGGCCGACGCAGCTTACGTGAAGAGTGCCGAGACGGGCACCACTGCGAGCACGAACCCTGTGGTCGCACCGACGAACGCTTGACCGACCGGCAGGCGGACCAGCGCCGCGAGCCGGCCGATCGCGATGCCCGCACCGAGCGCCGCGAGGAGCGGGACCGCGGGCGCGACGAACCCACCGGCGAGCGACATCGCTGCGGTGACGGCAACGATCGAAGCGACCGCCGCCGCGGCAAGCCGGCCATGGGCGAGGCAGAGCGCGACGCCCGCGAGCCCGGCGCACGCAGCGAGCGGACCGATCAGATCACCGGCGCGCAGGAGGGTCGCGACTGGATCGCGATGCGCCGTCGCGTGACCGAGCCAGGCGTGCCACACGGTGGAGTGGCCGCCGCACGCGAGCACGAGCGCGAAGACGGTCGCGAGAGATCCGAGCACGGGGAGCGCGAGCACGCCGCGGGGGCGTGGCACCGGTGCGGTCAACCAGGCGATGCCGCTGACCGCGACGAGCCCGACGTAGCTCGGATCGAGGACGCCGGCGAGGAGCGCCGCACCAGCCGCAGGAAGTGGTGATGCGTTCGGCGCCTTCGCGCGCGCGAGCTCGCTCAACGCGAACAGGCCCGCCGCACCGGCGAGTGCTGCGCGAACGTGAGGGGCGACGGCAAGGAGATCGATCACGCCGAGCGTCGCGCCGCCGGCCGCAGCGATCGCGCCGACCAGCGCAGGACCGAGGAACGCGCGAATCGTGGCGGTGAGCGCGGCGCCGCACAGGCCGACGGCCATGGCGACGATCGGATCGTGAGTCGTCATGAACGCGGCGCCTGCACCCGCGAGCCCCATCAGCGGGATCACGAACCAAGGGCGCACCGCGGGCATCCTCCCGACGCTACGAGCGGCGCGACCGGCGGGCAAATTTCTGAGTGGATCTCGCGCAAGGCCCCGTTGCGAATGACCTGGTAGAATTTACGTTCTGGAGTCTGTTCCGAGAGCTCGGCACCTCGAGCGCGTCATGATCGCGGTCGCGCGGTGGCTCGCGCCCAGCGCGGTCGCCGCGTGCTTCGCCGCGATCGTCGGCGGTGCGCTCGAGGCCCGCGGCGAGGACACCGTCTACAGCATGCTGTGTGCGGCGGGCTTTTTGGCGCTCGCGCTGCTGCCGATCATGCTGGCGCTGTCGCTGATCATCCGCGGGCTCTGGGCCGCGTGGTCGCCGAGCAGTCTTGGCCTCGTCGAAGAAGGTGGCGGCGCGCCGCGGTTCGCGGGCTGGCTCGGCGCCGTCGTGCTGTGTTTGCTCGGGCTCGGCTGGGTGATGTTCCAGGGCACGTGGCTGCTCGCGCGCTGGACCGCGTTCAAGCCGATGCCGATGGCGCTCGCGGAGCCGCTGCTCGGGATGGCGGGCGGAGCGGCGGCAGTCGTCGTCGCGCGGCCGCTCGCGCGCGGGCTCGCCACGATCGCGCGGTCGTTCGATCGACGCTGGCGCGCACGCGGTCACGCATCGGTGATGACGCCGACCAAGCTCGCGGTCGAGGTCGCGGGTGCGTTGCTCGCGGCCGGGTGGGCGTTCTGGCACTTCGCGTTGAAAGTCCGGCTCGGTCCGCTCGATACGAGCCCGCTGGAGGTGCCGGCACTCGCGCTGATCGCCCTGTTGTTCGCCCACCTCGCGTGGCGGGCGTGGCCGCGGGCGCGCCGGATCGTCGGGCCGATCTGCGGCTGCCTCGCCGCGCTGATCGTCGCGTGCGCGGTGATCGCGTGGCGCGCACAGCCGTCGCTCACGCTCGCGATCTGGGGCGACCGCCCACTCGCCGGGCTCGCGATCGACGCACTGTTCGACCTCGACAACATCCGCTCGCGGATCTCGCTCGACGAATTCCGGCCCACGCCCGTCCCAGGCGCAGCGCATCCCGACATCATCCTCGTCACGATCGATACGGTGCGTGCGGATCACACGCCGCCGTATTTCGGTTCCGCCGAGATGCCGGTGCTGAAGGAGCTCGCGAAGCGCGGCACGGTGTTCGAGTGGGCGTTCTCGCCGAGCAACGTGACGCGGCGCTCGATCCCGTCGATGATCATCGGGCTCGCACCGGATCGCGTGCACGGCCGCGTCGTCGGTTGGGCGCTGCGCGTCGATCCGCGCCACGTCCTGGTCGCCGAGCGGCTCGAAGCGGGCGGCTACGAGACCGCCGGGTTCATGTGCTGCGAGGGCTTCTACGGCGCCGAGATGCATACGGGGCTCGCGCGCGGACTGCAGCACCTCGAGATGGAGCCCAACGGGCTCGCACTCGCGCGCCGCGCGCGGGCGTGGCTCGAGGAGCGCGCGAACCGGCGCGGCAAGTCGGGCGAAGGCCCGGCGCGCAGCGCCGCCGCAGGCGGTGCGGAGGTAGACGACAAGCCGCTGTTCCTGTGGATGCACATCCTCGAGCCGCACAACTGGGCAGTCGCGAGCGGCGATCCGATCGTCGAGGACGCGCGCCGCAAGCTCTACGATCGCACGCTCACCCAATCCGATCAGATGCTCGGCGAGTTGCTCGCGCCGTTCGCGGACGTCGCGCCCGACAAGGCGCCGATCGTGATCGTCAGCGCGGATCACGGGGAGGGCCTCGGCGAGCACGGCCAGGTGTTTCACTCGACCGACCTCTACGACTCGCAGACCCACGTCCCGCTCGTGATCGCGGGTCCCGGGATCAAGCCGCAACGCGTGACCGAGACCGTGAGCCTCACGGATCTGACACCGAGCCTGCTCGAGCTCGCGGGCTTCGCGGTACCGCGCGGGTTTGACGGCACCTCGTTCGCGGGGCTCGCGACCGCGACCCGCGCGCAGAACCTCGAAGGCGGCGCCGCGTACTCGGCGATGATCCACGATCGCTCGAATCCGGGTGGCTGGACCTCGATGGTGCTCGGTCACTTCAAGTTGATCGACACGCCGACCGGGCTCGAGCTCTACGACGTGCGCGCAGATTCCAGCGAGCACGCGAATCTGATCCGCGCGCATCCGCCGATCTACGACGCCTTGCGCAAGGCGCTCGTCGAGCATCAGGCGCTCGCGAAGCAGTCGCCGTTTCCGTAGCGCCTCAGGTCAGGCGCGCGAGGTCGGTCTGGACGAGCAGATACGCGAGACGCAGGAGATTTTCACGCGCCTCGGGCGAGCGCACGCGCGCCGCCAGATCGCCGAGCCGGATCCGACCATCGAGCAGCGAGTAGACGCGCAACAACGCCTCGCCGAGCCCGAACTGCGCGAGCTCGCCGTCTTGCACGGGCTCGCGGATCGCGAACGCGCGGGTGTTCGCGGCGAGCCATTCATCGACGAGCGCCGACGTGATCTGCGCCGCGCCGGCACCGATCACGCGGAACGGATCGAGGTGCAGCGCGCGCGACTTGTACGGATTTGGCGCGCGCGGCGACCACGTGTAGCGGCCCTTCTGCCACGAGAACGCCTCGATCAACTTCGCGGCGACTTGCTTCGCGAGCAAGCGATAGGCCTCGAGTGGATCGAGGAGATCGAGACCGACGAGCGTGTCGGCGAGCCGGCCACCGAAGTGGTGCATCACCGAGACCGCGCGCTGCAACGCCTGTGGCGTCAACGCTTTCTGCGCTAGCAGGAAGTTGCCGAGCCGCTCGCTCTCGACGTTCGAGTTGACGTACTGGGGCTGGCCCTCGGTGATGTACGCCTCCTTGAGCACGCCGGCGCGGCCCTCGAGCGCGAGCATGCCGGTCGCCTTGGTCTTCGCGAGGCGATAGACCAGGCGCAGCACGGGAGTCTCCTTGAAGTCGCCGATCTCGCGGCCGCCGCTGGTGTCGAGCGGCTCGGGCATCACGTCGTCGTCGGTGACGCTGATCGTGCCGCTCGAGCCCTCGAACGCGCTGTTGACGCCCTCGGGGATGCCCTCGCCCGCGATGAACTCGGCGCGCGCGGCCTTCGCCTCGGCCTCGGCCTTCGCGATGCTCATCCGCGTCATCGGGCCCGACAAGCCGGCGTTGTCGTCGTGCTCGGTCTGAACGATGGCACCGTCGCCGTGGAGATCCGCGGTCGGCGCGTTGATCACCGAGCCGATCAGGCTCGCCAGGTCGCGCGACGTCACGCGGGTGGTGCGGCGGATCCACTCGTCGAGCGCGTCGCGGAACTGCGCGGCGCTCTGCCA
>JBDUAS010000508.1:0-3252 GCA_040004535.1 Deltaproteobacteria bacterium
TACGCGTACAACCCGCGGTGCCGGCGCCAGCTGATCATGGAGTACTTCGGCGACGAGGACTGGGCCTCGCGCGACCGGACGTGCGGCGCCTGCGATAACTGCGATGCGGTCGCGCACGGGCGGACGACGGGGATGTCGGCGGCGGAGCAGAAGGCGGCGCGCGGGCTACTGATGCTCGTCGGCGCGCTGCACGGCCGCTTCGGGCGCAAGAAGATCGCGTCGCTCGCGAACGGCACCGAGGATGACGCGAGGTTCGCGGATCTGCCGGAGCGCGGGTGTATTCGCGGCTGGTCGGACAAGCAGGTGATGGATCTGCTGAGAGCGCTGGAAGGCGCGGGGTTGGTCGAGGCGTCGCGGGGGGAGTACCCGACGCTGGCGACGACGAAGAAGGGCGATCTGGCTGCGATCGGGAAGCTGGAGCTCGGCGAGCTGGGGATCAGGATGCCGACCGTCGTGAAGCGCGTCCGCAAGCGCCGGTAGCACCACGAACGGTGCCCCGCCATGGCAATCGCTGTTCGATCGTTCGCGCCGCGAGACGATCGTATACAATATGCAGATGCAGACTGTGGCTCGCCCGAGGCTTCGGGATGACATCGCGACGGAGCTCGCCAGGTTGATCGCCGGCGGTGAGCTGCCGGCGGTGGAACGCTTGAAAGAGGTCGAGCTCGCGAGGAGGCTCGGCGTCAGCAGGACGCCGCTGCGCGAGGCGCTGCTCGTGCTCGAGCGCGACGGCCTCGTGATCTCGGAGGTCAACAAGGGGTTCCGGGTCGCCGACCTGTCGGAGACCCGTGTCCGCGAGCTGTTTCCGGTGATCGGTGCACTCGAGGCCGAGGCGCTGCGCAGCGGCGGCGAAGCGACGAAGGCGCTCGGTCCCGCACTCCTCGCGATCAATGCGGAGCTGCGCAAGCTGATCGCACCGGGCGCAAAGGCGACGAAGGCGAAGCTGCACGAGCTCGATCGGCGGTTTCACGACACCGTGTCGTCCGCGTGCCCGAACGCGATGCTGCTCGACATGCTGCAGCGGCTGCGTCTGCAGGCCCAGCGCTTCGCCGGTGGCACCCACCGAGGGCTGGCCAGTCCGCAGTGGACATGGCGCGCCCACGAAGCGATCGCGCGCGCGATCGCGGCCGGCAAGCTCGACAAGGCCGCCGAGCTCACGCGCGAGCATCGCCACGGCGGGATCGAGATCGTGATCGGCTGGCTGCGCGAGCAGCGCGGCGGAGCGAAGCGATGAGGACATGCCTCCCGCTGGTCCTGGCCATCTCCGCGTGCACTCATCCGGCAGCGCCGGCACCGCCGCCCTCCCCGGCGATCAGCACCGACGAAAAAAACTCGCGAAAAAAAATCGCCGTAGCAAAAGCGCGCAGCAGGTCGCGTGACTACAGGCGCCGACAAACCAGGTAAGCAACTGGAATTAAAGGCTCAGCGGACACGCACATCGACCGTTCCGCCAGATTCTGTTTGCTCGCTAACAGCGTTCCCGAGGTCTATGTCGACGCGAAGCGTGCGCTTCCGACACAAATTTTCGTCATGGCTTCCTCACTTCGTAAGAAGCCTCGCTTGTCGCGCTCGTGTGGTCCTTGGTGGCCCTTGAGGCCGACATTTCGTTTGAATGAGAGTGGGCGCATGAGGCTCGTCTTCGTCGCGCTGATCATCTCCGGATGTTCCACTGACTTTGCTCCGAAACCTTGCGCTCTCGACGGAGATTGCGCCACCGGCGACGTCTGCGAGATGCGCGAGACGACACCCGTGTGTGTGAAGGCCACGGATGCGCCGATCACGATCGGCCAGAGTGCGCCGGTCAGCGGCACCAACCAACAGCTCGGCACGGATATGAAGCTCGGTGTCGAGCTCGCTCTGAAGGAGCAGAACGCCACAGGTGGCATTCGCGGCCGCCAGCTCGTGCTGAACTTCCGCGACGACGCTTACGATCCGCCGACCGCGGAGGCCGCCGCGCGTGCGTTCACGGACGTCGTCGTGTCGTCGTCGGATCCGCCGAAGTGTCCGTCGACGATGATGTGGCCGGAGCCCGACGGCCACGGCAACACGACGCCCATCTCCAACACGGCACTCTCGCGTGGCCCGAACGCGGTCCTCGCCTTCCTCGGCAACGTCGGTACGCCGACGATGGTACGCGCGGCACCCGTCGCACTCGAGACCGGCACCGTGTACTTCGGCGCGTTCACTGGCGCCGACAAGATCCTCCGCGACGGATCTACGACAGCCGGAGCGTGCTCGAAGTACGTGTTCAACGTCCGCGCCGGCTACGACCAAGAGGCGCAGGCCACGATGGACCTGTTCAGGAAGCGCGGCGTCACCAGCTACGCGAACCTCATCTCGTTCGATCAGAACGATACGTTCGGCGATGCCGGCTACAACGGGTTCGTCGCCGCGTACGCGGTCGACTATGCCGAGCTCACCGGCTCGCAGAAGATCGCGCGCTTCCGCTACACGCGTAACGACGACACCAGCGTGCCCGCGCAAGCCGCGATGGCGGAGGCGTACATCGCCGGCATCCTGTCGACGACGACCGGCACGCAGCCGTTCGGCGTCATGATGACCGACACCTACGGCGCCGGCGCCCAGTTCATCCAGCTGCTCCGCCAGTGGCAGTTCGACGGCCAGCAAGCCTCGCTCGACAAGCCCAACCGCCTGAAGCTGTACTTCAGCAACGTGTCGTTCGTCGGCCCGAACGCGCTGTCGGATCGGCTCGTCGGCATGGGCACGATCACGACCCCGAGCGGTCAGATGCCGTTCACCCAGGACGTCACGGTCTCGCAGGTCGTGCCGAACTACCAGAGCGACACCAGCGATGTGGTGCAGGCGTACAACCGGGCGATCGCGGATGCCGGCGCGACGCCGTCGTTCACCTCGCTCGAGGGTTACGTCGACGCGAAGATCTTCATCGCGGGCCTGATGGCTCACGACGGACCGTTCACGCCCGACAGCCTGATCACCGCGTTCGAGAAGCTGCCGCAGCTCAGCCTCGGCCTCGGCGCGACCGCGACGTTCTCGTCGGCGAACCACACGTACTCCAGCTCGGTCTGGGGCACGAGCATCCAGCCCGGCGGCACGTTCAAGAATCAGTATTTCTGGACGGCCGGTAGCGCGATCCAGTTCTTCGAATGAGAGGCGTATGAACGAAGTCCCCAGCAATACCGATCCCGGTCGTCAAGCGATCGTCATCGGCCGTTACCTGCTTCACCGCCAGATCGCGCGCGGTGGCATGGCGACGATCCACATCGCCCGTCT
>JBDUAS010000509.1:0-3249 GCA_040004535.1 Deltaproteobacteria bacterium
AGCGAGCGCGCGACGATGTCGAGCGACTGCTGCGAGCCGGTCGTGATGATCACCTCGTCGGCTTCGACGTCGAGCCCGCGCGCCTGCAGCCGCTGCGCGATCGCGACGCGCAACGGTGGGTAGCCCTGCGCGTCGTAGTGACTCGGCATCCGCTCGCGCAGCACCGAGCGCGCGCACTCGGCGAGCCGCTCGGTCGGCAGCAGATCCGGATCGATGAACACGGTCGACAGCGCCGTCACACCTCGCGCCGGCAGATCCGGGCGGCCGAGCGGAGGCGGAATCACGATCGGCAACGGCGGTGCGACGATCGGCGCCGGCGTCGCGGTACGAGAGGTCGCGAGCACGAACACGCCCTCGCGCTCGCGCGCCTCGACCAGACCGCGTGCGACCAGCTCGTCGTACGCGGCCTGCGCCGTGTTCTTCGAGAGACCGAGCTGTTTTTCGAGCGCGCGTACCGGCGGTAACCGGCTGCCCCCCGGGAGTGCACCTCCAACGATCTCGCGCTGGACGCTCGCGACGATGTCGGCGGCCGTCGCACGGCGGCCCGCCTGAACGACGTGGAGCCCGACGTAGGGGGTGCGAGGCATACCTCGTCATACTCGCTCGCCGGCCGCCTGCGAAGGGACAGAGCGTTGGTCGGGCGTGGGACAGCCCCCGTGTTACGATCGTGGCGGGTGAGCGCGGCGATCACGGACTCGAATCCGCCCGGCCAATTTTATTGCCCGACGTGCGAGAAGAACTTCGAGGTCGGCGACCGCTGCCCCTCGGATGGTACGCGCCTCGTGCGGATCAACGTGCCGCTCGATGCGTTGCTCGGCCGCGAGCTCGATGGCCGCTACATGGTGCTCCAGAAGCTCGGCCAGGGCGGCATGGGCGCGGTGTATCGGGGCACCCAGCTCGGTCTCGGCCGCGAGGTCGCGATCAAGGTGATCAGCGCGCATCTCGTCACCGAGCCCGACGTGGTCAAGCGGTTCCTGCGCGAAGCCAAGCTCGCGAGCCGGCTCACCCACCCGAACGCCGTTGCAGTCCTCGACTTCAATCAGACCGACGACGGCCTGTTCTATCTCGTGATGGAGCTCGTGGCGGGCCGCACGCTCGACAAGGTGTTCGAGGAAGAGCGCCAGCTCCGTCCCGAGCGAATCGTACGGATCGGCATGCAGGTGTGCGACGCACTCGAGGGCGCGCACTCGTTGCAGATCGTCCACCGCGATCTCAAGCCGTCGAACATCATGATCCTCGAGCGCGGCCGCGACCTCGTCAAGGTGCTCGATTTCGGGCTCGCGAAGTCGGTCGCGCCCGATCAGACCACCACGACGATGACGAACGCGGGCGCGCTCCTCGGCACGCCGGCATTCATGCCGCCCGAGCTCGCGCTCGGCGAGCCATGTGATGGCCGCGCGGATCTCTACTCGCTCGGCGTCGTGCTGTACCTCCTCGGGTCCGGCAAGCTGCCGTTCATCTCGGATTCGGCGCACGAGCTGATCGCGATGCACGCGAGCGAGATCGCCCCGCCGATGACCGGCGTGCCGAGCGCGCTCGCGAACGTGATCGATAGGATGCTCCGCAAGGAGCCCGCGGACCGCTATCAGAGCGCGGCGGAGAATCGCGAGGCGCTCGAGGCCGCGCTCGACGCGCTGCGCATTCACACGCCGGCCGCCGGCGTGCCGCAGATCGACCCGCCAAGCATCGCGGCCGGTGTTCGCGTGCCCGCGCAGATCACGCCGGTGCCGCACGACACGCCGATCCCGCACAGTCTGGTCGACGCGCGACGACGCGCGCAGTCGCCGAGTGCGATGCACGCGCTCGCGACGGACGAGACGATCGCGCCGACGTCCCGGCCCGACGTCACGCCGGTACCGAGGTCCGCGTCGGCATCGGCGGCGCCGTTAGCGAGGCCTGCGAAGAACAGCTGGTTGGTTCCAGCGGTGGTCGCGAGCGTGCTCGTTGCCGCGGTGCTCGGCGTGATCGCGATGAAGGGTGGAGCGTCGAACCAACCTGCCGCGAATGTCGGCTCGGCCGCGGACTCGGGCTCGGGCTCGGGCTCGACGACAGCCGCGGCGAAGATGCCGAACCGTACGGAGGTTGGTTCGGCCGCCCCGACGGGCTCGGCGAGGGGCGGTTCTGGTGTGACGACAACCGGCGCCGCGGCGATCGAGACCGGCTCCGCCACGGTACCGGTCGTCGACTCTCATTCGAAGACCAAGTCGGGCTCGACGAAGCATCACGGCGACCACATGGCGAGCGACAAGACGGTGCTGCACACGGGCGACAAGACCGTGCCGCACTCCGTCGAGACAACTGCGAAGCCGGAGGGCCCGAAGCCTCCCGATCCGCCGAAGTCCGGCTCCGCCGCGCTGCCGTTCTGACCACGCTGCGCCATGGTACGGTCCCCTCGATGGCGGATCGTAGTTTTGCGCTGACGCCCGGCAAGCGCGTCCTCTATCTGACGAAGGATCCCGACCTGGTCCGTCGCCAGCTCGCCGGGACGCTCACCCTGACCATGAGCCACGTCGCGGCAGAGGACCTGCTCGACGACATCAACACCGATGCGATGACGCCGGCATGGGTGTGCTTCGACTTCGATCCGAAGGACATCGCGAAGAACGCGTACGCCGGCTTGATCATCAACGGCGAGCGCTTGTTCCCGCCCGACGCGCTCGCGTCCGGCGGCTTCGAGGTGATCGTCGCGGGTGCGCAGAAGGGCGTCGGCAGCTCGCGCGAGCAAGCCGCGCAATGCGAGGTGTTCTCGGGCTCGCGGCTCGCGATCGCGAGCTCGTTCGCGCCGATCCACGCGCGCAACAACATCAACATCGGCCAGTTGATGGGTGACCACGCGATGCTGCGCCGCCTCGAGGCGGGCGAGCGGATCGAGCTCGAAGAATTCACCCGCGGCCACGACGCGATCACGAAGCTCATCATCGAGGCCGGCGGCCTGTTGCCATTCTGCGCGGCGCTCGATCGCAAGCAGATCAGCGTACCCGCGCCCGGCACCGCGAAGCGGCCGATGAACCTGACCGAGAAGATCCTCGCGTCGAAGCTGCTCCCCGGCCAAGGCGAGTACGTGAAGCCGAACGACGCCGTGCTCGTGCGCGTCGATGCCGGGTACTCGCACGAGTTCACGACCGCACAGGTCGATCTGTTCCTCACCGACGAGTACGGCGACTACCGGTTGAAGAACCCGGCGAAGTTCGCCGTGTTCGAGGACCACCTGATCTACGCGACCGGCGTGCCGGCGATGGCGAAGTTCGC
>JBDUAS010000510.1:0-3235 GCA_040004535.1 Deltaproteobacteria bacterium
GGAACCCGTACGACAAGGGTGGCTACCCGGTGTTCTGCGATCCGGTGTTCGATCGTTACTACCCGCTGAACTGGCCGTTCGCGGCGTGGGGTGCGGTGGCTGGCACTGGCTGGTGGCTCGTCCAGCTGAAGGTGCTCGCACATCACGTGCTCGCAGGCGTGTTACTGCACGGCTTCCTGCGCTCGCGCGGGTTGTCGATCCGCGCGGCGCTCGTCGGTGGCATCGGGCTCGTCGCGTCGGCGCCGCTGTTGACGCACAAGGCGTCGAACATCTTGTGGCCGATCGTGTGGGTGCCACTCGTGTGGATCGCGATCGATGCAGCGCTCGGCGCCCGGCGCCCGAAATGGTGGCGCGGCGTGCTCGTCGGCGCAGCGCTCGTGCCGGTGCTCACCGCCGGCTCGCCGCCCGGCATCGTCTACGCGGCGCTGCTGATCGTGCCGTATGCGGGGCTCCGCTTCGTCCAGCACGTTCGCGCGCACCACACACGCGAGGACGTCATCGCCCTGGCGATCGCGATCGGCTCGGCGCTCGCGATCGCGCTGGTCGTCATCGCGCTCACGGTGCTGCCGGCGAACGAGCTCGTCGCACTCGGCTCGCGCGACCGCCTCGGCACCGGGCCGGGCTTCGCGCTCGGTGGCTCGCTGTACTTGCCGGCGGCACTGCGTGGCGTGCTCGTACGCGGTGCGGGTCCGTTCGAGATCTATTGTGGTGCAGCGCTCGTGTTGCTCGCCGTGCTCGGGGTCGTGCTCCGGCCACGCCTCGATCGCGATGCACCGCTCGCGTTCCTCGCGACCGCGGTGCTCGGCGTGCTGCTCGCGGCGGGCACGACCGCGTTCGTGCTGCCGGTGCTCGTCCATCACGTGCCGCCGTTCGCGCTGCTCCGCGTGCCCGGCCGCTACAAGCTGCTCGCCGCCTGGGCGTTTGCCGCCGGGGCTGGCTATGGCGTCGCCGCGCTCGAGGCTGCGGTGGCCGACCGAGTGCTGCGCAAGCGCGCGTGGATCGTATGCAGTGCCGCGGTCATCATCGCGATTCTGTGCGTCGCGATCTCGGGCGCACCCGCGACCGTCAAGGATCATCCCGCGTGGTGGTCGATCGTCGCGACGGTCGTTGCCGGCGGACTCGCGGTCGCTGCGACACGCGACCCTCGCGTGCTGTGGGCGTTCGCGGTCGTCGTCGCGATCGATGCACCGCTGTTCACGTTCGTCGAGCCTGGCGCGCCGGTCGCCGCCGAGCCGCGCCAGACCCACGCGCATGACGCGGAGGTGATCTCACACCTCGACGGCGTCACCGATCGCTGGCGGATCTACGACGAGTTCGTCCTCGGCGAACGCGCTGGTGCGCGGCTGCGAATCCGCGACTTTCGCGGCTATCCCGCCGTCGATCCGATCAGCCTGCATCGCTACGTCGACGTGCTCGACTACGCGAAGCACGATCCGCAGATCCTCACCGACTTCAACGTTCGCTACTTGCTGATCCGCTCGCACTGGCGCTACGGCGCAGCGACGAGCTTTCCGCATCTCCCCGCGCCGGGCTTCGCCGCGAACCTGACGCAGCCCGGGCTCTACGAGGCCGCGCATCCCGCGCCGCTGATCGCGGTGTACGGCGCGGTCACCGTCGTTCCTGATTCGTCGCCCGACCACGTGCTCGCCGCGGTGCGAGGTGTGCAAGAACCGGACGGTTCGCGCCGCCGCGCGATCGTCGAAGCGCGCGACGCTGCGGTCTTACCGCCCGAGGCGATGACGGGCACGCCAAGTTTTTCTGCGGGCACGCTCGAGTCCTACGAGCCCGACACGATCCGGTTCGCGGTCGACACTTCGAGTGCAGGTCTCGTGGTGTTGAACGAGCTCGCGTTCCCGGGTTGGTACGTGATGGTCGATGGCGTGCGCATGACGGACATCCGCGTGAACTACTTGCTCCGCGGTGTGTGGGTGAGCGCGGGACATCACGAGATCGTGTGGCAGTTCTCGCCTTCGCATTGGCGATTCCTCGTCGGTGGCTACGCGATCGTGTTGCTAGTGATCCTCGTCGCGCTTGTGTACGGTGGTCGCGACAGGAGGAGGCGACATGAAGTTCTTGATCGTGATCCTAGTGGGCTTGATCGCGGCTTGCGGACCGGCGAGTCGCGGTAACGGCGGCGACGACTTCGGTAACGGCGACGGCAACGGAAGCTGCAACCAGCACATGTGCTCGGCGGATCTTCACGATGTCGTCGACTGCAACGGCGCGGTGATCCAGACGTGCTCTGGTGATCTCGGCTGCGCGAGCGGCGCGTGCGTCGATCCATGTCAGGCCGCGGCGTCGGAGGCGAGCTCGGTTGGCTGCGACTACTACGCGGTCAATCCCGACTCGTACATCACGACGAACGGCTCGTGCTACGCGGCGTACATCGCGAACACGTGGACGACGCCCGTATCGATCAGTGTCGAGTTCAACGGCCAGCAACTCGATCCGTCGACGTTCGCGCGAATCCCGGTCGGCGCAGGTTCCGCGATCACGTATCGACCGTTGATGGGCGGCATGTTGATGCCGAACCAGGTCGCGATCTTGTTCCTCGCGTATCACCAGGGTCTGCTCACGACGGCGTGTCCGTCGGGCATCACGCCGGCGTACACCGCGGGTGATGCTGCGGTGCACGGCACGGCGCTTGGCCACGCGTTCCACATCACGACGACCGCGCCGGTCGTCGCGTACGACATCTTTCCGTACGGAGGCGGCACCTCGGCAGTGACGAGCGCGACGTTGTTGTTGCCGTCGTCGGCGTGGGACACGAACTACGTCGCGGTCGACGCCTACGAGCAAGCGAACGTACCGGATAGCAACTCGTCGCCGCCGTTCATCGAGATCACGGCGCAACAAGACGCGACGCACGTCACGGTCCGGCCGACGGTGGCGATCGTCGGCGGCACGGGCGTGCCTGCAGCAGCCGCGAGCTCTAGCGCGATGTACACGCTCGCGAAGGGCCAGGTCGTACAGTTCACGCAGAACGCCGAGCTCAACGGCAGCGTGATCTCGTCGGACTCGCCGGTCGGGTTGTGGCGCGGCCACACGTGCATGAACGTGCCGAACCCGGTCGTCGCGTGCGATGCGGCGCATCAACAGATTCCGCCGGTCCAGGCGATGGGCAATCGCTACGCGGCCGTGCGCTATCGCAATCGCTGGCCCGGCCAAGAAGAGACGCCGCCATGGCGGTTGGTCGGTGGCGTCGATGGCACGGTGCTGACGTACAAGCCGTCGC
>JBDUAS010000243.1:0-10891 GCA_040004535.1 Deltaproteobacteria bacterium
CCGCTCGTCGATAGCGACCGGCGCGCCGCACCGCGCGTGTTCGTCGACTTCGAAGTCGACTACGCGTCCGAGGACAACTACCTGTTCGCCTACATCACCGACATCAGCGAGACCGGCATCTTCGTGCGCACGACGTCGCCGGAGGCGCCTGGCACGAACCTCAACTTGCGGTTCCGGATCGACACCGGTCCGCAGATCGAGGTCGAAGGCAAGGTGATCTGGGTCAATCCGTTCCGGCCAGGCAGCGCAGACAACCTGCATCCTGGCATGGGGATCCGGTTCATCGCACTCGATGACGAGCTGAAGGACCGTTTGCTCGAGCTCGTGCGACGCTTCGCTTACCTGTCATGACGATCATTTGCGGTACTGATCTGTCGCACGCGAGCACCGGTGCCATGGCGGTCGCGCGCGCGCTCGCGACGCTGCGTGGTGAAACCGAAGTCATCGTCGTCCATGCGGTCGACTCCGACGCCGAGGGCGAGGTCGAGCACCTGCGCGCCGCGCTCGAGGACATCATCGCGCATGCCGGTGACGGGCCGACGCTGCGTCCCGAGCTGGTCGTGGGACCGCCGGAGACCGCACTGACGTCGTACGCCGAGACCGAGGGCTCCGAGTTGATCGTGATCGCTTCGGCGAGCAGCGACAAGACGAGCACGCTCGGCACGACGGCCGCGAAGATCATCGCGATCACGCGCACGCCGGTGCTCGTGCTGCGCGATCCGGCACCGTGGCTCGCGTTCTGTGCGAAGACGCGGCCGCTGAAGGTGCTCGCCGCGGTCGATGATTCGATCGCGAGCGAGCTCGGGTTACAATGGACGCATGGCCTGCGCCGCCAGGGTCCCGTCGAGGTCGTCGTCGGTGCGGTGTACTACCCCGACGATGCAGCGGAGCAATACGGCGTCCACGCGAAGACGCTCGTCGATCGCGATCCGGAGATCGAGCAGCTGCTCTCTCGCGATCTGATCCGGCGGTTCGGCGCGGGCGATGGCGTCGTCGCGCGCACGCGCCGCGGGCTCGGTCGGATCGGCGACGACGTGATCGAGCTCGCGAACGAAGAGCACGTCGATGTCGTGATCGTCGGCACGAGCCAGCGCACCGGGCTCGACCGGCTGGGCTCGGTGTCGTCGATCGTCGTCCAGGATGCGCCGCAATCGGTCGTGTGCGTGCCGCCGAACGCGACGCTGCCGACGTTTGTCATGCCGATGATGTCGAGCGCGCTGGTCGCGACCGACCTGTCGCCGTTCGCGAATCGCGCGGTCGCGTATGCATTCGCGGCGGTTCCGGAGAACGGCGAGATTCACATCGCGCACGTTGCCGGCGACGACGACGCGATCGACGAGGCCGACATCACGAAGCAGCTCCTCGCCCAGGCGCCCGCGATCGCGATGCCGGGCGTTCCGCGCAAGGTCACGGCCCACGTCGTCCGCGGCGACGATGCCGCGACCGCGATCGCGCAGACCGCTGCGCGGCTCGGGGTCGACTTCATCGTGATCGCGTCGCGCGGCCGGACCGGCATCTCGCGTGCGCTGCTCGGTTCCGTCGCCGACAAGCTGTTACGAGCAACCCGCAAGCCGGTACTCGTGTTGCGTCCGGGCTGATCGGGTTTCCGACACCTGTCGGTTCGCGCGGGTCATAGCCGTGCCGAAACACGGCGTACGCGATCACCGACGAGGATCTGCTCGCGCGGATGGCGGCGGCCGGCTTCCCGGCGACCGCGACCGATCGTGGCATCGCTCGAGGACGTGTTCGTCGCGCTCACCGAGCGCGCGGCGGCCGAGCGCGCGAAAGCGAGCGGCGCGTGATGTGGTCCTCGTTCGTCGCGATCCTGTTGAAGGAGTTCAAGCACATCTTCCGCGACCGCGGCACGCTGATCATCTTCTTCACGTTGCCGATCATGCAGCTCGCGCTGTTCGGTTTCCTCGATCAGAACGTGCGCGACTTGCCCACGGTCGTCGTCGATCAGGATCAGTCGCGAGTCGCGCGAGCTGATGGATCAGATGCGCGCGACCAAGACGTTCCAGATCTCGAGCGTCACGAACTCGCCGGATCGCGCGCGCGACGAGATCGCACGCGGCACGGTGCGGGTCGGCGTGATCATCCCCCCGGATTATCACGAGCGGCGCGCGCGTCATGACAACGCCCCGTTCCTCGTGCTGATCGACGGCTCGGACTCGACGGTCAGCGCGCAGGCGCTCGCCGCGATCAACGGGCTGGTCGCGCAGGCGAACCTCGCAGCCCTGCAAAGGCGCCGGAGCACGGCCGGTGGTGTCGGCGCAGCCGATCGTGCTGTTCAACCCCGAAGGCAGGACCGCGAACTACATCATCCCCGGCTTGATCGCGATCCTGCTGCAGCTCGCGGCACTACTCCTCGCGTCGATCGCGATCGTGCGCGAACGCGAGCAAGGCACGATGGAGCAGCTGCTGGTGACGCCGACCAACCCGGCGGGGCTCGTGCTCGGCAAGCTCGCGCCGTACCTGGTCATCGGCTTGATCGAGATGGCTCTGATTCTCGCGATCATGCGGTTCGGCTTCGGCGTGCCGATCAACGGCAGCCTGCTGTTCCTGTTCATCACCGCGATCGTCTATCTGTTCGCGCTGCTCGCGCTCGGCCTGACGATCTCGATGGGTGCCCAGACCTCGATGCAGGCGATGCAAACGGCGCAGATGCTGGTGCTGCCGTCGATCTTCTTGTCGGGCTACATGTTCCCGGTCGCGGGCCTGCCGCGCGTCCTCTACTGGATCGGCCGCATGCTGCCGGCCACCCACATGATCGACATCATGCGCGGCGCCGTGCTGCGCTCGGCTGGACCGTTCGATCTATTGCCGTCGCTGCTCGCGCTCGCGGCAATCTCGACCGTGCTCGTCACGATCTCGATCCGGCGCGTGCGCCGGCTAACGGTCTAGCCTCGGTTCGTGCAGGCCGGCATCGCGGCGACGGGCGAGCACTCGGTGCGCGCTCCGCCGGCCATCACGGATTCGGCCCACGCGAGGCCCTTCCAGTGGTGCTCCATGATGTTGGAGTGGTCGGCGTCGGAGATCACGCACGTGTCGACGTCGACGCCCGCGGTGGTCAGCTTGTTCGCGATGCACGAGCCTTCCTTCGCGGGCGGCATGATCAGGTCGAGCGCGCCGGCGACGATCAGCACGGGCCCGACGCCGGGATCCGGCGCGAGGATATTGTCCTGCATGAACGTGAAGTAGGCGGAGCCGTCGCCGGTGCAGCCGGCCTGGTTGTCCATGCACGCGAGCAGGCTCGTGCGCAGCGTCGGCTCGATCAAATCGCCGGTGTGCAGCATCGAGGTCTGGATATAGCCGCCGAGCGCGACGAGGCACTGGCTCTGGATGTTGGTCTCGAGGTTGGCCTGGAACTGGCTCGGCACGGCCTGCTTGCCGTGACCGTCGCCGACGTGGTTCTCGAGGAACGCGTACTGGCGCATCACGGCGACCGAGCTGTACGACAGGCCCTCGATGATCGTGAGCTGCGTCGGATCGCGCAGGATCGGTTCGTAATCGAACGACTTGGCGCTGATCGGCCACTCCGGCGCGTAGACGGCAGTCGCGACGAGCGTGCCGATACCGGCGCCGTCGGAATGGATCAGCGCGTGTGCCGAGAGTGCGGCGCCACCGCCTTGCGAGTAGCCGGTGATCACGAGCTCCGGTGCGGTCAGGCCGGGCGGCAACAGGGCGCGCAGTGCACGTGCGCCGTCGAGCGTCTGCCAGCCCTGCGCGTGGTTGTCGAGATAGTCCTGCGTGCCCGCGTTACCGAGGCCCGCGAGGTCCGGCGCGATCGTCGCGAAGCCACGCGCCGCATAAGGCAACGGCAGGCTGTTGTCGGAGTCGACGCTCGGCACGCAATTGTCGGCGAGTCCGACGCTGCCGTGGATCGCGACCGCGAGTGGCACCGGCCGCGCCCGAGGGGTCGAGGGCAAGTACACGCGCGCGGTAGAGACAGCGGGGCCGCCATTGCCGTCGCGCGTTTGGTAGGCGATCCGATATTGCTTCACCGCGCTGGTGACGGTGATGTGGTCGCCGACGAGCGCTGGAATATCAGCCGCCGCGAGTACCGGATCGACCGCGCACGCGAGGATCGTGCCGAGCGGTGCGTTCGGCCGTGCCGCTACGACGTAGACATCCGCCGCGCTGTCGGTGCACGGCACGATCGGTGTGTCGGTCGATGCGGTGAGGTCCGCATCGATCGCGCGCGGCGCGTCGATCATGCGCGCGTCATGCTGCGTCGATGGCGCGTCGGACGGCGTGTCATTCGGATGCGAGCCGCAGCTCGTGAGGCAGATCAGCGCGGCGAGTCCCCAACTGCGCATGCAGCTTGGTAGTGCGTGCGCTCGCCGGCCGCAATCACGTTCACCGACGTCACGAAACCGTAGCGTGCCGGTAACAGATGTTTCAGCGCAGCGCGCGCGACCGGCCACGTAGCTCGATCAAGCCGCGTAGCTCGAGCTGGCGGATGCGCTCGCGGGTGAGGTTCGTGATGTCGCCGACCTCTTCGAGCGTGTGGCCGCCGTCGTCGGCGACGTCGAGCGCGCACGTGTGGTCGAGCTCCCACGGCTCGAGGTCGGGGAAGTTGAGCTTGATCGAGCCGGTGCGCGGATTGACGTCGAGATAGAGGTGGTGCTTGCACGACACCCACGGGCAAGGCCGCTGCTCGTGCTGGCACTCGGCGCGCGTTCGCGGGCGATCGGCGCGCAGCGTCGCGGTGCTCGTGACCTCGCGAAGCTCGATGCTCGTGAGCCGACGCGCTGCGATCGTACGCGCGCGGGGCCGCGTGCGGCGCGGGCGGATCTTGCGGCTGGTCGCCGGCACGTCGGCCGGCAGCTCGACCTGGTCGAGCTGGGTCGTCGGGCCTGCCTCGGCTACGATCGGTAGCTCGAGCTCTGCGACGAGCTCGTCGATCGTCTCGGGCTCCGACACGGGCGGCTGAACCTCACCGCGCGTTTGCAGCGTCGCGAAGAAGTCCGAAACGGGCGGCAGCTCGCGCGTTCCGAGCGCGCTCGGCCGTGCCTTGACCTCGACCACGTCGCGGGCGGCGAGGACCGGCATCTTCGCCATCGACCCGCGCGCGAGCGGCTCCTTCGACGCGAATACGAGCTCCGCCATCGTGATCAGTGGAATCGGTTTCGTGATCTCCGCGTCGCCGCGATCGCTGGCTCCGAGCCAGGCGTCGTCGTCGAGCGGGTTGCCGTCGCGGTCGGTCACCGCGGTGCCGACCGCGATGAACGCTGGCGGTTCCGGATCGCCGTGCCCGTCCTCGCCATCGCTGCGCGCGTTCGGTACGCCCGCGGTTTCAAGCCGCCACGCATCGCCGAGGTCGGCGAAGGTCGGGTGCTCGGACGTCACGGCCTCTTCGAAGAAGTCCCGATCGTCGACGCTCATCGAATTGTCCCCCATGTGTCGTTGATCCGCGCGCACCCACGACGCGCGCGATACCGCGCGAAGGACACCAGGCTCGCCACTTCAAGCCCTCACGTCCGTCCTCGTCACGATCTCAGCGGCCCCAGGTTCTCGCACGCTCACCGTAGTCTCACCACTCCGGATTTCGCAAGAACTCTCGCCAAAAATTCGCTCTGAAGAGATCTCGGCGCTTTCATCTTGGCAGTGAAGTTGGCACGCGATAGCGATCCGATCCGATGAACGCGCCCGAGAAGCGCTGGGGAGGAGCGCGCACCGGCGCGGGCCGGCCGAAGCGCGGCGCGATCGCGAGCGAGCCGCACAAGCGGCGGCCGATTCACGTCTCGACCCAGCCGGTGCACGTCGTCGCTCGCGTGGTCCGCGCCGCCGGCGTACTTCACGATCGCTATGCGCGTCGCGCGATCGAACGCGCGCTACGCCGCAGCTTCGGCCACACCGCGTTCCGGATCGTCCACCTCCGGATCGCATCGGGTCGGATCGATCTCGTGGTCGAAGCGAGCGATCGGATCGCGCTCGCCCGCGGCATGCAGGGCTTTCAGGTCGCCGCCGCGAAGCACCTCAATCGGCTGCGCGGCCGTAGCGGCACCGTGTTCGCCGATCGCTATCGCGCACGGCCTCTTCGCACGTTCGCCGCGGTACGCGAGGTCGTCGGCGCGCGTCACACCTCGGTGGTCCACGACCTTCCGGAAGTCTGGGTCGAACGCTGGATCGCGGTCGCGTGGCCCGAGACGGCGCTTCTCGAGCGCGGTCCGCCTGGTTTGATCTGATGCGTGCCCTACGTGCGGACCTCCAGATGCGACTACCTCCTACACGCAGCACGCCTCACTACCGCCGCGTTACCCCGAGCAAATCTTTGCTTCTCTCATCTGAGGCGTAAGCTGGTCGCGTGCGAACGATCTACTCGGGGCTCGCGCTGCTCTCGATCTGCGCCGCGTGCGCGACTCATCACGATCCAAATGGCGGCAACAACGACGGCAGTGTCGACGGCACGCCTGCGCCGCCGGATGCGTTCGCCGGACCGTGGTCGGATTTTCCGGTCACGCCGATCATCGATACGAACGGCACCGCGCCGACCGATAGCGACACGTTGTTCGGGAGCGCGACGACCGGTGCTCCGACCGGTGGACCGTGCTTGTTCGAGCCCGAGGTCGGCACGATCTATCCGCGCAACTGGATCCGCCCGCGCTTCACGTGGATCCCGACGGGGACCGAAAACCTGTTCGAGCTGCGGATCACGACGCCGACCCAGGTCAACCCGCTCGTCGTCTACACGACGGCCACGACGTGGACGATGCCCGCCGATCTGTGGATGGGCCTGCAGACTCACTCGGTCAACACGCCGCTCACCGTCGCGATCCGCGGCGCGGTGTTCGACGGCACGCAGCTGACGAGCGGTCCCGAGCACGGCTCGTCGGGCGACATCGCGATAGCGCCGGTCGATGCACCGGGCGCGATCGTGTACTGGACGACGACCGGCGGCACGCGGCTCCGCGGGTTTTCGATCGGCGACGAGACCGTGAAGGACATCATCACGCCCACCGATGCCGGCAGTAAGTGCGTCGGCTGTCACTCGTCGACGCCGGATGGCAGCTTCGTCGGTTTCTCGTCGAGCCAGAATCCCGGCAACGGCGATCCGACGACGCTCGGGCTGCTGTCCTCGGACGGTACCCACACGGCGCCGACGTTCATCTCGACGGCTGCTCAGACGTTGATGGCGCGCCAGAACCAGGAACAGCCGGTGTTCACGAAGATGCACTGGCAAGCCGGCGATCACACCGCGGTCACGATGTATCCGATCAACTCGCGGTTCGAGATGATCTGGACCGACCTCGAGGCCGTCGACACGACGACGGGATGGGGGACGATCGCGCGGACCGGCGACGTCACCGGCGCGACGCCGAACGCCGCGGCGTACGCCTCGTTCGCGCACACCAGTGACACGCTGCTCTACGTCAGCGCGCCAACCGTGAGCTCGGGCGTCACCGTCACGCACGGGAACTTGATGACCGTGCCGTTTAACAACCGCGCCGGTGGGACCGCGACCCCGATCGTTGGCGCCGACACATCGACGTACAACGAGTACTACCCGACGTTCTCTCCCGACGATACGTACGTCGCGTACAACCGCGTGCCCGACGGTCAGTCGAGCTACAACAACCACGCCGCCGAGGTCTGGGTGATTCCGAGCGCCGGCAACGCGGCGCCCGTCCGCCTCGCCGCGAACGATCCGCCGCAGTGCACCGCGAAGGTCAGCCCGGGCGTCACGAACAGCTGGCCGAAGTGGGCGCCTGGCGCGAGCGACGACAGCGGTAAGCGCTACTACTGGCTGACGTTCAGCTCCACCCGCGGCACGGGGAACAACCCGCAGCTCTACGTCACGCCCGTGATCGACGACGGCACCCAGCTCCTCACCTATCCCGCGCTGTACCTCTGGAATCAGCCGGCGGCGGAGAACAACCACACTCCCGCCTGGGACAATTTTCAGATTCTCCAATAAGGCGGTCACATTCGCAGGTCGGCTACCGTCACCTGGTCATGAAGATCAAACTGACCTCCATCTACGTGACCGACCAGGACAAGGCGCTGCGCTTCTACACCGAGGTGCTCGGCTTTACGAAGAAGGCCGACTTCAGCCAGGGCCCGTTTCGCTGGCTCACCGTGACCTCGCCCGATGACCCGAACGGCTGCGAGCTCCAGCTCGCTGCGGATACCGATCCGGCGGGCAAGGCGTTCGCGAAGGCGAAGCTCGACGCCAAGCAGCCGGCGCTCATGCTGTTCAGCGATGACATCAAGGCCGATCACGAGCGCATCAAGTCGCACGGCGGCGAGCTCACGATGCCGCCGACGGCCGTGACCGGCTCGACGATCGCGACGGTGAACGACGGCTGCGGCAACCTCGTCCAGATCAGCCAGATCACCTGGCAGGGTTAGCCGAGCGGCGCGATGTCGAGCGCATCGAGGCGCGCTCGGTCCATGATGACCTCGGCGGTCGCGATCCGACCGTCGGTGAACGTGAAGCGCAGCACGCGCATCAGCTTGCCCTTCGGCGCGACGACGATGCCGACCGATCCGTCGATCAGTGCAGGCGCAGCGCCGAGGTCGCTGATGAGCTGCGCGAACGCGACCGCGCCCGAAGCCCACGTGCGAGCACCGCGCACCTCGCGCACGTTGCCCTTCGGATCGACGGCACGCCCGACGACATCTGGATCGAGCACGGCGACCATGCCCTCGACATCGCCGCGGCGAAGCGCCGCGATGAACGCCTCGACGGTCGTGCGCTGACTCGCGAGGTCCATCTCCGGCGGCGGGCTGCCCTGGACGCGGCGGCGGGCCCGGCTCGCGAGCTGACGCGCGGCATCTGACGTGCGTGCGACGATCGGCGCGATTTCATCGAACGACAGGCCGAACAGATCGTGGAGCACGAACGCGAGCCGCTCGGCCGGTTCGAGCTTGTCGAGGACGATCATGAGCGCGAGCCCGACCGAGTCGGCGAGCATGAGCTCCTGGTTGGCATCGCTCGGCGCGGCGCGATCGGGACTCGCCTCGAGCGGTTCCTCGCGGCGCGAGGTGCGCGTGCGCAGCATGTCGAGGCAGATCCGCGCGACGACCGTGGTCAGCCAGCCGCGGGGGTTCGCGACATCGGTCGGATCGGCGCGGTCGAGGCGGAGCCAGGCCTCCTGGATCGCGTCGTCGGCCTCGGCGAGCGAGCCGAGCATCCGGAACGCGACGCCCCGCAGGTGGCTACGGTGGGATTCGAAGTCGATCATCATCCACGGGGAGACGGACCAGCCGGGTCCGATGTGACGCGCGCACGCGCGATCGGGAGCTCGGCGATCTGGCGCGTCGCCCGTTCGAGCACCAGACCGCAGACCGCGGTCGGGATCGAGGCTGGCGCGAACATCGCAGTGACGCCGAGCGGCGCGGTCAGCAACATCAGCAGGCCGACCGGCAGCAGCACGAGCACGACCCGGCGCACCCACACCCGCTCGTGCGCGAGCCGCGCGCCGATCGCGCCGAGGACGTTGCCGATGATGAGCGCGGGGACGATTCCGGCCAGAAACAAGACGATTCCGGCATCCCGACCGAGCTGAAACGCCAGCCCGACCGCGACGAACACCGTGTTGCATGTACCGATCACGGTACCGAGCGCCGCGGCTGAGGCCCCCCGCAGCGGCGGAGCCATCAAGCCTGGCTCCAGCTCGGTACGGCGCGTGCGGTGCTCGAGGTACAGCGAGCACGCGATCATCGGCACGAGCACGAGCAAGAACCACGGGTGACTCGGCTGGAGCAGAAAGATGCCACCCGCAACGATCACCGGCGGGCCGATCGCGATCGCGCGGCGAGCCGCCACCCTCAACGCCGTCAGATCGCCGACGACCGCGCCGAGCGTGAAGCCGATCAACATGCCTGGGAGGATCGCGACGAGCAACAACTTCAGCGTCTGACCAAATCGCTCATTGCTGTGCCCCGAGAGTGCGATCGACAGGACCACCGTATCGAGAAAGCCGATCCAGCCGCCGAGCGCGACGGCGCTCATCCGGGGGCGAAGATCGGCTTCCATACCGAAACGTTACCAGCGCACGCGCGCGGCCGCGGCCGGAAGCTCGTCGGGGTGGCGCGTCGCACGCTCGAGCACCAGGATGCCGACAACAGTCGGGATTGCCGCGAGCGGCACGATCACCTGCAGCCCGAACGCGATGCCGAGCAGCGCGACTCCCGCGATCGCGGGTGCCGCCATCATCCGGCGCCGCCACGCGACCGAGCGTGCGGTCGATTCCGCGGCGAGATAGCCAACGCCGATGCCGACGACGAGTGCGGGCATCATCCCGAGCGCGACGACCGCCGGAAACACCGACGGATACATGCCGTGCTTCCACGCCGCGATACCGGCGGCGATCACGAGCGTGTCGAGCAGGCCGAGCACCGCTCCGAGCACCATCGCGCGTTCGCCGTTCATGCCCGGACAACGCCGCGACGGTCGCCGGCTATTTCACGACGCACGACCACGAGCGGGAGGGTCGCTTCACGGCGCGTGCGGCGCTCGAGGTACAGGCCGCACGCGAGCGTCGGGATGCACGCGATCGGCACGAACGAGGTCAGTCCGAACATCAAGCCGAGACCACCGACGAGCCCGAGCGCGGGTGGAACCACGAGCGCGCGACGCAGCCAGATCGACGACGTCGCGAGCGCGCTCGCGATGGCGCCGAGGATCGCGCCGGTCAGCACCGCGGGCAGACACGCGATCATCGTGATCAAGAGAACCGCGCCGATCCGATCGTGCGAGTCCTCGGCCGACATCCCGATCGCGATCAGCAGCGTGTTGACGAAGCCGAGCAACGCGCCAAGGGAGATTGGATTCGTGCGCGGACGGAGATCCATCTCGGTAAGCATAACGCGCGACGGCTCAGATGCATTCCTCGCGCCGGAGCTCAGCCCTCTGGGTCGCCCTCGCCGGCCTTCGCGTTCG
>JBDUAS010000511.1:0-3219 GCA_040004535.1 Deltaproteobacteria bacterium
GGCGACGGTCCGGTGATCACGCGCGTGTTCCTGCGCGGGATCCGGCAGTACATTCGCCGCGACTTTCACCCGAACGACAACCACAACGAGCAGCTCGCCCGCGCGTGGTTTGCCGCTCACGGCATGGCATTCACCGAGGCAGCATGAACCTTCAAGATCGAGTCGTCGTCGTCACCGGAGCGGGCAGTGGGATCGGGCGCGCGACCGCGTTGCTGTTCGCGAAGCAAGGCGCGCGGATCGCGGCCTGCGACCTCGATCAGTCGCGGCTCGATACACTGTCTACCGAGCTCGGGGATCGCAAGCTCCTCACCCGTCGCGTCGATGTCGCGGATCGCGCTCAGATGTCGGCGTTCGCCGGCGCCGTCCACGCGATCGCTCCGGCGGCCGATGTCGTCATCAACAACGCCGGCGTCGGCCTCGGCGGCAACTTCCTCGACACGACGCTCGATGACTTCGACTGGATCATCGGCATCAACTTGAAGGGCGTCGTCCATGGCTGTCACTTCTTCGCGCCGAACATGGTCGAAGCGAAGCGCGGTGGCCACATCATCAACATCTCGAGCATCCTCGGCATCTACGGCGCGCCGAGCGTGACCGCGTACGCGGCGACGAAGTTCGCGGTGCGCGGATTCTCCGAGTCGTTGCGCGCCGAGCTCGCGCCGCATCACATCGGCGTCACCGCGATCTGCCCGGGCCTGATCAACACCGCGATCATCGCGGACGGTCGGCTCAGCGGCGAGAAGCTCAACTTGCACAAGGACAAGATGGTCACCGCGTTCAAGCGTGGCCTCGCGCCGGAGAAGGTCGCGGCTGCGATCCTCGGGGCCGTGCACTCGAACCCGGCGGTTCGCATCGTCGGCACCGACGCGCGCGTGATCGCGACGATGCAGCGCTTCGTGCCGACCGCGTTGCGAAGGATCGGTGGCTCGCTCAAGGGCCGTCTGATGGGCGTGTAGACTGCGGTCATGTTTCGAGGCTTCGATCGCACCGCGCCGGCGTTCTTCGCCGAGCTCGCGGTGGAGATG
This sequence comes from Deltaproteobacteria bacterium, assembly GCA_040004535.1. Lineage (GTDB taxonomy): Bacteria > Myxococcota_A > Polyangia > Haliangiales > Haliangiaceae > JABFXX01. Next base: position 1,026 of record JBDUAS010000511.1, read on the forward strand.
AACAAGAGCTGGTTCGATCGCAACAAGCAGCGCTACATCGATCAGTGGGTCACGCCGATGACCGAGCTGCTCGAAGAGGTCGGCGCGAAGCTGAAGAAGCCGTACGGCAAGCTCGCGCTCGGCAAGCCGAAGCTGTTCCGGATCTATCGCGACACCCGGTTCGCGAAGGACAAGACGCCGTACAAGCTGCACATCGCCGGCGTGTTGCCGTTCGCGAAGGACCTGAGCGGCATGCCGCTCTACATCCACGTCGGCCTCGAGGAGGAGTACCTCGGTGCGGGCACGTACTACTTCGAGGACAACCGGCTCGCCGCGTGGAGGAGGCTCGTCGCCGCCGACAAGTCGGGCAAGCCGTTCGTGGCGCTCGTCGGCAAGTTGCGCAAGGCCGGGTACAGCGTCGGAGGCCACGAGGACTACAAGAAGGTGCCCAAGGGCTTCGCCCCCGACCACGCGCGGGGTGAATTCCTCAAGATGCGCGGGCTTACCGCCGGGCTACCGGCGATGCCGAAGGGCCTGCTGCACGACAAGAAGCTCGTCGATTGGGTCGCAGGGCACGCCACCAAGGTCGCGCCCCTCGTGACCTGGCTCGCGACCAAGATCAAAAAGTAGTGCGTTCTCGGCCGGTCGGCGTCACCCTTAGTGGATGCGGTTTGCCGAGTTGTCGACCATTGGCGTCCTGTGCGACCTCGCGCTCGCCGGCGTGGTCGTCGCGTTGCTCGCGAGGCCCGGATCGGCCCAGATGCAGGTGGTCGAGCAGCACGCCACCCAGGTCGAGACTCCACGTGGGACGTCGCCTTGCCTGACGATCGGCAACGTCGAGTTCATCGGCGAGCGCACGATCGTGACGCTGCCCGAGCCGCTCGGCGACGACAGGTGCCACAGCCACGTGCGCGAGTATCGCGGCGAGGTCGGGCCGGCGAATCTCGTTCGCGAATACGATCGCTTCTGAGCAGGGCGTTCTAACGCTTCTTGGTGCGGTCGCGACCCGGACCTTTGGTCCGCGGACCCGAGCGCTTACGACCACCGCGACCGCGAATCCGCAGCTCCTGCGAGCGCGTCTCGAGCGTGCCGCCGTGCGTCGGACCCTGCGCGATCGCGGCCTCGTCGACCTCGATGTCATCGGGATTGTTGATCGGGTTATCGAGGTTCGTCAGCGGATTGATGACGAGTGGGCGGTTGTCGTCCTCGTCGAGGCCAAGCTCGTCGGCGATCTGGGGGCGATGGTCGCGCTTGGGGCCGGCAGACCTGGTCTTCTGCTTGGTCGCAGGCTTCTTCGCAGGCTTGTTCGCAGATTTGGGCGCGGTTTTTTGCGCGGGTTTGGGCGCGGGCTTCTTGGCCATGGGGGCGCCGACGATACCGCGATCGTGAGCGCGATTGACGGGGCCGCCGGGCCACCATAAGGTCCGGGCGTGAAGCTCGCGACGCTCCGTGATGGATCCCGAGACGGCCGGCTGGTCGTCGTGCGCTCCGACGGTGAAGCCGCCGCGCCGGCCGCCCTACCGACCTTACAGGCGGCGCTCGATAACTGGGAGGAGCACGAGGCGGAGCTCCGCAAGATCGCCGACCGCCTCGACCGCGGCGAGCTCGATGGGATTCCGGTCGACCCCGCGCGTCTCGCTGCGCCGCTGCCGCGCGCTTACGAATGGATCGATGGTTCCGCATTCCTCAACCACGTGATCCTCGTCCGCAAGGCGCGTAACGCGGAGCCGCCGAAAACGCTCGAGAGCGACCCGCTGATCTATCAAGGTGGCTCGGGCGATTTGCTCGGCTGCCGCGATCCGTTCGTGCTGCGCGAGCCGGCGTGGGGCCTCGATTTCGAATCCGAGGTCTGCGTCGTGCTCGGCGACACGCCGATCGGAACGAAGGCGAGCGAGGCCGCGTCGTGCGTCAAGCTCGTGATGCTCGCGAACGACTGGACGCTGCGGGCGCTGGTCCCCGACGAGCTCGCGAAGAGCTTCGGGTTCTTCAACAGCAAGCCGGCCACCGCGTTCTCGGCATTCGCGGTCACGCCCGACGAGCTCGGCGCCGCGTGGCAGAACGGGCGCGCGCACGTTCGTGTGACGTCGACGTACAACGGCAACGTCGTGGGCACGTGCGATGCCGGCCCCGAGATGCACTTCTCGTTCTACGAGCTGATCCAGCACATCGCGAAGACCCGGCGGTTCGCCGCCGGCACGATCCTCGGCAGCGGCAC
>JBDUAS010000244.1:0-10835 GCA_040004535.1 Deltaproteobacteria bacterium
GTCCAGTCGTACATGGTGAGCGGCGTGGCCAGCGTGACGGTCACCTTCTGGAACCGGAGGTTCGCCGCGGTGCTGTTGCGCTGGATCTGCGCGAGCGTCGCGGTCGCGGGCGCGGGCGCGGTGCCGGCGCCGTTATCGGTGAGGCTGTCGATGAAGAACTCCTCGAATGTCGTCGACGCCGTCTTGATGTACGTGCCCTTGATCGTGACCGAGTGGCCATCGGCGATCATGGCGACCATCGCCGCGATGCTGCACGGGTGCGACATGCTCCCCGACGAGCACTTCGCCGGGATCGCCGAGAAGTCACCGCCGCCGGCATCTTGCACGTACACGATCGGCGACTTCGTCGAAGGCGTCGTGCCGATCGTGATCACGTTGTCGAACTCGTAGCAGCCGGTATGCGTCTGCTGGCGCATCGCGGCGATCGTGGTCGGCGTGTATGTCACGCACGCGGTGCCACTACCGGAGCCGGAGCCCGAACCAGAGCCAGAGCCCGAGCCCGAGCCGCCGCCTGCGTCGGGGGAGTTGGAGTTGTCGCTGCGGCATGCGACGAACCCAGAAACGGACAGAACGAGCACGACGAGCAACGAGGTCTTCATCGCGCGCGAACCTACGGCGAACGTTGTCGGCACCTCCATTAAGAACGGATTGCGCCGGGGGCGCTCATTAGAATCACATGATCGAATGGCGTGACATCCATCGCACTTGGCGCTGGCCTTAATCGAATCGAAAGGCTTTCTACGAACAACTGTGTAGACAGTTGCGGCGTGGAACGCACGCCAGCTGTCCGTCGCTCCAACGTCTACGGCGTGATCGCCTGCCAGGGCGACTCGCTCACTTTTGGGTCCCGTGATCCGGATGGGATGAGTTACCCGCTCTATCTCGGGCGAATCCTGTCGCAGAAGTACGGCCAGACCTGGGCGACCGTAAACTTCGGCATCGCCGGGGAATGTTGGGCCGAGCTCTGGCGGCGCAACTACCGAGAGCTACTGTCGGTGCCGGAGGCCGGTGAAGTGTGTTTGTGGATGGGCACGAACGATGCGTGGCGCGATCGGCCGATCGAACAGAGCCTGATCGCGTGCGAAGCGGTCCTCGATCAGTGCCGCGCGCTGGGGCGCTTCGTCTATCTCGCCACATTGCCGGGCAAGCGCGGGTTCGGCGCGCCACGCGAGCCGTGGAGCATGAATGACGCGATCGCGAAGCTCAACGACGCGTATCGAACGATCGCGACGCAACGCAAGCTCGCGCTCGTCGATCTCACCGAGCTGCCGCAAGAACACTTCTGCGATGGCATCCATCTGACCCAGGCGGGCAACGTCTGGGTAGCCGAGAAGTTCGCGGCGGCGATCGAGGCGCGCCGATGATCGCGTGCGTGATCGGCACGCGGCCCGAGGCGATCAAGATGGCTCCCGTGATCCGCGAGCTACGCCGGCGCCAGGTTCCGCACTGCGTGATCACGACCGGTCAACACCGTGACTGGCGCATGATGGGCACCTTTCTCGCCGGCTTCGAGCTCGTCGTCGATCACGAGCTGCCGCCCGCGCCTCACGATCTGCTGGAGAGCTTCCTCGCGATCGCGAGAGGGCTGGGCGAAGTATTTGCCGTGATCCGGCCGAAGCTCGTCCTCGCGGTCGGCGATACGACAACCGTGATCGCCGCGGCGTTCTCGGCGCGCAAGTCTGGGAGCGGCTTCGGCCACGTCGAAGCCGGGCTGCGGGCGTTCTCGCGCGAGCTGCCCGAGGAAGAACATCGGATCTGTGCCGATGCGATGGCGGATCTTCTGTTCGCGCCGACGACGCTCGCCGTCGCGAATCTGACGCGCGAGCACGTCAACGGCCGCATCATTCACACCGGCAACACGGTGCTGGACGCGCTGCGGATGCACGAGCCGCCGCGTCGCGATGTACGCGACGGCATCCTCGTCACGTTGCACCGGCAGGAGACGGTCGATCGGCCCGAGCGCCTCGCAGCGCTGTTGTCCGCGATCAGCCGGCTCGCCGGGACGCACTCGGTGATCTGGCCGCTCCATCCGCGCACGCGCGTCAAGGCGAGCGAGGCCGGGCTCGAGCTGCCGCGCAACGTCGATCTGCGCGAGCCTATCGATCATGCAGCGTTCTTGACGTTGCTCGGCGGCGCCGCCGCGGTGATCACGGACTCGGGTGGCGTCCAGGAAGAAGCCGCGATCCTCGGCACGCCGTGCGTGATCGTCCGCGCGAACACCGAGCGGATGGAGACGATCGAGGCTGGGGTCGCGGTCCTCGCATCCACCGACGCTGTCTCGATCGCGCGAGCGACGGCACGGATCTTCGACGAGTGGGCTAGCTTCGCCCGGCCGGTCCCCGAGCTCTACGGCGACGGCCACGCGGGCGCGAAGATCGTGGAAGCCTCGCTCGTCTGGCTCGCCACGGCTACTCCCGTCGAGCTGGTGGCCTGATGCGCGTGTGCATGGTCATCCCGTACGACCTCAGCGAGGAAGGTGGCGTGAAGCGCCACGGGGTCCGGCTCGCGGAAGCGTTGCGCGCGCTCGGTGACGAAGTCGATGTGGTCGGGCCCAGCAGCGCGCCGATCCAGGATCCCCGCATCCATGCGTTCGGCGGCGTCGTCAACGTGGCGAGCAACGGCTCGGAGAATCACATCGGCATGTTCACGTCACCGCTCGCGATCCGCCGGCTGTTGCGCGCGCGCCGCTACGATGTGGTGCACGTCCACGAGCCGTTGATTCCGTCGTTGAATTATTGGGCGGTGTGGTCGGCTGGCAGCGCCGCGCGGATCGCGACGTTCCACGCGTTCAGCGAGCACGAATCGCTACGGCTTCGCGCCGTGCGTCGCTTGTGGTCGGCGTTCGCGTTTCGCGCCTACGACCGCGGCATCGCCGTGTCGCCTGCCGCTGCTGCGCCGGTGCGCGGCGAGTTCGCAAAGCCGCTCGCGATCATTCCGAACGGCATCGATACCTCGATCTATACGGCGACCGCCCTGCCGCATCGTGGCGCGTTGCGCTTGCTGTTCGTCGGTCACTGGCGTGATCAGCGCAAGGGCTTACCCGTGCTCCTCGATGCATGCGAACGGTTGCGCGGCATCGACTGGACGCTCGACGTCGTCGGTGACGGAGGTGGGCATCCCCGCCACGACCATCCGAACGTGCACTATCACGGCGCGATCGCGTCGGAGAGTCAGCTCGCGTCGCTCTACGCGACGTGCGACGTGTTCGTTGCTCCCGCGCTCGGCATGGAGTCGTTCGGCATCGTGTTGCTCGAGGCGATGGCTGCTGGATGCGCGATCGTGTGTAGCGACATCGCAGGCTACCGTCACGCCGCCGGCGACGTCGCGCGTTACGTAACGCCGCGAGATAGCGCGGCACTCGCCACCGCGATCAGCGAGCTCGCCGCAGCGCCGTCGCTGCGCCACAAGCTCGGCGCCGAGGGCAAGCTGCGCGTGCGCATGTTCGAGTGGGCTACGATCGCGGCGCGCGTACGGGACGAGTACCTCGCGGCGCTCGCGACACGCGGCAGGACGCGCGGAACGATCGAGGAACCCGCGGCTCACGCGGCTGCGCGATGACCCTCGCAGGGTGGCTGGCCCGGCTGGCGATTCGGCGGCGGTTCGCCGTGCTCGCGGGTGGGCTCGCGATCGTGGTCGCAGGCGGCGTGCTCGGTGCGGGGCTCGAGCTCCAGACGGACCTGGCGGAATTGTTGCCGAGTGGCGCGCCGAGCGTGGTCGCGCTGCGCGAGCTGTCCGCGCGGGTCGGTGGCACCGGCAACGTGGCGATCGCGATCGAGTCGCTCGACGGCACGCCCGGGCCGCTGCGCGCGTATGTCCCGCGGCTCGCACGCGCGATCCGCGAGCAACTCGGCCGCCGCGTGATCTCGTTGCGCTACGCGCGCAGTGATGTCGAGGAGTTCTATCGCCGGTTCGCCGCGTATTACGTACCGCTCGCGCGACTCGAAGCGTGGGAGCAACGCGCGGCGCGAGCGATCGCGATGCGCGAGAACCCGCTGTACGTCACGCTCGACGACGACGACGAGCTCGCGACGCTCGCCGCCGACCTGCGAACCGAACGCGCGCGGCTCGAGCCGAGCAACGCCGCAGACCCCGAGTCCGGTCTGTTCATGACCGAGCACGGCAAGCTCGCAGTGATCTTCGTGCGGCCCGCCGCGGACAGCCTCGATCTCGGAGGATCCGAGGCGTTGCTCGCAGAGATCCGCGGAATCGCGGCAGGAACAGATCCAGCGGGTGCACACGTGCGGATCGCCGGCTACACGGGCTCGATCCCGAACGCGATCTCTGAAGTCGCGGCGGTGCGCCACGACATCGCGAGCTCCGCCCTCGAGGTGATCCTCGCGGTCGCTGCGGCGATCATGTTGTACTTCCGCTCCGCGCGCGTGCTCGTTGCCCTCGGTGCCCCGCTCGCGCTCGGCGCCGCGGTCGCGCTCGGATTCGCGCGTCTCGCGATCGGGCACCTCAACGCGCAAACGGCGTTCCTCGGGGCGATCATCGTCGGCACGGGCATCAACTACGGGATCATCCTCGTCGATCGGTTTCAGCGCACGGAGGGCGATCTCGAGCTCGCGATCGCACAAACGCTGCGTGCGACCGCGGTCGCCGCCCTGGCGACGGCCGTGTCGTTCGGCGTCCTCGCCGCCGGCCGCGTCGAGAGCTTTCGCCAGTTCGGCTGGATCGGTGGCGTCGGCATCCTCGCGTGCTGGATCGCGACGTTCGTCGTCGTGCCTGCCGTGCTCGTCGTGTTCCCGCCACGCATTCCACGCCGCGGCGGCTTTCGGCCGCTCGCCACGCTCGCCGCAGCGATCGGCCGCGCATGCGAGCGCTTTCCGCGCACGATCCTCACCGCGGCCGCATGCTTCACGCTCGCCGGCATCGCGCTGGCGTACACCGTGCGAGATCACGCGCTCGAGACCGACATGCGCGCGCTCGCCACGCGGTCGTCGGCGATCGACGGAATCGAGAAGCTCGACAACCGCCTGCGCGCGATGGACGACCGCTCGTCGACGCCGGCCGTGATCGCTACCCACGATCGCAGCGAGGCGCGCCCGATCTGCGATCAGCTGAACCGGCGTGCCCACAGCGACCTCGCCGGGATCGTCGTGCGCTGTTACTCGATCGAGGATCTGTTCCCGCCGGATCTGCCGGCGCGCGCCCGCGTGCTCGACCGCCTGCGGCTCTCGCTCGCCCGGATCGATCTCGACGACATCGCCGCGACCGACCGCACCGATCTTGCCGACCTGCAGCGTGCACTCGCCGAGCGGCCGCCGAGCGATGCCGACCTGCCGCCCGAGCTCGCCGAGTACTTCACGGAGCGAGATGGCTCGCTCGGCAAGCTCGTCTATGTCGACCCGGTCGACGAGCACTTCGAAGCGAACCTGTACAAGCTCACCGATGCGATCCGCTCGATCCACCTGCCCTCCGGCACGACGCTCGAATCGTCCGGCGAGCTCGTCGTATTCGCCGACGTGCTGCGTGCGGTCCGCCGAGATTCGCGCGTCCTGACGGTGGCCGCCGCGTTGCTCGTGCTCGTCGTGCTCGCCGCCGTCACGCGCCGCCTCGCGCCGTTCCTGCGCGTCTCCGCCGCCTTGGTCGCCGGCGTCGCCGTCATGCTCGGCTTCGCGGTGCTGACCGGGCAGAAGCTCAACTTCTTCAACTTCGTCGCGCTGCCGACGACGTTCGGCATCGGCATCGACTACGCGATCAACATCGAGGAGCGTCTGCGCCAGGCGAGCACGCGCTCGGTCAGTGCGGCGCTCGCCGAGATTGGCCCCGCGGTGCTCCTCGCATCCCTGACCTCGTGCTTCGGCTACGGGTCGTTGCTCGGCGCCGACAGCGGTGCACTCGTGTCGTTCGGCAAGCTCGCCATCGTCGGCGAGCTCGCGTGCGTGCTGCTCGCGATCACGATCGTACCGGCTGCAGTTGCAGCCGCGCGCCGGCGGCGCTAGGCGCGGCGGCGGCGAATCAGGAACATCGCGCCGAGACCGAGCAGGAAGAACGGCGCGCCATGATTTCCGGCCGTGTTGCAGCCACCGGTGCCACCGCCGCCGTTGTCGGCGCCCGGCCAGCACACGCCTTGACCACCACTGGTCGGCAGGCAGCTGAACCCACCCGGGCACGTGTCGGCCATCGGGTTACAGCCCGAGACGCAGTACTTGTTGCCCGCGCCATCATCGCCACAGCTGCCGGAAGCGCAGTCGCTGTTGCCGGTGCACGGCGAACCGAGACCGCCTTGCGCGCCCGGGCCCGCGACGCAGATGCTGTTGTCGCAAACCTGATTCGCGCCGGTGCAGTCCGAGTCGTGCATGCAGCCGCTGCCGTAGCTGACCATCTCGGTCGCCATCGCGGTGTTGCCCTTGAGGTCGGTACCGGTCACCACGATCGTGTGCGAGCCCTGGCTCAGCGTCGCCGGCGCGGTCCAGCTGTATGGCGTCGCCGTCTTCACGCCGAGCGACATGCCATCGAGCTTGGCCTCCGCGCTCGCGACTGCCTGATCATCCGTGACGGTCGCCGTGATCGTGAAGCCGGGCATCACGGAGGCGTTGTTGTTCGGCGCGGTGATCGTCACCGTCGGCGGCGTCGTGTCGGGTGCCGATGTGCCAAAAAGCTGAGAGATCAACGTCACCTCGTTCTGCGTAGCAGCGTTGTTCATCGCGCACGCGTGGGTCGCCTGTCCGCCGCTACCGGTGCACGTAAGGTGGAACGGCGATTGGCCACCCTGACAATCGCTGCCGCACTTTTGATTGTCCTTGTACTGGCGAACAGCAATGGTGCCGTTCACGTCGTACGGGTTGTAGGTCAACGGATCGCTGGCATCGATCACGTGATCGAGTGCCCACGTGTGCGCGATCTCCTGCGCTGCCGTCGCACAGATCTCGTTCGCGTTGTTCGACGTACTGCCCTGCTGCGCATAGTACGGGTCGTTAGCAAAAGCGAACACGAGCGCGTTCGACATGAAGGTCTGGCAGTTCCCGATAGTGCTGCACGGAAAATCAGCGATTCCTAGAACACCACTCTGCTGGCCGAGCTGAGCTCCGGTACCCGCGACCATCACCTCCATATGCGGTGTGTTGCCCGGGTCAACATCGGTGATCGTGACGTTGAAGCGCGAGAAGGTGTTCTGCATGCACGACATGACCGCAGTCCACGTCGCCGCACTGCCACTGAATGCCGAGAGCGTCCCGCCACCGATGTCGGACCGATCGATGCGGTTATCCGCAGCTTGGTTCATGTTGTAGGTGACGTTGCATCCGCCCGTGCACTTGTTCATGAAGATGGTGTGCGTGTCGACCGCCGGCGGCTGGGCCGGCAGCAACTCATTCGAGACGAAGTGCAGACCGAAGGTCCCGTTCCCGCGTGGATACAAGACCGTCTTGCCCGACACCTCAGACGTCGGTGCTGCAGAAGCTGAGCCCACAATACCCAAAACGAGAACGGCAAAGGTGAGGCGCATCATCGAGGTCAGTTGTATCGGCCAACCCCGCGGAACGCGTCAGCTACGCTCTATCTTCGATTCGCTGACGTGAGACTGCTGGTTCGTAACCCTTAGACAGCACCACTCCGAGGGTGCGTCAGAGCGCGTCATCCCTGCGTCGGATCAGCGATTGCCGCAGGCCGTCACGATGCGTGCGCGTTGCACCGATCGGGGCCACGTCTCATCAAACACCTTCAATTGGTCAGTGAACGCTGTATTGCCGCGGCATCGCGCCTCGATCTCGAGTGCGGCCGCGTCCTCGGCGAGCTGACCGTGACCGGCGGTCTCGCGCTCGTAGACCACGAGCGTGGCGAGCGCGTTCGCGGGATCGTCGGCGCGGAGCGACGCCATCGCGGTGTCGACGAGCTCGACTTCGCGCGCGAGCGTCGGCGGTTCCTCGGACATCTCGATTTCCGTCACTCTGGTCGTGGCAGCCGCGGCGCGGTGTGCGCTCGGAGGCATCGCCGCCACGGTGACGCGATCCATGCGCGCCGACGTCGTGACGTGGACATCGATCGCGGGATCCAGGTCGGCGCCGGCCGGGATGCTGATCGAGGGCGCGGGACTCGTGTCCGTCGCCGGCGTACGCTGCACGAACCACGCGATGGTGACGAGCGCGCCGACGATCGCGGTGATCGCGGCCACCTTGCCCGCCCCGATCGCGGCGGACTTCGGTGCGACCGATGCCGCGCGTGGCGTGGTCGTCGCCATCGACGCACCGGCGCCGACCGCGAGTGCAACCTTCGCGCGGACGCGCGCGGCGACCTCGGCGGAGGGATCCAGGCCCCGCCGCGCGGCGGCGACCAGGTTACGAGACGTGGGACCGAGGCCGGTCATAGCTCGCCTCCGACCTTCGCGCGGACGCGCACTTCGAAGTGCTGGCGCGCGATGCGAAGCCGCGAGTAGGCGGTGTTGAGGTTGAGCTCGAGGAGCTTCGCGACCTCGGGCACCGACATCTGCTCGAGCTCGACGAGCGCGAACACGGTGCGCTTGTCGTCATCCATCGTGTCGAGGATCGAGAGCACGGTCGCGACGGCCTGGGCGCGCGACAGCGCCGCGAACGTGTCGATCGGCGCGACGAGCTCGTTCTCTTGCAGGGGCTCGGTCCGGGTGTCGCGCCCGGCGCGGCGGCGATGCGTGCAGGCGACGCGGCGCGCGATCGCGAACAGCCAGGTCGTCACGGCAGCACGACCTTCGAACTCGGCGAGCCGGCGGTGAACGACGACGAACACGTCTTGCGCGGCATCTTCGAGCGACGGCTCGGGCACGCCGAACGTGCGCAACACGCGCCACACGAACGCGAAGTGCGCCTCGTAAACATCATCGAACGAGGGCACCTCGAGGGCCGGCTTCATCACGTGCGCCACCGCTGGCATCTGCGGCGTTGGTGCCGCGAGACCTGCGGATCCGTCACGGTTCAAGATCCAACTCATTCCCAACCGACCTCGATCCCGACGGTCGCGCGCGCCGAGACGGGCGACGGCGCGTAGACCACTTCACCGCTGCCTTCGATGAACTGCACGCGTTCGATCGCGATCAGCGCCTCGGTCGAACCGACCAACCGCAACCACGGCGTCATCGGCCAGCCGACACCGAACCCGGCGCCCGCCGCGAACCACCGCCCCGAGTTGGGCTGGCTCGTCGACAAGTTCGTGCCGGTGCCGTCCATCGAGCCGACCTCGGCCTCGACCCACGCGCGCAATGGCAGCACTTCCGGACGCCAGCCGACGCGCGCCGCCGTGACGCCGAGCCCGACATCGACATGCGAGGTCGAGCGATCTGCACCCGATGCAAGCCACTTGGTCGCCGCGAGCTCGGCGAGCATCGAGTTATGACGGGCACTGATCGCGACCTCGGCGCCGAGGCCGACCTCGGGCACGATGCCGATGCCGCTGACCCCGGAGAGCCTCACGCCGAGACTCCACGGATGGGTGATCGCGGGCTCCGCGAGATCGCGATGCACCTGCACGGTCTCGACACGCGGCACGATCGCCGCGGCAGCTTCGGCCGCGACCTCGGCGGTCGCGACGCGCGGGACAGCGTTGTGCTCCTCCGCGACGCGCGACACGATGATCGCGATCGCATCCGCGAGCGCGTCGCAACGATCGCTCGTCAGTGACCGCTCGGTCGCGCCGAGCCAGAGCTTCGCGACGAAGTGTCCATCGCGCTGGGTGACCGCGATGTGAATCTCGAGCGCCGGATCGAGCGCACGCCCGAGCCGCTGCTCGACCCGCGACTCGATGCTCGAGACGCTCGGGCACTCGGCCGGCGCATCCCACATGAATCCGGCATCGCCTCCAGCAGAAGCCCGAGAGCAGATTGCCGCGACGAGGACCCCGGCCAGGACCACGGCTCGCATGACGTGCCGACACGTCCGCGAACGCGTTGTTGCAGCCGCGACCACCACGTCGGTTAGTGCGTGCGGCGTGCCCGATCCGTTGGACGATCTTTGCGTCCAACCCCGCGAGATCTGGTTGCCACGTGCCAACCGCGGTGGCGGTCCGGTCAGTCGACCCCAGGCAACCGGGTCGTCATCAGCTCTACGATCTCGGCTGGTGCGTCGATGTGAAGCCAATGACCGGCGTCGACCAGCTCGACATGGACATGCGGCGGCGGCGAGGCGACGCGCGCACGATCCGCGGCGTTCACGACATCCGAGCGGGTCGCGATCACGAGCTCGAGGTCGCCGAAGGCCGGATCGAGCGCGCTCGCCCAGAGATCTCGCGCGAGGTAGTCCGCGATCATCTCGCGGATCGCGGCGAGGTCGAGCCGCAGCGCGTAGCCGGAGCTCTCCGCTGCGACGTTCATCGCGAGCCACTGCGCGAGCGGCTTCGCATGGCCCGCGGCCACGACCGCGGCGACGAAGTCCTCGCGCTTGGTCCACGTGCGCGGCAACGTCTCCATCAGCGCGAGCAATTGCGCGACGGTCTCCGAGGAATCCTCCGCGCGATCCGGGCGCGCACCCGGCGACGAATCGAACATCCACGTCTGACGCATGCCACCGAACGCACGCGTCGCGAGCGCGACCTTGCCGCCAAAGCTGTGGCCCGCGATCGCGGTGATGTTACCGAGCTGCGCCGCGAGCGCCCGCACATCCTCGGCGCAGGCCGCGACGGTGTTTGGCGGCGCGCGGTGCTCGCTGCGCCCATGGTTTCTCAGATCGACGAGGACGACGCCCCACTCGGGGCGGCGCTCGGTGACCTTGCGCGCGATGGCGCGCCAGTTGCCCCCGGAACCGAGGATCCCGTGCAGCACGATCATCCACTGCGAAGGTGTGCCCGTCGCGATCGACTCGTGATGCAACGGCGCCGGCATTGGTAGGTCTACTTCCCCTCGTTATAGCGAGTTTCCATACGACCCCCGT
>JBDUAS010000512.1:0-3204 GCA_040004535.1 Deltaproteobacteria bacterium
CTGTCGCGCCGGGAAGCGCTCGACGCGAACCCGGGCCCCGAAGAGATTCACAACTACGTGATCTAGGTTGGCGTATCGCGAGAGTGGTCCGCCGCCGTGCCACATTTGCGAGGACAACCCCGCAATTGGCGCGTGCGCGTGCTGCAACCGCGACGTCTGCAAGCGCCACCTGCCGAGCGACGATGCTCGCGGGTGGTGCACGCGCTGCGACGAGGGCTATTTTCGGTACATCCGGAAGACCTCGACGCTGCGCGGCTACCTGCGCTGGTGGCTCGGGATGGTCCCGGCCATCGTGCTGCCGTTCGTTTACGCGCCGCTGATCGCACTGACCATCGCGTACGTGATCGTCGGCTTTCCGGTCGCGATGTGGCGCTCGAACGTCGCGCGCACGAACCAGTTCGTCCTGCATGCGCGGCGCACCGGGCTCCTGCTCGAAGCGCCGAAGGACGCGAGCTCCGAGCTCGCGCAGGGCCTGAGCGATTACGAGTATCGCCGTCGCAATCAGCAGGCTGTCACCGAGCCACGGGTCCCCACCAAGACCGAGGAATAGGCTCGACTGATGAGGCGTTCGATCGTCATGCGGCCCGCATGCTGGTCCGGCGTGCTCGCGCTGCTGGTCGTCGCCTGCGGCGATCACCGCGACGATCTGTGTGCTCGCACCGTGAACCACGTGTTCGCGATGACGATCGACGGTCCGCAGGGCTCCGAGCCCAAGGGAGACGAGCGGAAGATCATCGACCAGATCCAATCGGCGACGCGCACGCAGTGCCGGGTCGAGGGTCTGTCGCAAGCCCAGGCCGATTGCATCCTGGCCGCGCAACCAGCGGATTGGGACGATCGCCTGCGCACGTGTCCCGCGTTCGCGGCGAAGCCACCGACGTGGGTGACGCTGCGGCCCACGCGCGACGAGCGGCGCGCGATGCGCGATCTCGAGCCGATCCCGAACGGGCCGCGCGAGACCAAGCTCCACTACAAGCAGCTCGTCACGATGGGCTCGTCCACGTGTGGCCTCACCGACGCCGGCGGCGTGCAGTGCTGGGGCGCGGCCCACCGAGCGCAGTTCCCGGCCGGACCGTTCGTCCAGATCGCGGCGAGCAACGACATGGCGTGCGGCCGGAGCGCCGACGGCATCGTCCGCTGCAGCCTCGGCGACTTCGGCCAGGCCGATCGCACGCCGACCACGCCGTTCTCCGACTTCGCGGTCGACGAGCTCCGTGGCTGCGGCGTCCGGATCAGCGACAAGCAGATCGAGTGCTGGACCGCCTACGACGAGGCACCGCTCGCATCGCCGCTCGCGCAGTTCACGTCGGTCGCGGTCAGCCACACCGGCGCGTGTGGCCGAACCACCGACGGCAAGAAGCTGTGCTTCGGCCAAGATCCCCCGGATCTCGCTCCCGCGGATGCGCTCGCCTGGTCCGACGGCGGCAAGAGCGGGGCTTGCACGATCGACAAGGCGCATCACCTGACGTGTACTACCAAGTGGCGGATGGGCGAGCCCCCGACCGGGGCGTTCGAGACCGTGGCGGTCGGTAGCGGCTTCGCGTGCGCGGTTCGCGTCGGCGGCGGCACGGTGTGCTGGGGAGAGAACGACGACGGCGAGTGCAACGTTCCGCAGTGAAGATGTACGATGGAGCCCGTGGCTCCTCGCGTCTCGATCAAGAAGCTCCGGCCCGATGCGATCGTGCCGCAGTACCAGACCGCCGGCGCGGCGGGACTCGATCTGTGTGCCGCGATCGACGAGCCGGTCACGATCCAGCCGCGCACGCGCACGGCGATCAGCACGGGTCTCGCGATGGCGATTCCGGAAGGTTTCGAAGGCCAGATCCGGCCGCGCTCGGGGCTCGCGATGAAGCACGGCATCACATGCACGAACGCGCCCGGGACGATCGACTACGATTACCGCGGCCCGGTCACGGTGCTGCTGATCAACCACGGCAGCGAGCCGTTCACGATCGAGCCCGGCCATCGGATCGCGCAGCTCGTGATCGCACCGGTCGTCCAGGCGGAGCTGGTGGAAACCGAGGAGCTCTCCGAGACCGCGCGCGGCAGCGGCGGCTTCGGATCGACAGGACGCTAGGTGGCGAACGAGCGCTCGAAGAGACCGACGCTGAAGGCACCACCCGGCGGCAAGGCGCAAGGCGCGGCGCCATTCCAGAGCGACGAGACCCGCCATGACGGCCCCAACGCGCGGCGCAAGAGCCAGGCCGAGAGCGACGACGATCCGACCAGCATCTACGACTCGGGCCGGTACCCGACGACACCGAAGTCAACTCTGCCGAAGAAGGGTGAACCTGACTTCGTGCGCGAGGCCGCGACGCCGATCAAGGTGGTGTCGAAGAAGACGCCAGGCGCCGTATCGTCGGGCGAGATTCCGTTGCCGGCCGACGTCTCGCGGCCGATACCGCAGGTCAAGCTCCGCGCGATCTCGGAGCTCGCCTCGAAATCGCACACGCCGCAGCTGCAGCTCGGCTACCTCGCACCGCCGCGCGATCCGAACGAAGTCCGCGCTCGCCGGCGCCGAGATTTCGTCGTGTGGGGCTCGATTTGCGTGATCCTCGCGTGCGTGTTCGCGCTGGGGATCTGGTTCATCGCGAAGCGTTAGGTTGTGGTATTCAGAGCGCGAAATGATCGCGCGCTATAGCAGGCCAGAGCTGGCGGCGCTGTGGGACGACGCCTATCGCTTCGAGCAGTGGCTCGCGATCGAGCTCGCGGTGTGCGAGGCGATGGAGCAGGCAGGCACGGTCCCGATCGGCACCGCCGTGAAGGTCCGCGAGGCCGCGCAGGGCAAGCTGAACCCGGCGCGCATCCTCGAGATCGAGCAGAAGACCCGGCACGACGTGATCGCGTTCCTGACCCACGTCGAGGAGCTCGCCGGCGAGCCGGCGCGCTGGCTGCACCTCGGGATGACGTCGTCCGACGTGCTCGACACGTCACTCGCGCTCCAGACCGGGCGCGCTCTCGACCGGATCATCAGCGGCGTGATCGGCCTCGCGAACGTGCTCGCCGACAAGGCGCGCGAGCACGCGACGACGCCGATGATCGGTCGCTCGCACGGCATCCATGCCGAGCCGATCACCGCGGGCCTCACGTTCGCGCGGTGGAACGCCGAGGTCGTACGCGCGTCGTCGCGGCTGGTCCGCGCGCGCCACGCGATCGCGGTCGGCAAGATCGCCGGTGCGGTCGGCGTGTACGGCAACCTCGATC
>JBDUAS010000055.1:0-33519 GCA_040004535.1 Deltaproteobacteria bacterium
CGAGGACGAGCGCCGGATGGCCGAGGCGATCGAGCTGATCGGCCGCGCCGAGCACATCTCCGGCAAGCCGGATCAAGCCCTCGAGACCTGGGGCCAGGCGCGCGACAAGCTCGTCGCGTTGACCGGCGCCGACAAGCGCGCCGAGAAACCAGTGTCGTTTCGGGTGCGCTCGATGATCGCGAAGCTCGACTTCGAGTCCGCGCAGATCTATCAGGAGCGCGGCAACGCAGCCTCGGCGCACGAGTACTTCGAGCAAGCACGCGACGAGTACGCGGCGCTCCAGAAGGAAGAGCCGAAGGCCCGCGAGATCATGCTCGCGGCGGCGGAGAACCGTGACCTGCTCGGCGACCTCTATCGCCACGAGGGCAAGATCGATCAGGCGTTCGACGAGTACACCGAAGCGAAGACGCTGCGCGACAGCGCTTCGAGCCAGGGCAACGGCATGGTCACCGACGAGGTGATGGCGCTGTCGGCGAGCCACATGAAGCTCGGCTCGATCTATCAAGCGCGCGGCGATTCGCAGCTCGCGCTGACCGAGCTCCAGACCGCGCTCGAGCTGCGGGAGTCGGTACTGTCGGCGTCGCCGGATAACGTCGAGCTCCAGAAGGCAGTGATCGACAGCGAGGAGCAAACCGCGCAGCTCGAGAGCTCGCTCGGCAACGACAAGGCGGCGATCGACGCGTATCGCCGCGCGCTGCCGGTGATCGCACAGCTGCAGCGCCGCGACCCGACGAACATCGACTGGCAGTACCAGCGCGGCAACATCCTCGCCGACCTCGGGTTCTCGCTGATGGATAGCGGCGAGTTCAAGGAAGGCAGCTCGACGCTCGAGAGTGCGATCGAGGTCCAGAAGGAGCTGGTCGCGAAGGATCCGAAAGGCACGCGCTATCAGTTCGCGCTGTCGCGCTCGTACACCCGCGACGGCGACGCGCACCTCGACGTCGGCCAGACCGACGAGGCGATCCAGCAGTACAAGGCGGCGCTCGACGTGCGCAAAGAGCTGGTCGCGAAGGATCCGAAGTCGGCCGCAGCGCGACGCTCGTATGCGTGGTGCTTTGCGAAGCTCGGCGCGACGTATGCGCAGAAGGGCGACCTCGCGAAGGCGCTCGACATGCACGAGCGTGCGCACGAGCTGCGCGATGCGCTCGTCATCGAGTCGCCCGCAAACGGTGGGTTCAAGAACGAGCTCGCCGCGACCGAGATCGCGCTCGGCGCGCTCGTGATCGCGCGCGACGCCAAGCGCGGTAACGAGCTGATCGAGTCGGGGATCACGCGCGCGCGTGCGCTGGTCCAGGGCGATCCGATCAACCTCGAGTGGCGCGAGACACTCGTCCAGGGCTTGCTCGCCACGGGGCATGGACCAGGCGACAAGGCCGCGCGATCGGCCGCGCTCGACGAGGCGCGCTCGATCTCCGAGGAGGCGATGCGCCGGACGCCGCAGAACGTGCAGTGGCCGGGCTACAATGCCGAAGCCCACGCAGGCCTCGCGGACCTCGGTGACGCTGGCGAGTGGAGGAAGGTCCGCGACGTCCTGGAGCCGCTCGCGAAGGCGGGCCGGTTGCCGGCGCCGCGGATCCCGCTGCTCGAACGCGCTCGCGCCCAGCACTGAGCCGGCGCCTGCCTGTACCATCCATCCTATGGTGGAAGATCCAGAGCATGACTTCCTCGGGCGGCACCGAGACAAGATGTGGACCTATTTCATCGTGATGGCGCTGCTGATCGTGCTCGTCCTCGTGGGGAACCTGGTGTGGAAGAATCCGAGCGCGGCGAGCGCGCACATGAAGTCGTTCCTCGGCTTGCCGGGCTGGGCGCTCGCGACGGTGATGTTCATCGCCGGCGCGCTGATCTTCATCGTCGGCCTCAAGGTCGAGCCCGATTGGCCCGAGGCGATCGGCGCGTTCTTGATCGCGGGTGCGGCGGTGTGGTTCGAGCTGATCGTCGGCTGGGGTCGCTTCGATGTCGGCGGCTTGTTCGTGATCCCGTACTTGATCCCTGTCGCGATCTTTCTGTTGCTACTGATGTATGGCATTCGCAACAGTCGCTGAGAGCTCGGTAGGATCGTCGGTCGGCGGAGAACATGTCGGTCCGGTGCACACGAACGCACGGGCACGATCTGCCAGTGGATTCTTGGCCTCGAGGATCGACGGCTGCGCCCACGGGCCGGCGATGCAGAGCGTGGGCGCGTACGCACGGCGCGCGGCGGTGAGGAGCTCGTCACGTCCCGCACCGGCGGTCACGACGCACACCTTCGCGTGAAGGTAGAGATCGAGCGCGCCGACCAGCGCCGAGGTCGCCCACGCGTTGACGCCGGTCGTGCCGGTCAGGCGCTGCGCGAGGTAGCGCTCGGCGAGCGAGAGGGCATCGGCATCGCCGGCGACCAGGCCGAGGCGAAGCAGTGCGCGTACCGCGATCGCGGCGCCGGCGGGAATCGCGCTGTCGTGGTGTGACTCGGGCCGGTGGACGAGCAGCGCTTCGCCGGCCGGCGACAGATAGAACACGGCGACGCCGTCCTTGTCCTCGACAAAGCGCGCGCGGATCGTGGCGGCGAGGCGCGCGCCGAGGTCCCACCACGCGCGTTCACCTGTGGCCTCGGCGAGCTCGAGGAACGCATCGGCGCAGAACGCGTAGTCGTCGAGCGTGCCTTCGAGATCCTTCGTCACGCGCTCGTGATGAACACGCTTGATCGTGTTGCCGGTGATCATGCGATCGCGCAAGAACGTCGCCACGCGAAGCGCGAGCGCGAGCGCCGGTGGGTGCCCGGTCGCACGCCACGCGGCGAGGAGGCCGGTGATCGCGAGGCCGTTCCACGCGGCGAGCACCTTGTCGTCGGTGCCGGGACGGATCCTGCTCGCGCGCGCCGCGAGCAGCTTCGCGCGGAGCTCGGCGAGCTGCGCTTCTTCATCCTTCGAGCTACGCGCGGTGATCCGCGAGAGCACGGTCGTGGCGTGCTCGAAGTTGCCGGCCTCGGTGACGCCGTAAGCGTGGTTGAAGATCAAGGCGGCCGACGGACCGAGAACGGCTTTGATCTGCGCCGGGGTCCACACGTAGAACTTGCCCTCCTCGCCTTCGCTATCGGCATCGAGCGACGACCACAGGCCGCCATCGGCATCCGACAGCTCGCGCTCGAGGAACGCGACGGTCTCGACGATCACTTCGTGCGCGCGCTCGCTCTGGGTTTGCGCGTAGACCGCCGCGTAGATGCCGAGCAGCTGAGCCTGGTCGTAGAGCATCTTCTCGAAGTGCGGGACCAGCCACTTCGCGTCGACCGAGTAACGTGCGAAGCCACCGCCGAGATGATCGTAGATCCCGCCCTCGGCCATGCCGCGCGCCCACTCGAGGAAGGCGGACTTCGCGGCGTCGCCGAACGCGAGGCGCCCCGCGCGCGCGAGCAGCTCGTGGGTCGAGCTCGACGGAAACTTCGGTGCGCCACCGAGCCCGCCGAACTTCGGATCGCAGCGCTCCGCGAGCTGCGTGCCCGCCGAGATGATCAACGATGCGTTCAGCCGCCCCGCCTCGCCGCCGAGCGCGCCGCGCCGGTAGTGATCGTCGACGCGCTGGAGACCGTCGACGAGCGCCATCGCATTGTCCTCGGCGTCGGCGCGCCGGGTCGAGAACGCCTCGTGCATCGCGCGCAATGCGTCGGAGAAGCTCGGCCGACCGAACTTCGCGGTCTTCGGAAAGTACGTGCCGAGAAAATACGGCCGGCCATCCGGCAAGCAGAATGCGGACAGCGGCCAGCCGCCGCCCTCCCCCATCACCTGGATCGCGTTCATGAAGATCGTATCGACGTCCGGGCGCTCTTCGCGATCGACCTTGATGTTGACGTACAGCTCGTTCATCAACTTCGCGGTCGCCGCATCCTCGAAGCTCTCGTGCGCCATCACGTGGCACCAGTGGCACGCCGCGTAGCCGATCGAGACGAAGATGGGCTTGCCCGTGCGCTTCGCCTCGGCGAACGCCGCATCGCCCCACGGCCACCACTCGACCGGGTTGGCGGCGTGCTGCCGCAGGTACGGCGAGCTTTCGGTGGCGAGACGATTCGGCATAACGGGGTACTATCACGCCCATGCTGCGCCGCGTTTTCGTGATCGGCTTGATGACGGCTTGTCATCCGGCGCCTGCGCCGACCGTCGTGCACTCGCCGGCTCCCGCGAGCGCCGCGCCGATCACGCAGACCTCCCCGGTGCGGCACGACTTCGACCCGGTAGGCGTCATTTCGTACAGCCCTCTGGCCGAAACGATCGTCACCGGTCATGGGCCGTGCGAAACCGAAGCACCGCGCGGGCCGATCCTGTTCGTCGCAACCCAGGTCGAGCCTTGCAAGAAACTCATCGTTCGACGAGGGATGTAGCTTCGGCGAGAGCTGCTACGCTCTAGGCGTGCTCCGCGTCGCGACGATCGTCGCCGAGACCGAGGCCGAGGGACCTGGTCATCGGTTTGCCGTATGGCTGCAAGGCTGCTCGATCCGCTGCCCGGGTTGCTGCAACCCCGAGATGTTCGACGAGCGTCGCGGCGACGCGATGACGCCGGCCGAGCTCGCGGCGCGGATCCCCGCGACCGTCGAGGGCATCACGCTGCTCGGCGGCGAGCCGTTCGAGCAGGCGACCGAGGCCGCCGAATTCGTGCGACTCGCGAAGGCACGGCAGCTCACCGCGATGGTGTTCAGCGGCTATACGATCGACGAGATTCGCGCGCGGCCGGACTCGGCAGCGCTGCTCGATCAAATCGATCTGCTCGTCGACGGCCGCTTCGACCGCGACCGGCCGGAGCCCAAGCCGCCGGAAGGCCGGCGCTGGATCGGCTCGGCGAATCAGCAAATGCACTACCTGACCCGCGCGTACTCCGCGGACGATCCGCAGATGCGCGCCGCGAATACGATCGAGATCCGGATCTCGGCGAAGAGCCTGCTCGTCAACGGCTGGCCGAGTGCCGACCGGCTCGTGCGGCGCAAATGACGGACAACATCGACGACGAAGACGAGCCGCCGGCCACCGTCGCCGCGAGCGAAGCCGAGATCATCGCGATGGCGCGCGCACTGACGGCACCGCAAGCGCTCGACGTCTGGGGCCTGCTCGCCGGCTCGCGCTCGATGCCCGCGAAGGTCGGCCCGACGTGCGCGGAGCTCGTCGGCGATGCGCTCGCGCAAGTGTGGCCCGCGCTGTGGCGCCGGGATGGCGCGCGTCCCGGCTCCTCGATCCGCGCGGGTAAGGTCGTGCGCGGCCGCGGCTGGGAGCGCAACCCCGTCGCGCCGCTCGAGCACTCGCCGTTCACGTTTGCTCTCTTGCGCTGGCTCGTCGAGATGCCGCTCGCGACGCCCGGCGCGGTCGACAAGCTCGGCGCGAAGCCGACGACGATCGGCGATCAGGTCGTCGCGTACCTCGCGCTCGACCTCGCGACGGAAACGCCAGCGCAGCTGACGATCGCGCGATCGTCGCAGGCTGCACGCGCGCCGCTCGCATGGCTCGGCTTCGCGCACCTCCTCCCCGGTGACCCACCGGAGTCCGCCGCGTTCGATCAGCTCGTCACCGGTCCCGGTACGGTGGTCGTCGAAGCGCTCCAGCTCGATCTCGCGAAACGCTGGCGCGCGGTCGAGCTGACCAAGCGCGCGGTTTCGGATCCCGACGAGCTGATCAAGCTCGGCCATGGCCAGGATCTGACGCTGAGCCGATTCATGGACGCGTGCACGCGCGCCGGCCGGCGCGACCTTGCCGGTTTCATCCTCGACGCTATGCTGCCGCTCTTGGCCCGTGACGTCGCGCCGTTCCCGAACGACCTCGATCGAACCAAGCCGCTCTCCGTACGGATGGCCGCGCGCAACGCCGCGGGCGCCCTGCTCCGCGGGCTGCAAACCTGGTGCGATTGGGACCGCGCACATCGCGGCGTGCGCTTTCTCGACGACGATTACGAAGCCTCGCAACTCCTCCTGACCCGGTTTGAAACATCCGCTCGTCACGGCGCCGATATTCTCGTCCCGACGTGGCTCGCGCAGCTCGCGTCACTGGCACCCACGTCGGGCATCGGCTCGGCTACCATCGAGACTCCCGAGGAAAACCCATGAGCCGAGCGATCCAAGTCCGCGTTTCGGAGTCCGTCGTGCGCACGGTTCACGTCGAGGACGGCGTGCAATCGCCGCTCGAGCTGCTGCCCGTGCTTGCACCGGACCGCATGGCGGAGCTGCTCGCGAAGGAGCTCGAAGCGCAAGGGTTCAAGCGCGACGGCAAGCTCGCGACGCGCAAGGATCCCGACGGCGTCGAGATCACGGTCGACCTCGAAGCCGCGAGCGTGTCGGTCAAGCTCGCCGCGAACAGCCGGCTGTCCGAGCAAGTCGACCTCGAGACCCGCGCCGCGGTCGAGACCCAGGCGCAAGCCGAGAATCGTCTGCGCGACGCCGCGATCGACGAGCTCGAGCAACGGCTCGCCGCGAAGACCGAAGCGCTGCGCCGCGAGGTCACCGACAAGCTCGAGAAGAAGCTCGCCGATCTGCGCGGCGAGCTCGACGGCTCGATCGGCCGCGCGACGGTCGCCGCGTTGACCGAACGCGCCGAGCAGCTCGGCAAGATCGAAGAGATTGCCTCCGACGAGGCGGGCAACGTCACGATCAAGGTGAAGTTGTAGCCATGACCCGCGTGCTCGCAGAGACCGAGCTGCCGAGCGAGCTGTCCGCGTTTCAAGCGGTCGACGCCGCGTACCCGCAAGAGCTCACGCGCTGCTACGACGCGCTCCGCCGCCGGCTCGCCGTGTTGATCGAGGCCGAGAAAGAGCTCGCGCCGTACCTCTATCGCAGCCTCCGCGATCGGCTGAAGGCGGACGGCACGCGCTGCCTCTATCTCGACGGCCGCGCGTCCGCGGACTTGCCGCCTCCGCCCCCGGGCGCATCGCTCGTCGGCGCGATGATCCATCAGATCCGCGAGGTCGTGCGTGGCGCGGTCGGCGAGCGGATCGTCGTGCTGCCGCACCTCGATATCCTCGGCGCGAGCGGCGGCGCGGGTTTTCTCGGCGCCGAAGCGCGCGAATTGATCCCGCTGCTCTACGAGAACCCCGAAGTCCTCTGGCTCGGCTTCAAGGATCCGGCGTTCCCGCTGCCGCAGCCGATCTTGAACCTGTTCCCGCACCGCGAGTCGATCGTCGGCATCCCGCGCGACCGGCTCGGGTATCTGATCACGCAGCGCGAGGCCCGCAAGCTCGGCCGCGGCTTCGATCCGTATCAGCTCTACAAGCACGTCTCCGGCGTCAACGCGGTTCGCTTGCGCCGGCTCCTCGCGTCGCTCACCGGCGAGGACTACCCGACGGATCCGGCTCCCGCGATCGCGCAACTCCGCACCGCGACGCTGTCGAACGATGTCCAGCTGCCGAACGTGTCGCTCGACACCGATATCGGCGGCTACGGCCCGGTGAAAGAGCGGTTGCGCCAGGAGATCCTCGCGATCCTCGCCGCGAAGGACAAGCTCGACAATCCCGCGCAGATCGCGCGGCTCGAGAGCCTGTTGCCGCGCGGCATGATCTTCTGGGGTCCCCCCGGCACCGGCAAGACGCTGTTCGCCAAGGCGATGGCGACCGCGCTCGGTGCCGCGGTCCAGATCGTGTCTGGCCCCGAGCTCAAGTCGAAGTGGGTCGGCGAGAGCGAAGAGAACCTGCGCGCGGTGTTCATGAAGGCGCGCCAGGCGGCGCCGAGCGTCATCGTGTTCGACGAGCTCGACTCGTTCGCGGCGGCGCGCGGCACGTACACCGGCTCGGGGGTCGAGCACTCGATGGTCAACCAGCTGCTCACCGAGATGGACGGCTTCCGCAAGGACGAGCTCGTGTTCGTCGTCGGCACGACGAACTTCGTCGAGTCGCTCGATGCAGCGCTGTTGCGGCCCGGTCGGTTCGAGTTCGCGCTCCACATCCCGTATCCGAACGCCGAAGACCGCCGCGAGATCTTGAAGGTTCACGACAAGCGACTCGAGCTCGAGATGACCGAGCCCGCGCTCGAGTACGCGGTCAAGCGCTCCGCCGAGCACGTCCCCGGGCCGAGCGGCGGCACGCACTACTCCGGCGATCACCTCCAGGCGCTATGTCGCCAGCTCGCGCGCACCCGGCTGCGCGAAGGGCTCGAGGGCCCGACCGAACCGAACGCGATCGATCGCGCGATCGAGCAGTACCTCGATCTGCCGAAGCTGACGAAGAGCGAGGAGCTCGTGGTCGCGACCCACGAGGCGGGTCACGCAGTCACCGCGCTCGGCTGCAAGCACGTGCCGCCGATCGATCGGATCTCGATCCGCGGCGACATCGGCGGTGCGCTCGGCTACGTCCAGCACGCGGATCGCGCGCATCGCTACGTCGTGACGTACGCGCAGCTCCGCGACACGATCTGCACGATGTTCGGCGGTCGCGAGGCCGAGAGCCTGATCCTCGACGACGTCTCGATCGGCGCGGGCAGCGACCTCCACAACGCGACCTCGATCGCGAAGGCGCTCGTCGAGGAATACGGCGAAGAGGTACCGGAGCTCGCGATCGGACGCTGGGCGCTGCACGAGCGCGACAAGGACCACTCCGAGACGACGCGCACGCGCCTCGACAACGCGATCGCGAAGATCCTCGCGCACGAGCGCGCCCGCTGCCGGCAGATCCTGACCGAGAAGCGCGCCCTCGTGATCGCGTTGCGCGACCTCCTGATCGAACGCAAGGTCCTCGACCGTTCGTCGTTTGCCCATCTGGTGACCTAATGGCTGACCTGACTCTCCGCTTGCGCGTCGACCCGGTGACCGGCCGGCGCGAGATCGTGATCGATTACTCGAGCGACTCCGACGCGCTGCCGTTCGAGCACGAAGAGCAACATCGCCAGCTCGCCGAGAAGGTCGTCAACGGCGGGCTCGAGAACCCCAAGGTCGAGGTCAGCCGCGAGCAAGAAGCCGGCACCAGCGACGAGCAGGCCGCCGAGCAGCCGACCGCGACGCCGACGGCCACGAAACAGTAACGATGGCCCTGGGCTTCCCAGATAGCGACGCATTGTTGGTCGCGATCAAGAGCGGCTTGGTCTCGAAAGAGGTCGCGGCGGGGAGTGCGCGCGTCGGCTTCGCCGCGACCAAGCTCGTCGTCGTCGAGCCCGACAAGGCCGTGCCCGCCGGCGTGCTGCAGAAGCTGCGCGCCGCGGGCGTGATCGAAGCGGCGATGCCGGCGGGGTCGCACCCGATCCGGTGCTGGGCCGAGGCGCTCGTCCCGGTCGCGATCGGCGTGGCGAAGCTGCCCGCGCTGTGCTTGTTCGTGACCGAGCGCGTCTCCGACCTGCTCGATGTCGCGGCGGAGCTCGTGCGGCTCGGCTGCGATCGGATCGACCTCGCGATCGCCGGCGATCATGGCGTGCTGCGCGTCGTCGATCCTCCGACCTACACGATCGTCCGCGCGCTCGATCGCGATCGCGGCTTGCGCGTGTTCGCGCCGGATCCGGCCGGTCAAGAAGCGATGTGGACGGAGCTCGGCTACCACCATCCGCTCGCGGAGCACTTGCGTCCGGAGCGCGGCATGATGCTGCTCGCGGCGCGCGATGGCTGGCGCACGATCGCGGACCAGGGCTGGATGACGCTCGACGCAGCGCTCGAGCTCGCGGTGCCGGAGCGCGCGGACAAGATCGCGCAAGGAGCGCTGCCGGAGCGTCGCAAGATCGAGCTCCGGCTGTCCGCCGGGCGCCGTGACGTCACCAGCATGTGGGTGATCCGCGAGGACGCGATCGCGAAGCTCGACAAGCTGCTCGAGTACCTGCCCGAGGAGGTCGTCGGCCGGCTGACGTTCGCGGTCAACAACGCGACGCCGCCGGTCGTGATCCTGCGCGCGCGCACCGGCCGGCAAGCCGCGCCTGATCTCTCGATCGCGGCCGAGGAGTACGCGCCGCTCGGTGGGATGACGGATGTCTACGCGCCAACGGGTGCGATCGTCGAGCCGCCGCTTCGCCGCGAACGGCTGCGCTCGATCCTCGCGATCGAAGCACGCGAGGTCATGTGGCTCGCGCGCGTTGCGGGCAGCAAATTCCGCGTCGAGCGGATCAACGACGACGCGTTCATGCCGCTCGGCGAGTGGGCTGACTACGTGCTGCACTTGAACGCGGCCGCGCTGACGCCGTGGGTCCGATCGACGATCTACGACTTCGCCCCGTTCGTCTCGACCGGGCTCGAGTGGGCGAGCGAGCGGCCGGGCGACCTGAATACGGACCTCGACGCGAAGCGCAAGCGTCGCGACCGCGGCAAGCCGTCGGCCGTCGTGATCGAGGACGAGGTCCCGATCCCGCAGCCGCGCCCGGCGACACCGAAGCCGGCCGCGAAGTCCGCGACGCCCTCGTCGACCCCGACCCAGCAGGTCGCGATCGATGCCGAGCTCGCGGCGCTCGAGGCCGAGTTCATCGCGCTCGATGCGCCGGGCGATGCACCCGAGCGGATCGCGTTACTCGATCGCCTCGGGCATACGTACGCGCGACTCGCTCGCAAGCGCGACGCCGGACTGTGCTTCGCACGCGCGGTGTGGGAATCGCCGCCCGCCGAGGCCCAGACGCGCCTCGATACCTGGATCGCCGCCGACTTGAAGTCGCTGCAACCGGCGAAGGTGCTCGATCACGCGCTGTCGCTCGAGATCCCGAGCGGCGACGACGTTCGCACCGTCGCCGCGCTCACCGCGCGGGTCGTGCCCGCGGTCGCGAAGGATCCGCATCGGGTCACCCGTTGGCTCGACGATCACGACGGCGAGCTCGACGCGCGTACGCTGTGGCTATCGCGGCTCGGCCTCGCGCGGCTCGCGAACGGCGATCCACTGCTGCTCGCGCACGCGCGCGATCGGATCCTCGCCCGGCTCGCCGGCGGCCTGCCGGTCGAGCGCGAGCTGCCCGCGTTCCTGCGCCTCGCCGGCCGCAGCGGCGCGCTCGGCAACGCGAGTGGCGAGCACCTGACGACCGCGCTCGAAGAGCTCGCCGCGCGGATCGACAAGACCAAGCGCAAGCGCACGCCGCTCGAGGCGCCACCGCACCTCACCGGCGCGTACGTCAACTTCCTGCTCGCGTACGGGTTCGCCCGCATCGGCGGCGCGGAGCGAGCGCGCGGACTGGTCGCCGATGCACGCAAGGCGCTCGAGCCGACCGCGGTCGATCCGGTCCACGCGTATCTCAGCGCTGCCTACAGCGCGCGCGTCGACCAGGCGATCGCCGGCATCGCGTCCGAGACGCCGCTGTCGGACGAGCTCGGTACCCAGCTCGCGAACCTCGACCGGGTCAATCGCTACAAGGTCGATCGCTTGCGCGAGGCATCGCGGATCCTCGAGCCGCTCGATCGCCCCGACGCGATCGGCGCGTGGATCAAGAAAGAGAAAGACTCGCGCGGCCCCGAGTTCGCGGCACTGCGAGAGATCACCGATCCGGTCAAGCGCGCGAAGGCGGTCGACAAGCTCGTCGACACCGCGGCCGCGAACGACGCCGAGCGCGAGCGCTTGATCGACGGCGTGTTCGACGTCCTGCTCGAGCTCCCCGAATCCGGCGCGGTCCCGATCCTCGGCCGGACGTGGCCGTTGATCGCGCGGGCCGCCGAGCCGCGCCGCGCCGTGCTCTACGCCGAGGCACTCGTCGTCGCCGGTCACTTCGGCCGGACCGAGCTGGTCCCCGCGATCATGGACTCGCTCGCGACCGCGATCCGGTTGGTCCAAGGCGCCGACCTCGAGCGCGTGCTCCAGCACAGCCTGCGCGCGCTGCGCCGGATCGGCCTGCGCGCCGAGGTCGCCGAGCTCCTCGCCGAGGCCGAGCACGCGCTGCCCGCGAATCGGATCGAAGCGTTGCGCGGCCGTCTCGCGCTCGCCGCCGGCCTCGCGTTCCTCGGCGAGACGTCACGCGCGATACCGATCTACGAGCAAGCGCGGGTCGCGTTGACCGAGAGCATGGTGCTCCCGGTCCGGCTCGACCTCACGCGCGCGCTCGCCCTCGCCTACGCGCAAGCGCCGCTGCAACACGCGCTCGGCGGCCTCACCGACCTCGCGAACCAGCTGCGCGACATCACCGATAGTTACGGCACCAATAGCCACTATTGCCTGTCGGTGCTCAACTTCGTCGAGTCCTTGGTGCTCGGCATCACGTCGGATGACCTCGCGCTCGGCGAGGCCGGCCGGCGGTTCGTCGAGGACGACGAGCATTTGATCCGCCGCCGCTTGCACCGTGATCTTGGAGGAGCCTCGTGACTGCCACCGCCGAACCTGCGACCGCGCTCGATGCCGTCGAACGCGCCACCCGAGCCAGCTACGACGACCTCGCGAAGGACTCGGCCGGCCTGCGCGACCGGATCAACCGGTTTCGGATGTCGCTCGGCCGGTTCTTCGTCGCGAAACAACCGCTGATCGATCTGATGTGCGTCGCCGCGGTGGCGCAGGAGCCGCTGTTGCTCGTCGGCCCGCCGGGCACCGCGAAGTCGGACCTCGTGATCAAGTTCAAGGATGCGCTCAAGATCCCCGACGGCGAGTACTTCGAGTACTTGCTGACGCGGTTCACCGAGCCCTCCGAGGTGTTCGGGCCGATCGACATCGCCGAGCTGCGCAGCGGCCGCTACCTGCGCCGCTCGAACGGCAAGCTGCCGACCGCGCGGCTCGTGTTCCTCGACGAGATCTTCAAGGCGAACTCCGCGATCCTCAACTCGCTGTTGACCGTGATCAACGAGCGCAAGTTCTACCAGGACGGCCAGCCGGTCCCGGTCAAGCTGCGGATCCTGCTCGCGGCGACGAACGAGCTCCCCGAGAACGTCGAGCTCGCGGCGCTCAAGGATCGGTTCTGCCTCAAGGCCGCGTGCCGCTCGGTCCAGGACGAGCACTTCATCGAGCTGATCGACGCCGGCCTCGACGCGTACACCCAGCGCGAGCTCAACCAGAAGCCGTGGATCGAGGGTCACGCGTCGCTCGAAGACTTCGTCAAGGCGCATCGCTACCTCACGCACGTGCTCGCCCGCCGCACGAACGGGCCCGATGGCAACCAGCTGCGCGACCGCGACCTGTATTTCTCCGACGAGCTGCTCCGCGAATTGCGCCGCGTGCTGAAGACCCTCGTGCGCGAGGACGGCGTGTTTGTCTCGGATCGCAAGGTCGTCAAGCTGTATCGGCTGCTCCGCACGCACGCGTGGATCACCCATGGCGGCGCGGTCGAGCGTTCCGACCTACGCCTGCTCGCGTACCTCGGCGAGACTCGCGACGAGATCGATCTACTAGAAGAGAAAGTGCCTCGGTTACTCGGCTTGTCATGACGGCGGGGACGAAGACGCCGGTTCGCGAGCTGCGCACGCAAGCGGACGTCGCGAGCTGGCTCGCCGCCGGGCTCGCGCTGCGCCGCGTCCCTTCCCAGACCGACGACGACGAGCACCTGATCGGCCAGGCGATCGGCGCGTGCGCGAACGAGCTGCCGAGCTTGCCGCCGCCGGGGATGATCGCGGACGTCGCCGTCCTGCTCGGCGGCGCGCGCCTCCCGTTGTCCACGCCGGTGCAATCGAGCGATGACAACCTGCGCGCCGCGATCCGCGCGTACGACGATGACGTGCTCGCGCGGCTCGTCACCAACTCGCGTTTCGACGACGTGCTCGCCGCGTACGCGCATCTCGCGGCCGGTGATCGCGCGACCGCGACCGCGCTCGTGATCGGTGCGATCTGCGAGCGCGCGAGCTTCGCCGGTGCCTCGGTCAGTCCGGCCGCACTGCGCCGCGCGCTCGCCCGCCCGAAGGACGAGCGCGACGCCGCCGGCCGCACCGAGCTGCTCGGCGGTGCCACCGCACAGCGCCTCGCCGACGCGTACGATCGCCTCGCACGATCGGCGCGTCAGGCTCGCGCGCTCGTCGATCAGCACGAGGTGTTCGCGCTCGATCACCTGAACGTGCTGCGCGACCTCGGTAGCCGGATGACCGCGGAGCACATCTCGGCGGCCGCGACCGCGATCGAGTCCGCGCTGCCCCGCCGGCTGCCCGCGAACCGGCTGAACCGCGGCGTGCGCGACACCCACCTCGCCGACGAATCGCTCTACCCCGCCGGTGGCTTCACCGCGATCACGCCCGGAGGGTCGAACGCGAACGTCGAGAACCTCGTCACCTCCGAGCTGGTCTACATGGAGGACGGTCCGGAGCCCGACGTGTTCACGTTGCGCTACGTCGAAGGCGAGCTGCTCTACTACACGCGCGACGACAGCGTGTTCCGCCGCCATCGCCAGGTCATCGGCTTCGCGCTCGGTGCGGACCTCGAAGATGCGCGCGTGAAGGATCGCGAGCTGCCATGGCAGCGTTTGATCCTCGCGCTCGGCCTCGTCGTCGCGAGCACGCGCTGGCTCGCGGAACAGCTCGGCGATCACGCGCTGACGATCCGGATCGCGTTCCCGCCCGATCTCCTGAGCGAAGAGCGCGACATCGTGACGCTGCTGCTCGGCGGAGAAGTCCAGCGCGGCACGGTCGTGATCGAAGAGGTGCCGTGGCAGGACCTCGTCGACCAGACCGCCGCGGTGGGCTCGACCGCGATCTCGGATGTCATCGTGGTGTCGCTCGGCCCGGTCCCGACGATCCCGAAAGGGTTGCGCGCGCTGCACGTCAACCTCGCGGGAGTCGCGCCGACCGCCGCCGCCGTCGGCAGCACTCCCGCCGAGCCCAGCGCCGATTCGTGGCGCGAATGGTGCGAGGTCGCCGAAGATCTGCTCCGCTGGCTCGTGTAACGTTTCGGCCCATGCCGCGTTACGAATTCGCTGAGGGTGGATCGAATAAGTTCTGGGAGATCACGCTGACGGGCAAGTCGTTCACGACGACCTACGGCAAGATCGGAGCGACCGGGCAGACGACGATCAAGTCGTTCGGCTCCGACGCGGAAGCGCAAAAGGAAGCCGACAAGATCACCGCCGAAAAAGTGAAGAAGGGCTACGCGCTCGCGGCGGGCACGCCCGCGTCGGGTGTGAAGGCCGCGCCAGCTCCGAAGGCCGCGCCAGCTCCGAAGGCCGCGCCAGCTCCGAAGGCCGCGGCCGCACCGGCGCCCGCGAAACCCGCAGCTGCGAAGGCTGTGACGGCACCCGCTCCTGCTGCGGCTCCCGCGGCGAGCAAACCGGGCGCGCGCTACTTCGAGTTCAGCGAAGGGACTTCGAACAAGTTCTGGGAGGCCTCGCTCGACGGGAACTCCGTGCGCACGCGCTACGGCAAGATCGGCACGCCCGGCCAGCAGACGATCAAGGATTTCTCCTCCAAGAGCGACGCGCAGAAAGAGCTCGACAAGCTCGTCGCCGAGAAGACGAAGAAGGGTTACGCCGAGACGACTGCCGGCGGTGGAGCCGCGAAGGCCGAGTCCGCGCCGCGGACGTCCGCGCGCAGCGATGGTCAGGCGACCGCGGACGCGCGCAACCCCGAGCTCGAGAAAGCGATCCTCGCGAACCCGATGGATCGCGACGCGTACGCGATCTTCGCCGACTGGTTGCAGGAGCAAGGCGATCCGCGTGGCGAATTGATCTCGCTGCAGCTCGGCAACCGCGACAAGGCCGCGAAGCAACTGATCGATTCGAACCTCGATTACTTCCTCGGCCCGCTCGCCGACCATCAGAAGACCCGCGACGGGCTCGGCAACAACTCGGTCTCGCACCTCCGCAGCTCCGCGCAGGAGAAGGAGTGGCAGAAGACCGGCGAGCAGGCGTTCCTGTGGCGCAACGGCTTCATCTATCGGGTGCGCCTCAGCCACGACATGTATTTCGATGCGGAGTGGAAGGGCAAGACGGCAGACGTGCTCGACCAGGTGCTGCGCCATCCTTCGGGCCGCTACGTCGTCGAGCTCTCGTTCCAGACCAACGGCGATCCGAGCGAGGACAACAGCCTCCAGGACATCATCGACGTGCTCGGCAAGAAGGCGCCGGCGACCACGCGCAAGATCACGTTCGGCGACAACGTCGATCAGGTCAGCTGGCACAACACCGGCAACCTCGGGAAGCTGTGGAAGGGCGTTCCCGGTCTGAAGATCCTCGAGATGGAGACCGGACACTTCGACGTCGGTGCGATGGATGCGCCGAACCTCGAGCGCGCGATCTTCATCACCGGCGGCCTGTCGAAGGTGTGCGGCAAGAACATCGCGACGGCCGACATGCCCAAGATCAAGCACCTCGAGATCTATTACGGCGACGACAACTACGGCGGTGATTGCTCGGTCAAGGAGGTCAAGCCGCTACTCGACCGCACCGACCTCGAGGACCTCGAGTACCTCGGCCTCAAGAACTCGATGTTCGCGAACGACATCGCGAAGGCGATCGGCGGCGCGAAGATCCTGAAGGGCCTGAAGACGCTCGACCTGTCGCTCGGCGCGATGACCGACGAAGGCGCCGAAGCGCTAGCCGCCGCGAAGGGCTCGCTCGCGCACCTCGAGTGCCTCGACCTGACCCGCAACTTCCTGACGAAGAAGGGCATCGCGGCGGTCAAAGGCATCTGCAAGAAGGTCGTGACCGAGAAGCAGGAAGAAGCCGACGCCGACGGTGACGAGACGTACTACTACGTCAGCATCGCCGAGTGATCATCGCTTGATCGTCGTCGGCAATCCCGAGAACCGTCGCGTCGCGATGTTTCGAGCGGCGCTGGCCGCACAGGGCCATCCGCCCGCACGCGTCGTCGCGTGGATCGACCTCGTCGAGCCCGGCGCACCGGCGCGGCTGTTGCGCGGCGAGCAGCTGATCCGGATCGACTCGACCGGCGAGAACGACGAGGTCGATCGCGCGCTGTTACGGCGTGGCGAAGCGGCCGCGCGTGCGGAGGGCGTGCCGGTGATCTCCGCGTCCGAGCTCGCGGCGATGCCGATGGAGCTCGGCAAGATCGTGCATCCGCGCCAGCATCACCTCGGCTTCGTGGAAGTGCTCGCCGAGATCGAAGTAGCGACCACGGGCGCACGCGTCCTGCCACCGCCGAGCGCGATTCGCGAGCTGTTCGACAAGGCCGCCGCGTCGCAGCGCTGGCGCGCGCTCGGGATCCCGATGGCAGAAGCGCTGCCGGTCGTGCGGACGCCCGACGAAGCTCGCGCGGTGATGCGCGAGCGCGGCTGGCCGACCGTGTTCGTCAAGCTGACGTCGGGCAGCTCGGCATCGTGCCTCGCGATGTTCACGAGCCAGGACGCGGGCGAGCACGTGGTGACGACCGTCGAGGATACGGGGCGCGCGCGGTTCAACACGCGCAAGCTGCAGCGGCTCACCACCCGCGATCGGATCGACCGCGTGCTCGGCTTCATCCTCGGCGAAGGCGCCATCGTCGAGCGCGCGATTCCGAAGGCGAAGCTCGACGGTGCGTGGTTCGATCTGCGCGTGCTCGCGATCGACGGCGAAGCCGCGTTCGTGGTGATGCGCACGTCGCCGCACCCGATCACGAACCTGCACCTCGGCGGGCTGCGCGGCGACGTCGACGCGCTGCGCGCGCGGATCGCACCGCCGGCGTGGGACGCGGCGATGGCGAGTGCGGTCGCGGTCCAGCGCGCGACCGGTGCGTTTCACGTCGGCGTCGACCTCATGTTCGAGCCCGACCTCGTGCACCACCGCGTGCTCGAGGGCAACGCGTTCGGCGACCTGCTCCCGAACCTCGAGCGCGATGGACTCGACGTCTACGGCTGGCAGGTCCGGCGGCTGCTCGGTACGGTGTCAGCATGAAGCATCGCAAGCTCGGAGCACTCGACGTCGGCGCGATCGGTCTCGGCTGCATGGGCATGTCGGAGTTCTACGGCAAGGGTGACGATCTTGAGTCGACCGCGGTGATCCACCGCGCACTCGAGCTCGGCGTCACGTTGCTCGATACGTCCGATATGTACGGGCCGCACACGAACGAGATCCTCGTCGGCAAGGCGATCCGCGACCGCCGCGACAAGGTCGTGCTCGCGACGAAGTTCGGGATCCAGCGCGGCGGGGATCCGCGCGATCGCTCGATCAATGGCAAGCCGGAGTACGTGCATGCGGCGTGCGATGCGAGCCTGAAGCGGCTCGGCGTCGACCACATCGATCTCTACTACCAGCACCGTGTCGATACGAGCACGCCGATCGAGGACACGGTCGGTGCGATGGCCGATCTCGTGAAGGCCGGCAAGGTCCGCTACCTCGGGATGAGCGAGGCCGGCCCCGAGACCTTGCGCCGTGCGTGCAAGGTTCATCCGATCAGCGCGCTGCAGACCGAGTACTCGCTGTGGACGCGCGATCCGGAGGACGGCATCCTCGCAGCGTGTCGCGAGCTCGGCATCGGCTTCGTCGCGTACAGCCCGCTCGGTCGCGGGTTTCTGACCGGGCAGCTGAAGAAGCTCGAAGACCTCGCGCCCGATGACTTCCGCCGGCATAGCCCTCGGTTCCAGGGCGAGAACTTCGCGAAGAACCTCGAGCTCGTCGCGCGGGTGACGGAGCTCGCGGTGCAGAAGAACTGCACGGCGGGCCAGCTCGCCCTCGCGTGGGTGATGGCGCAAGGCGACGACATCGTGCCGATTCCGGGGACGAAGCGAGTCAGTTACCTCGAGGAGAACCTCGGCGCGGAGCGGGTGGAGCTGTCGAAGCAAGACCTCGCGGCGATCGACGAGCTCGCGCCGAAGGGCTCGGCGGCCGGGCTGCGCTATCCGGAAACCGCGATGAGCTCGGTGAACCGCTAAGCGACGACAGGGAGGCGTACGCCACCGGCGCGCGCCTCGGGCACCGGCACGCGCTCGAGCAAGCCGGACGCGTAGACCTTGGCGAGCTCGAGATAGTCGAGGTGGACGTAGCCGATGTGGCAGTGACAATCGACCTGCGTGCACGCGCGCGGGGTTAGTGCGCGCTCCCAGTCAGCGGCGTAGAGGTTGCCGATCGGATCCTTGATGAAGTGGCAGCGCCGCATCGTGCCGTCACCGTCGACGGTGATCGCGCGCTCGCCGGCACCGCACGCGCGACCGAGGCTCGGATAGCGCTGGTTGTTGAGCTCGAACAGCGGATCGATCGACCGCCACAGCGCGACCTCGTCGGCGGCGTAGCCGAGCGTCTTGACCGCGTTGATCCACACGTAGGTCGCGGCGGGCAGCGCAGCGCGTAGCGAGCGGGCCGCATCGGCGTGCTCGCGCTGACCGACGACGCCGACCGAGTACCGGATGCCATGATCGTCGAGCGTCTTGCACTGTGCGAGGAACTTCGCTTCCGTCGTCCATTCGGGGTGATACGTGCACCATAGTCCGAGCTTGTCGGGGTTCGCGCGCGCGACCCAGTCGAGCGGTGCGGACAGGTTGGTTTGCACCGCGCAGCGCGTGATCTGCGGGAGGTGCGAGAGCTCGCCGAGACCGTCGCGGTACCAGCGCCGGATCAGCGCTTCCCCCCACGGGGTCACGAGCACGCCGAACTGGTCCTCGACAGGGCGCGCCGCGAGCCAGGCGACGAACCGCCTCCATGCGGCCTCGTCGCGCGCGAGCGTCTCGCGATCATCCTTGCGCTTCGCGAACGGACAGTACTCGCAGCCGTAGTTGCAGCTCGCTAGCGGGCCCCGATAGAGGATGTCGAGCCTCACGCGAGCTCGTAGTCCGCCATCCGCGTGCGGACGTCGGTCGAGTACAGCCACGGGCCGATCGCGTCGGCGCGGGCGAGGCCGGCGTGGGTGAGCGCGAGCACGTCTCCGCGTTGTTCCGCGAGACCGCGCGGTGCGAGCTCCGCGAGCTCGGGGAAGTGATCCGCGATCGGCGCACCGAACTTCATGCGATACGCGGCGAGGTCGAGCCCCTCGTCGGAGAGCAACGACAGGATCACCCAGCGCCGGCGCTGCTCGCTCGGATCGAGCCGGAAGCCGTAGTCGGCTACCGCGAAGTCGGCCTCGCCGCGCTGGACCCAACGATCGATGATGTCGCGCACGCCGCGGGCGCCGACCGCCCACTCGGTCGAGTAGTGCAGGCCGCGCGTGTACGAGCGTGCGCCGCAGCCGAGCCCGACCATGCCGTCGTCCTGGCAGCAGTACACCGGGCCAGTCGTGCTCGCACCGCGGCGAAACATGCGGAGTGAGACCTGGTGATAGCCGGCCTCGAGCAGCATCGCCCTGCCCTGGTCGTAGAGCTCGACGCGATGGCCGTCGACCGCAGCGGTGCCCTTGCGACCGAGTGTCGTCAGCGGCCGGACGTAGAGCGGATAGAGGTAGACCTCTTCGGGTTTGTACTCGAGCGTGGAGCTCAGCGTCGCGCGCCAGGTCTCGGCGGTCTGGCCGGGCAGCCCGTACATGAGATCCACGTTGAGCGTCGCCGGGCGCGCGTCACGGATCGCGCGCAGCGCGCGATGGACCTCGCCGGGTTGCTGGGGGCGATTGACCGCCTTGCACTCCGCTTCGATGAAGCTCTGCACGCCGACACTGATCCGATCGGCACCGCCGCCGACGGCGACGGCGAGCCGATCGGGCAGCGCGGTCTCCGGCGACGTCTCGACCGACAGCGGAATATCGGCGCGCGCCCCGAGCGAGCGAACGAGCCCGAACAAGTCTTCGAGCTGCGCCGCGGTGAGCAGTGTCGGCGTGCCGCCGCCGATCGCGGCGCGTGCGAAGGTGAACGCACCGCCTTCATCGAGCGCGCGGCGGACCGCGGTAACCTGGCGCGCGAGCGCCGTCATGTACGCGGCGACGAGCTCCTCCGGCGGGACCGGGCGCGTGAACAGGTTGCAGAACCCGCAGCGCTGCTCGCAGAACGGAATGTGGAAGTACGCGAACAGCGAATCGCGACGCTCGCTCGCCCACAGCGGACCGAGCGGCTCGCCCGGCGCGATCGGGCGATATGCGGTCTTGTGCGGGTACGCGTAGACGTAAGATTGATACCGCGTCGCCGCGAGCGCGTCGTCCAGCGTCGTCACAGGCAGACCTCGGCGTACGGCACGGTCATCACGTGCGGATGCGCGATGCGATGGCCGACGTAGGCGTCGTCGCCGTACAGCGTGCCGTGATCGCTGCATACGATCGCGAACAGCGGGCCACGCTTCGCGAGCACGTCAAACAGCGCGGGCACGTGACGATCGACGTAGCGCAGCGCTGCTGCGTGGGTCGCGCGCGTGTCGCCGGTCGCTCCATCGAGATAGAAATGATTCGGCTGGTGCAGCGCCGCCACGTTGACGAACGTGAACGCACGCTGCGTCGCAGGCACCATCGCGAGCCGGTCCGCGACGAGACCGATCTGATGCTCGAAGGAGCGCGGTTCGCTGACGCCGGTCGCGCGCGACCAGTGCGCCTCGTTGAACATGCTCGGGAACACCCGGCCGAGCGCATTCTGCTGGTTGAAGAAGCCGACCCCGCCGACGCACAGCGTGTGATAGCCGCGCGCCGCGAGGCCTTCGACGATGTTCGCGCCTTCGAGGACGCACGTGCCGGCGGTCGTCGTCTCGCTGCCCTCGAACCGCAGCGCGAACCGGCGCGGGTGGCGTCCCGGCCGTGCCGGCGTCGGCAGAAACCCCGCGAAGAACGCCGCGTGCGCCGCGTACGTGAACGAGCCAGGCGTGTGGCGTTGTTCCCAGGTACCGACGAGCCGCGCCAGGTTCGGCGTCCGGCCTGCTGCGAGCTCTTCGACTGCGACGTCGTAGCGGAGCGTATCGAGCGTGATCAGCGCGAGGTCGTGGGTGCCCACGATCTCGGTCATGTCGACGTCGCCCGGCATCGTCGGGCCAGCCTACCTCAGGCGCGACGTTCGAGGCGGGCCGGGCGCGCGACCTCGAACACGGGCGGCAGCAGCCGGTGCGCGAGTGCGCCGATGCTCGCGATCGTGTACGTCGGCGCCATGACCGCGGTCGGCGGCCACGGTGCGCGAGGCAACCACGCCGTCGCCATGCCGAGCGCGGCCGCGGGCACGAGGTCGACGAGCGGATCGTCGCCGACGAACAGGCACTCGGTCGCGACGACGCCGGTCCACGCGAGCGCTTGCTCGAAGATCGCGGGCGCCGGCTTCGCGACGCCGAGCTCGGACGACACGAACACGTCGCGCAGGACATCCGCGAGCCCGGCACGGGCGAGCTTGTCGCGCTGCGCGGCGCCTCCGTTCGTGACGACCGCGACGCGGGCCTGCGCGGCGAGGCGTTCGACGTGCACGCGCACGCCAGGGTCGGGCTGGACCTGCGCTGCGAGCTCGCTCGGGAACGCGGCCGCGAGCTCGGCGACCGTGCGATGGACGCCGAACCGCTCGATCATCCCGGCCGCGAAGTGCAGCCGCGGGCGCCGGCCACGCTGATCGAGCTCGACGATCCAATCGAACGCGTCGGCATCGACCGCACCGAGCTGGGTCGTGACCCACCGGCGCAGCGCCGCCTTGCGATCGAACAGCGTGTCGTCGAGGTCGAACAGGATCGCGCGTACCACGGGCGAGCTATGCCCCGTTCGTGCGCGGAAGGCAACGGCGATCGCCGCTCAGGCCGCCGCGAACCGCTCGGCGACCTTCGCGAGCTCGGCCGTGACCTCGGCGCGCGCGGCGTCGGTGTTCGGAAACGCGTCGAGGAAGCGGAGCTCGCGCGCGAACGCGAAGATCACCATGCCGAGGAACGCGCGCCAGCGCAGGCCGCTGTCGCGCACCGCATCCTCGACGATCGTGCGCGCGGGACCCGCGAGCTGCGACCACAGGAGCGCGAGGTCCCAGTCGCGTGGGTGGACGCCGGCACACTCCCAATCGACGATTCCGAGCTCCTCCTCGTCGTCGGAATCCGTGATCGCGTTGCGAAGGAGCAGATCGCCATGGCTGAACGCCGTCGCCGGATATGCGGCGAGCGCTTGATCGATTCGCTTCGCGAGCTCGCCGTCGATCGCCTCGCGGCGGCCGCATAGCCGTACGCCGTCGCGGACCCAGGTCGGGTCGCCCGGATCTTCGAGCAGGCGCTCGCGCAGTTGCGCGCGCACGCGTGGCGTTGGTGCGCCGAGCGCGACCTTCGGCGTGTAGCGTGCGAGCTGATCGTGGGCCGCGATCAACGCGGCGATCGTGCGGATCGGCAGCGCCGCATTCGGCCGCCTTCGATCGGCGAGTGGCTCGCCTGGGAGGAGGTCGACGACGAGCAGGTCTGCGGTCGCGGCGATCAAGCTGGGCGCGCGGACGCCCGGTGCGTGCGCTGCGAACGCGCGATAGATCGCGATCTCGTGCTCGAGGTACCAGGCCCACACCGCGTTCGGTTTCTTCAACCGTTTCGCGATCACGGCGCGCTCACCGATCCGGCCCACGATCAACTCCGATTTGCGCGCGACTCGTACGCTCCCGTCCGCGACAAAGCCGGGACACAGTGCTGCGACGTGCGCGGCGAAATCGCTTCCTGGCTCTGGCGTGTCCACGGCCTACGATTCTATCGTCATTGGTGGTGGCATCCGGGGGGGCCAGTGGCCTAGATCGTGATGACGTTCAGTCGATGTTGGTGCGATTGCAAGCGCAGCCCGACGATGTCGACCTGCGCGTCCGCGCAGCAGAGGCACTCGATGCGGCGGGCCAGCCCGACGACGCCGTGCTCGTCCTCGCGCCGCTGCGCAACGTCACGGGCCACGAGGCCGACACCGGCCTGCCCTGCCTGTGCAAGCGGTGCTTGCCGGCGGCGCCGCGCACCGCCGAGGCCACGGGCATGCAGTTCGTGCGCTCGTTCGCGGTCGCGGATCGCCGCGTGCTCCACT
The DNA here is from genome assembly GCA_040004535.1 of Deltaproteobacteria bacterium. Classification (GTDB taxonomy): domain Bacteria; phylum Myxococcota_A; class Polyangia; order Haliangiales; family Haliangiaceae; genus JABFXX01. Next base: position 23,562 of record JBDUAS010000055.1, read on the forward strand.
TCTGGCAGCTCGCCGATCAGCATCGCGGAGAGATTCGCGCCTCGGTGACCACGGCTCTACGCGCACGCCTCGCGCGGAGGCCGGCGTGACCGACGCTGGATTCTCGGGATTCGTCGCGAGCGCGCGCCGCGATCGGATCCGCGCGATCCGCGATGCGAGTGCCGGCGGCGACCTCGAAGCACTCGCATGCGCGCTCCGCCGGGTCCTGTTCACCGACGGTGACGCGGAGGTCCGCGCGGCAGCCGCGCAGCGGCTTGCCGTGGTGGTGTATCCGAGCGAAGCGTGGCTGACCGACGCGCTCGGCGATCACTCGCCGCTCGTGCGCGAGGCGATCCTGCGCGCCCTCGCGCGGCGCGGCACGCTCGCATCGGACGATGCGGTGCGCCGCGTGATCGAGACCGATCGCGTGTGGTGGGTCCGGCGCACGGCGGTCTACGCGCTCGCCGCGATCGCCGGCGCGAGCGAGCTCGCCGCGCTCGAGGCCGCGCTCGCCGATCCGTTCTGGCGCGTGCGTCATGCGGCGATCAAGGTGCTCGCCGTGCTCGGCGCGCGCGATCCGAACGTGCGCGACGAGCTGATCGCGGAGCCAACCGAGGGTGCCGCGCGCTCGGCGTTGCAGTTCTTGCGCTCGACGTGGGGTCCGGTCGCCGTCGAGGCGCCGGAGCGTCCCGCCGCCGCGAGCCTGTTGCCCGAGGCGCTGCTCGATCCAGATCCTGCAGTCGTGACCTCGCGGCTCGCGACCAGCCACGCGTCTGCGGTGACCGGCGCCGCACTCGTCGAGCTGCTCGCCGATCCGCACGCACCGCTCCGCTTGCTCGCGGCCGAGCGCCTAAGAGCGACCGCCGATCCAGCTGCCCTGACCGCCTCGCTCGATTGGCTCGACGAGCCGCGCGTGCCGAACGCCGCCGATACGGTCGAGCACCTGCTCGACGGGCTCGGCGATGGCGCGATCGAGATCGCCGAGGTCGCGCTCGCGCGCACGACGCGCCCCGGCGCCGCCGCGTGGGCGATCCGCTGGGTCGTCGCGACCCGATTCGAGCAGCTGTATGCCACCGCGCGCACGGCCGCCGACCGAGAACCGAGGCTGCGGCAGCTCGCACTACCCCTCGCGTCGTCCGATCAGCTCGCCGCGTGGGCCGAGCCGGCCTTGATCGACGCGATCGCGGTCGAGCTTCACGATCGCCACGCGTTTACCGCCTTGCTCGCGCTCGATACCGTCACGCATCCTGCCGCGCGCGCGTTGCAGATCGACGCCGCCGCCCGGCTCGGCGAGTGGCCGCGCGTCGACGCCGGACTCGACGACCTCCATCACGGTCCACGCGCGATCGCGACGCGCTGGCTCGTGCGTACCGGCCGCAGCGACGGCCGCGCACAGATCGCCGATCTGGATCCAGCCGTACGGGAAGCGGCACTCGCGAATCCTCACCACGCGCCGGCGCTGATCGCCGATCGCGATCCGTGGGTCGCGCGCGCAGCGGCCGAACAATTGATGCTGTTGCGCGAGGCCACGCCCGCGGTACTCGCGGCTGCTCACGCGGCCCACATATCATCCGATCCGTGGGTGCGCGCGCGTGCGTGCCTGGTCCCGATCGTCGACGAACAGCTTCTCGATCGCGCGATCGCCGCGCTCGCCGACGACGCCGAGATGGTGCGCTCGGCCGCGCTCGAAGCGCTCACCCACTACGATCCAACCGTCGTCGAGCCTCGTCTCGCCGGCTGGGTCGACCGTGAACGTGCACGTGTCACGTGTCACGTGCACGTGCACGATCAGGTCTCCGCTCCGGTGCCTGAACCGGCGCGCGCTGCCCCGACGCGTCGCCCGTTCGGCCGTGCCGGCTTCGACGTCGCTCCGCTCGCGATCTCCGGCGCGTTCGATCTCTCGCAGCCCGCACTCGAGCTCGCCGCCGACGCCGGCGTCGATCTGTGGTTCTGGGAGCCCGCCTACGAGAACCTCACTCGCTTCTTGCGAACGCGGCCAACCGATCACGTGGTCACCGGCAGCTATCACGCCGACGCGCGCTCGATCGAAGCCGATGTCGATCGCGCGCTCCGCAAGCTCCGCCGCACGCACCTCGACGTGCTCCTCCTGTTCTGGTCGCGGTCACCGGCGCGCGTCGATCCTGCCGCCTACGCCGCGATCGAGCACCTCAAGCACTCCGGCAAGGTCCGCGCGCTCGGCTTCTCCACTCACCACCGCACGCTCGCGCGCACCGCGATCACCGATGCTCCGTGGGACTGCGTGATGATCCGCCACAGCGCCGCGCATCCCGGCATCGAGAGCGAGCTGCTGCCGACGGCACGCGAGCGCGGCACCGCGATCCTGACGTTCTCCGCGCTCAGCTACGGCCGCATGGTCTCCGGCCCGAACGCGCCGACACCGACTGATTGCTATCGCTATTCACTTGCGCAGCCCGGCGTCACCGCCGTGATCTCCGCGCCACGCCGGCGCAGCGAGGTCCGCGAAAACCTGGGCGCACTCGCAAATCCATTCCTCACCGCCGACCAGCTCGCCGAGCTTCGCTCACACGGTATCGGCGTGCGCGCCGAAAACCAGCGCTTCAACACGCTGCTCCGCCAACCCACGCGCGACGCCGCCGCTGCCGCGCGCGAGCTGCTCGCCGCCGAGCTCCCGCCGACCGACGACACGCGCGATCCGGCGCCGCGCGCGCTCCCGAAGCCGAGCACCGCACGCCCCGCACGCACGAATCTCAAGAAGACTCGAACCCGCCGCTGACACGTGGTGAGGGCGGTGCCAGGCTGGAGCGCACTCGGCTGTCATCAGCTCGACGGTGGCATTCAGGTTCACGTTCAGGTCAACGTCAACACACGGTACGATGCGACTGCCCGAGACGGGGCGAGCTAGCTTTCTGTCCGTGGCGCTACGTCACGGCTGACCGCGACTGATCACGAAGAACGTACAACCGGGAGGCGATTCGTTTGCGACTCCTACACCCTGCGGGTGCGCCCCCCGGTTGTGTGCTGCCGAGCAAGTGGCTCCCGTCTCGGGCGTGTTACGATCGATCTGCCTGGGACGTGGGACCGAGCTAGCTTTCTGTCCGTGGCGTTACGTCACGGCTGACCGCGACCGATCATGAAGAACGTACAGCCACGGGGGCGAAGCGTTTGCGACTCCTGCACCCTGCGGGTGCGCCCCCGAGGCTGTGTGCTGCCGAGCAAGTGGCGACCTCGTCCCAGGCGCCTCGAGATGAGAGCTCAGCACGTGCTCGTACACGTGCTCGTCGGAGAGCGCACCCAACGCTCTGACCGAACATCCGGAACCCGCGGCGACACCAATCTCGATCATCCGCCTGCTGTGGCTCGTCGCGCTACTGGAGCTGCGCCGGCACGCGGCTACGTCTTACCCACGAGGCGTTACTTCTGATGTTCACGCTCGTCGAGCTCATCCAGGAGTTGCAAGGTCTCGCCGCCGGCGACGACCCGAACAAGCTCGTGCGCATCAACGAGCTGTTCGCGAATCCGAAGAACCCAGCGGAGTTTCAAGTCGGCCGTCACTACGTCGCGCACATGTTGTCGGCGGACGTCACGGCGAAGCTCGACAGCCTGGATCCGAAAGACCGCCGCGCCGCGATCACGACCGCGAAGCTGGTGTTTCCGCGCGGTGCCGCGGCGCGTGCACTGCGCCGCGTGCTCCACGATCCCGACGTCACCGTGCGCAGCGACGCGCGACGCACCGCGAGCGTGCTCGGCCTGACCGCCGCAGCGCCGCCCGACGTCCGGTTCCAGAAGGACAAGCTCGGCCGGTTCGCGACGACCGGCTGGGCGTTCGGCATCTTCGCGTCGGTGTCGCCTCGGACGAAGCCGAAGCGACCGGCACGCGCGGATGCGGTCACGCAGTGGCAGTTGCCCGCGTTGCCGAACGTCGGAGCGGTCGCAAAGCTCGTCGGCGTCGCGCCGGAAGAGCTCACGAAGCTGATGCGGCCCGGGGTCGGCGCCGGGTCGGGCTACGTCGAGTTCGAGATCGCGAAAGCGAAAGGCGGCGCGCGCCGGATCGCCGCGCCTCGCAAGCCGCTGCGCACCGTGCAGCGCACGATCCTCGACAAGATCCTCGCGAAGGTGCCGGTCCACGAAGCGTGTCATGGCTTCGTCACCGGGCGATCGACGGTGACGAACGCGACGCCGCACGCGAACGCCGCGCTGGTCGTCAAGCTCGACCTCAAGGACTTCTTCCCGAGCGTCCACTACCGGCGCGTACGCGGCCTGTTCACGTTCCTCGGCTACAGCTCCGAGGTCGCGAACGTGCTCGCCGGCCTCACGACCTATCGCCCGAAGCTCGCCGACGGCAGCGTCGTGTGGCCCGGCGTGCTGCCGCAAGGCGCACCGACGTCGCCCGCGATCGCGAACCTCGTGTCGCGGCGGCTCGACCAACGCCTCGCGCGGCTCGCCGCGAAGGTCGGCGCGACGTACACGCGCTACGCCGACGACCTGACGTTCTCGTTCCACGACCTGCAGGGTGCGCAGACGCCGGAGATCCGGATCGGCCGGTTCCTGTGGTTCGTCGACGCGATCTGCGAGCAAGAGGGCTTCCTCGAGCGCCCCGACAAGCGCCGGATCCTGCGCGGCAAGCACCAGCAACGCGTCACCGGCATCGTCGTCAATCACGGCATTCACGTGCCGCGCGCCGACCGCAAGCGGTTCCGCGCGATCCTCCACAACTGCGCGAAGCACGGCGTCGCGTCGCAGGCGAACGGGCGCACCGACTTCGCGGCGTACCTCGCGGGTTACGCGGCGTACGTCCACATGGTCGAACCGGCCCTCGGCACCCGCTGGGTCGTCGAGGTCGCGCGCCTCCTCGGAGAATCCCATGGCTGACGTGATGGTCGTCGTCTCGAAGGCGGTGTTCGAGAAGGCGTACGGCAAGCACCCGCAGCTCGGCGCGCAGCTGGCCATGGATCGCTACACGAGCGCGAACAAGGCGATCGCGCCGGTCGGTTCCGGTGGCAAGCTGTACTGCGTGACGGTCCGGCCGCCGGACGAATCGCTGTGGCTCGTCGCGGTGCTCGACAACCCACAGTTCGACGGCGAGGCGTGGATCTCCGCGGCTGCCACCACGCCGACCACCGACATCACGTCGCTGCGCGACAAGCTGAAGTTCGAATCGGGCAAGGGCATCACGGCCGCGGCCGGTGCGCTCGGCATGTCGCTGCAAACGCCGCGCGTGATGACCGCGGCCGACGCTGCGCTGATCGACGCGCTGCTCCCGCAACGCCATACGGGTGAAGGCTTTCCGGCCGCACCGAAGCTCGATCCGAATACCGGCGAGCGCAAACAAGGCGACGCGCTGGTCGAGGCCGTGATCGCCGAGCCGTACGCGGACCTCCCGCGGCAGGTGTTCGGGGACGCGCTCCAGGCGCGCAACGATCCGCGCGGCGAATTCGTGATGCTCGAGCTCGCGCTCGCCGGCCCGTTATCCATCCGCAAACGGGAGGACATGAAGGCCCGCCGGGACGCGCTGTTCGAGCAATACGCGAAGACCTGGTTTCCGACCGCGCTCGCATACCGCACGCGCGGTGGCTTCATCTCCGCGATCAGCGGCGCGTTCGGCAAGCTCGACGCCGAGGCCAAGACGCTGTTCGCGACCCAGCCGATCGTCGAGGCCGCGATCACCCACGTCGAGGCGACGAAGCTCGTGAAGGCGCCGTGGCTCCGCAACCTCCGCGAGCTGTCGGTGCGCGGTGCGCTCGGCGACAAGGGTTTCGCGACGCTCGTCGCCGCGGCAAACATCCAGCAACTCACCGCGCTGAACGTCACCGCGACCGGGCTCGCGAAGAAGGCGCTCTCGGCGCTCGGCACGCACCTCCCGCACTGCCGCACGCTCGTCTTGACCGCGAACCTCGTCGGCGACGAAGGCGCCGCGCAGCTCGCCGAGTGGAAGCACCTCGGCCAGGTCGAGACGCTGTATCTCTCGGGCTGCAACCTCACGGTCGCCGGTGTCACGAAGCTGCTCTCGGCGAACCTTGCGAGCCTCGCGAAGCTGACGCTGTCGAAGAACAAGCTCGACAACACGATCGGGCTCGCGATCGCGAAGGCGGCGCCCAACCTGATGAAGCTCGAGCTCCTCGAGCTGCTCGGCAACAAGCTCGACGGCACCGTCGTCAAGACGCTCGCCGACGCGAAGCTGCCCGCGATCCGCCGGATCGACGTGCGCGACAACCGGATCGGTAAGCCCGACGTCGAGAAGCTGCCGGTGTTCCGCGCCGGCAACGCGTGAGCGGTCCCGAGGTCGTTCACGGAGCGCGAGCTCGCGATCGCGTGGAGTCGCGACCACCTCACCTCTACGCCGATCATCTGCAAGCTCGATCCGGCGCTACGGGGGCTGGTGAGCCAGCGACGAGGTAGACTAGATCCGTGCTCGCCGCCGCGATCGAGCGTCGCTTCGAAGGCGCGCGCTGCGTGCCCGAAGGCCCGCTCGTGCGCGCGGAAGTTCCGATCGATGGTGTGCTCTACCTCGCGCGCGTCGCGATCTCGCCGGCGACCACCGTCGCGGTCCAGGTCCCGCACACCGACGGCTTCGAGCTCGCGCTCGCGTGGACCGATCGCGTGTCGTCGGCGCCGCGCCCCCTCGTGTTCGACGACAGCTCCCTGGTGGAGACCAACGACGTCCCGCTCGCGAGCGCGTGGTTGGATCACCACGCGCGCAACGCGCTCCTCGGCTCGCGGTACGTGTCCGCCCCGAACGCGCGCAACACCGCGGTGCTGCTGCGCGACGGCCGGTGGAGCCACGAGCTCCGCAACGGCGAGCTGACCGCGCGGTGTGCAGGGTCCGAACACTCGGTCGATCGGATCGCCGACATGCTCGATGCCTCGCTCGCGCTCGCGAGCCGACCGGTGCGGTGGGCGCACTGGTTCGCGAAGCTCGCGCGCGAGCTCGGCGGCGATGCGTCGGCGCGCGTCGAGCTCGCCGGCAGGCCGGCGCTGCGCGTGCGGCGCGGTTCGGTCGACGTCACCGTCCGCTTGTTGCGCCGGCTCGATCCCGACGAGCCCGGTCGGTTCCGCACCGTGATCGGAGCGCGCCGCCACGGATCCGGCGGCGAGACGCTGACGCTGATCGCGGACGATCTGCCGCGCGCCGCGTGGCCCCCGCCGGCGCCAGAGCCGCCCGATGCGCCGCGGATGAAGATCGATGCCGGTCACTCGAACCTGCTCGACCGCGCCCGGCCGTCGGCGTCGATCGTGCGCCCGCACGACGTCGAGATCACGTTCGACGGCGCCGTCCACGACACGCACCGGCTCGGCGCTGCGATCGAGCTCGCCGCACAGTGGGCCGCCGCGGTCGCCACCGGAGGACCGTACCGATGACGAAGCTCGCCGTCGTATTCGCGCTCGCCCTCACCGCGTGCGCCGATCGCTCCGGCGCCTACCTCGAGGTTCATGGTGGCTCGATCACGTTCGACCACGTCGAGTTCTATTTCGGCACGCATATCGGGACGACGTTCGGCACGCCGACGCAAGCGCACGTCGCGGGCCTCGCGTTCTCGCGCCAGCTCGAGGACTCCGATCTATCGGTCGCCGCGAAGAACGCGCCGAGCTCCGAGCTGACGTACTACGTGCCCACGGCGAACACCGGCCTCGGAGAGTACGTCATGGTGACCGCGAGTCTGAACGCCACCCCCGTCGGCATCGGCGACGCGACCGATTTCAAGGTGCCGCACGGAGGCTACTCGATCGTCGACATCACGCTCGACAAGTACGACGACAGCGTCGAGACCTGGCAGAACGGCTGCATCGCGTGGGACCGCAAGCACGGCGCGCCACCGGTCGCGTTCGTCGGCACCGACGATCACGACTGCGACGGCGAGCTCGAGTCACGCGATTGCGACGACTCGGCGTACTGCCCACCGGGCGACATGAGTTGCCAGCCTCCGCGCGAGCTGTGCACGGGGTCGACCTGCGCGTACGGCTGCAAGATCAACGGCAACTGCGTCCCGCGCGTGTGCGTGCCGAGCTTCACGTGCACGAACACCGCGTGTTTGACCGCACCGACGCTCTTCGCCAAGTTCACGTGCCTCGCGATGTCCACGGGCGCCGATCATCCGCAGTACTACGTAGGCGGCGCGGCGGGGAACCCGTGCGACGGCAACACCGTCGAGGTCAAGCTGCCGAACAACCGCGAGTGCACGCATCCGTACCTCGAGTTCGCCGAGACGGGTGGCGGATGGACGTTCGACGTCGCCGACAAAGGCTCGGGCACCGGGGCCTGCGTGATCACGATTCACAGCGCGTTGTCGGGCATGCCGTTCGGTCCCGATCGTCACGTGCTGGTCTCGTTGGACCCGATGAATTCACAAGACCCACGACCCACGATCTTCATCGGGATCACGCCCCTCAGCGGTGGCTGTACGACAACCAGAGCACCCGACGGAACGCTCGTGATTACCGACTGCCAGTGAGGCGATTCTCGACGCTGCGCGTGCTATAGAAGTGCCCGCACAGATGTCGGATTCGTCTAGCCAAAACATCACGCCGATCTCCATCGAAACGGAGATGCGGAACTCGTTCATGGACTACGCCATGAGCGTGATCGTGGCGCGCGCGCTCCCGGATGCGCGCGACGGCCTCAAGCCGGTCCACCGCCGGATCCTCTACGCGCAGCGCGTGCTGAACAACACCTACAACCGCCCGTACGTGAAGTGCGCGCGCGTCGTCGGTGACGTGATCGGCAAGTATCACCCGCACGGCGACGCCTCCGTCTACGACGCCCTGGTCCGCATGGCCCAGGACTTCTCGATGCGTTACATCCTCGTCGACGGCCAGGGCAACTTCGGCTCCGTCGACGGCGATCCACCGGCCGCCTATCGCTACACCGAGTGCCGGATGAGCAAGCTCTCCGGTGAGCTGCTCGCGGACATCGACAAAGAGACCGTCGATTGGCAGCCAAACTACGACGACAAGGAGCTCGAGCCGACGGTCCTGCCGACCAAGGTGCCGAACCTCCTGATCAACGGCGGCACCGGCATCGCCGTCGGCATGGCGACGAACATCCCGCCGCACAACCTCGGCGAGGTCATCGACGGCACGCTCGCGCTGATCGCGGATCCGAAGCTCTCCGATGAAGATCTGTTCAAGCTGATCCCAGGGCCGGACTTTCCGACCTCCGGTGTGATCCAGGGCCGCAACGGCATCCTCAGCGCGTACAAGACCGGCCGCGGTCAGATCGTGCTGCGCGGCGTCGCCCACACCGAGGAGATCCGCAAGGATCGTCCGGCGATCATCGTCACCGAGCTGCCGTTCATGGTGAACAAGGAGCGCTGGGTCCAGCAGACCGCAGCGCTCGTCGTCGACAAGAAGCTCGAGGGCATCGCCGATATCGTCGACGCCTCGGATCGCAATGGCATCCGGGTCGTGTTCGAGCTCAAGCGCGACGCCGACGACAAGGTCGTCCTCAACAACCTGTTCAAGTTCACGTCGCTGCAGACGTCGTTCTCGACGAACATGCTCGCGATCGTCGACGGCCGCCCGGTGATGCTGACCCTGCGCCGCGCGCTGCAGGTGTTCATCGATCACCGCCGCGAGGTCGTCACCCGCCGCACGTTGTTCGATCTGCGCGAGGCGCGATCGCGCCGCGAGATCGTCGAGGGCTTGGGCCTCGCCGTGATGAACATCGATCGCGTGATCGAGATCATCCGCGGGTCGAAGGATACCGACATCGCGCGCGACGCCCTGATGAAGGAAAAGCTCGGCGGGATGTCGGGCTTCCTCGAGCGCGCCGGCCGGCCGAAAACCGAGGTCGACGCGGCCGCCGCGCGCCAGTTCGTGCTCCTCAGCGAGCGCCAGGCCCAGGCGATTCTCGACATGCGGCTCGGACGGCTGACCGGCCTCGAGCGCGAGAAGCTCGAAGCCGAGTACAAAGAGCTCTGGGACCTAACCGATTACCTCGAGGGGCTCCTCGCCGACGACAAGAAGTTGATGACCGCGATCATCGACGAGCTCAAGGCGATCC
>JBDUAS010000006.1:0-83183 GCA_040004535.1 Deltaproteobacteria bacterium
GACTTCGCGACCGAGATGTTCGTGATCATCAACTCGACGCCGACCCGGATCAACAAGTCGCACTTGATCGACCTGTACGAGAAGGTGTCGTGGGCGGACCCCGACAAGAAGTTCGCGGCGCGGATCGTCGATCACCTCTATCGCGAGGGCGACTCCCCGCTGCGTTACAAGATCAACCGGCTCGGCGGGCGCAGCAAGCAGGAGAAGTGGATCCTCCAGGCCGAGCTGTTCAACGAGCTCCACAAGTGGGCGGCGTCGGAGTGGAAGAAGCTCGGCAAGAAGCAGAACCTGCCGCGCGAGGCCGAGAAGTATTACGAGATGGTCCGCGACTTCCTGCGCGCCGCCGAGAAGGCCTGGGGCGAGGCATGGGGCCACCAGAGCTACATGGTGACCCGCCCGGTGACGCTCAAGGCAATGCTGCGCGTGTGCGCCGACCTCGCGGCGGAAGATGCCGAGCCGAAAGAGGATCGCGTGAAACGGTGGGCGCGCCGGCTGGCGCCGTGGACCGAGATCGCCCGGTCGTTCCGCAGCGAGGGCTTCTACGAGCGGTTCCCGGCGAAGGGCCAGGTCGAGCGTGTCGGTCGGATCTACAAGGAGCTCGGCCGCGCCGCGAACATCGCGCGGCGCGGCAAAGACGCCGACGACGAAGAGTAGGCCGCCAAAGGTACTATGCCAAGCGAGCCGATATTTCGGCGAGCCTCTCCGCGCCGCGAAGGCGGAGCGATGTGATCGACACGTACTTCACGTGGCCGGATCGAGGCCTGCGTTACGAGTGCCGCGGTTGCGGCGCGTGCTGCAAGGGCCTCGGCATCGGGCTCGACGTCGCCGCGGGTCAGCTCGTCCAGCTCGTGACGAAGCGCCCGGAGCTCGCGGCGTTCGTGCGGCGCCGGGGAGACGCGATCACCGCGTTCAACCCGCGCGATCGCTGCTGGTTCCTCGCCGACGACGGGCTGTGCCGGATCGAGACCGAGGACGGGCGCGCCGCGAAGCCAGCATCGTGCCGGTTGTTCCCGTTCAATCGGGTGTTTCATATCGGCACGACGATGGTCGTCGACTTCAACAGCGTGATCTGCCCGCTCCAGCTCGCGCCGGCAGGGGACGGCGTCGCGCACGCCGACATCGCCGCGGAGATCAGGACGATCCAGGATCCGGCGATCACCGGCACGTCGCTGCCGGCCGACGCCGACCTCGAGCGCGAGCGTACGATCGCAGCGGTCGTGTTCGGGGGTGGCGATGCAGACCGCGCGTGGCGCGCGCAGGGCGAGGGCGAGATGACGGTCGCGGGCTTCGAGCTCCTCACCGGCTTGCCGTGGCGCCTGCCCGACGGCGCGACGCTCGCCAACGCGCTCGCGGTCACGCCATCGCTGCGGTTCAACGAGCTCTACGGGCCGCGCCAGTATCGCGCACGCGCCAAGATGCAGCCCGTGCTCGCGCGGATGTGGCTCGGGTGGCTCGGCTTCGCGCGGCTCGGTGCGGAGCTCGCGCAACGCGCGCTCGGCATGCAGGAGCTCACGACGCTGTGGGCGGAGCAAGCGAGCGTGATGCACGCGCTCGCCCGCTGGGACGACGCGCCGTACTTGAAGCCCGGGCCGATCGACCTCACCAGCGAGCCGCTCGTGAAGCTGCTCGCACAGCGCTGCGTCGACAACAAACAAAAGCGGCGGCCGCTCGGCGAGCTCGTCGCCGCCGTCATCGGTGGCGCGCCGGTCACCCAGCGCATCACCGCCATCAAGCTCGCCGAGACGATCTTGAAGACCGCGCTCGGGTAGCTACTACCAGACGACGCAGGCGTTCTTCGGCCGCATCTTCGAGCCGGCCTTGCAGCGGAACGCCTTCGCGAACTCGGGCGTCGCCGACAGCGCGCCATCGACGCGCCAGTGCGCCGGCGAGTGAACGTCGAGGTTCGCGAGCATCTTCTCGTAATCCGGGCGCGCCTTCGCGCACCACGCCTGGCCGTAGCCGAGGAAGAACTGCTGATCCTCGGTGAAGCCATCGGCGACGACGGTGTCAGCCGCGCTCGAGCGCAGCGCGCGGTAGCCGGCGAGTGCCAGCTTGACGCCACCGATGTCCGCGATGTTCTCGCCGACCGTGTTCGCACCGTTCAGGTTGACGCCGCTGATCTGGTACTTCGAGTACTGATCGATCACGCACTGCGTGCGCTGCTTGAACTGCTTCTGGGTCTCCGGCTGCCACCAGTCCTTGAGGTTGCCGTCCTTGTCGTACTGCGCGCCCTGATCGTCGAACCCGTGGGTCAGCTCGTGACCGACGACGACGCCCATGCCGCCCATGTTGACCGGGATCGCGGCGTCGACGCTGTAGAACGGCGGCTGGAGGATACCGGCGGGGAACACCATGCCGTTGAGCGCCGGATCGTAGTACGCGTTGACGGTCGGCGCGGTCATGCCCCAATCGTCCTTGTCGACCGGCTTCCCGACCTTCGCGAGCTCGCGCGCCGTCTCCGCCTTGTCGGCGACGAGTGAGTTCGCGCCCCAGGTCTTCGGGTCGAGCTTGAACGAATACGTGCGCCACTTCTTGGGGTAGCCGATCTGATAGAACATCGCGTTCAACTTCGCTGCCGCGAGGCCCTTCGTCGTCGCGTCCATCCACGGCAGCGCCGCGAGGTTCGCGGTCATCGCGGTGACGATCGCGTGAACCTGCGCTTCGGCCGCTTGCTTGCTCTGGCCACCGAACTTCTCCTTCACGAACGCTTGGCCGAGCAGGTCGCCGAGCGCGCCGTCGGTGTAACGCGTGCAGCGCTTCCAGCGCGGCTCCTGCTCTTTCACGCCGGAGATCACCTGGCGGAACGCGAACGTCTGATCGTCGATCTTCTTCGGCAGGATGTTCGCCTGCGTCCGCACGGTCCACGCGGTGAGGTAGTCGCGCCAGGTGTCCATCGGGACCTTCTGGATCAACTGGTCGACGCCGGCGAGGAAGTCGGGCGAGCCGACGTTGACGTCCTTCACCGTGCCGAGGCCGACGCCCTTCCAGAACGCGTTCCACTCGAAGTGGGGCATCGCCTTCGCGACGCCGTCACGATCGATCTTGTTGTACATGCCCTTCGGGTCGCGGCGCGCGACCTTGTCCTTGCTGACCTTCGCGATCTCGGTCTCGAGCGCGAGCACCGCGTCGGCCGACTTCGCGGCGGCGTCGGGCTTCTTGCCGGCATCTTCGAGGAGATTGACGAGCAGATCGTGATACGCGGTGCGGACCTTCTTGGTCTGGTCGTCGTCCTTCAGGTAGTAGTCGCGGTCGTGGAGGCCGAGGCCGCCTTGCTCGACGTCCGCGATCATCTTCGTCGCATCCGCCGCGTCTTGCGCCGGGCCCATGTTGAATAGCGCGTTGATGCCGTAGACGTGGAGCTGGGTCACCGTCGCCGACAGCGACTTCGCGTCGTGGACCCGGTCGATCTGCGCGAGCAGCGGCTTGATCGGAGCCATGCCCACCTTCTCGATCGCCGGCTCGTTCATGCACGAGCCGTAGTACGCGCCGAGCTGCTTCATGACCGGATCCGCGCCGGGCTTGGTCGAGGCCGTTTCGAGGACCGACTTCTCGAACTCGAGGTTGCGATCGTTGATCGCGATGAAGCTGCGCATCGTGATCGGCTTGTCGTTCGGGATCTCCGTCTTCGCGATGTAGCCACCGCACGCGAACTGGTAGAAGTCGTCACACGGGTCGGCCGTGCGATCGAGCGAGTCGGGATCGAGGCCGACTGCGACGAGCGACTTCACGGTGACCGGCTTCGTCGGCGCCGGCAGGGGTGGCTCCTCGGCGGGCGCCGGCGCGGCGGCGGTCGCGGTGGTCGGTGCGGTCGTCGGCAGCGTCGCCGGTTCCGCGGGCGTTTGCTTTCCAGAACCGCACGCGGCGGCGAACAAGATCAACGGCAATGCACTTCGCATGGGCGGTGCGATAGCACGCGCTCGACGAGCGATCTACCGGCGCGGCCGGTGCGACACGTGCGACATCACTATCTCTTGATGAAGAAATGCTGCAGTGCAGGCATCTCGCGTGCGACCTCGGCGATGCACTGATCTGTTTGCTCGAGGCCGCGTGTCGTCGCGACCCGTGCGCCTGCGATCTTGTCCGCGCGCGGCGTGAGGAGTGCCGCCACGGCGTCACGATGCGCTGCGTCGCAGAACGTGCCCGCGAGCTGGCCGAACGTCCATGAATTCTCGTCGTCGCGCTGGCGCCCGATCAGCTCGTCGAGATGTTGTTGCAGCCACTTCAGTGCGCCCTCTCGCATCTCGCGCCGGCTGAGCTGGACCTGCAGGATCACGATCGCATCGCGCGTGTCGAAGTCGTGTGCGAGCACGAGGTCGCGCCCGCGCGCGGCGAGGGCCGGATCGGAGAACCCACCGATAGCCGCGAGGAAGCGCTGGCGCTCGTGCGTATCGTGCGTCGCCTTCGCAGCGGCGATGTAACGGTCGAAGCGCGCGGCATCGCCCTTGAACGCGGCGGCCGACAGCGCGAGATCGACGAGATCATCGGGGATCGCCGCGTGATCGGTCATCCATTTGTCCGCGAGCTTCTCCGCCTGCGCGCGCGCAGCTGGATCCCAGTACGAGACATGCCCGAGCGCGGTGCGCCGCAGCGTCTCGCGATCGTCGCTGTCGCCCTTCGCGCGCTGCCAGCCGAGCGAGCGAGCGAGCGAGCCGAACGTCGCGACGTGCCAGCGCGTGACCGCGGCGTACAGATCGTCGGGCAGGCCCGCGCTGTGGATCTGCACGAAGTTCGCCTCGGCCGCGAGCTTCGGATCGGGATCGTGGACGAGCTTCGCGATCAGCGGCAGTGCGCGATCGATCGGTAGCTCGTCGCGCTTGACCATCGCGGCGAGGTCCGCAGTGATCATCCGGCGCTCCGCGCTCGTCGGCTTCGCTTGCTTCGCGAGCGCCGACTGCGGATCGAGCATCGCGGTCGCCATCGCGATGTCGAGGCGCGAGCGGTAGTAGCCGTTCGCGTCGGCGTTCGGAATGATCCAGGTCGGGCAGTACGCCACCGCGATCGGCGGGCCGAGCGTGCACGCCCGATCCGCGTGCTTCGCATCGCCGAACCGCGCACAGACCGGAACCGAGAACGTGATGCGATCGTCGGCATCCTCGACGACACCAGCGGGAAACGCCCGCTGCATGGGATCGAGCACCAGCTGGTGCGCCTTGCAGTCGGCGTGGAGGTTCACGAGCGCGACGCCCGCGTGCGTGAAGTCGTGCTCGAACGCATCGGCGGTCGGTGCACCGAAGCTCGCGCGGAGCTCTGCGAACAGCTCGGGGCCGGTGGCGTTGCCGTGCAGGTGCTCGTGGATGTAGCCACGGATGAACGCCTGCCACTTGTCGGGCCCGACGAACGCCTCGAACTGGCGGATCACCGTCGCGCCCTTCAGATACGTCAGCTGGCCATCGAACGAGGCCTGGATCGCTTCGCTCGTCGTCACCGGCAACCGGATCGGCTGCGCCGAGAGCGTCTCGTCGCCGCTCATGCCGCCGGTCGCGATCTCGACGCGTTCGTCGCGGACGTGCCACGCCGGCATCACCGCATCGGTCGTGATCAGGTCGAGCCACTCGCCGAACGATTCGTTCAACCAGGTGTCGTCGAACCACGCCATCGTGACGAGGTCGCCGAACCAGTAGTGGCCCATCTCGTGCGAGAGGATGTTCAGGTAGCTCTCCTCGCGCTCGCGGGTCTGCTCCGCCGGTCGGATCAGCGTGAGCGGCTGACCCATCGCGACGATGCCGGGGTGCTCCATCGTTCCCCAGAAGCGGGGGACCACCGCGACATCGAGCTTGCCGAACGGGTAGTCCATGTCGAAGTAATTCTCGAGCGCGGCGACGACCTTCGGCGTGACCTGCTTCGCCCACGCGAGCTCTTCGCCGTGACCGGGCGGGACGATGAAGTGGACCGGCGTGTGGGCGCGGCCCGCGAAGCCGTCGTCGACATCGTCGAACGGGCCGACCATGAACGCGACGAGATAGCTCGGCAGCGGCACGGTCTCGGCGAGCTCGACCCGCTTCATGTCGGTGCCTTCGTCGGTCTCCTTGACGATTTTCGTGTTGCCGCGCGCGAGCTGATCGCGCTTGATGTGGAACGTCAGCTGCCAAGGCACTTTGAACGCGGGCTCGTCGAAGCACGGGAACGCGCGCCGCGCATCGGTCGCCTCGAAGAACGTGTACGCGAACGACTTGTCGCCTTCGGCGGCGGAGTAGATGCCGACACTCTTCTCGTGATCGATCGCGGCGGTGTACACGACATCGATGTCGAACGTCGCCGGCAGGTCGTGATCGGCTACCAGCCCGACGAAGTTGTCGCCGCCCGGAACGACGCGAGCAGGCGCGCCGGCGACGGTGGCCTTCTCGATCTTCAAGCCATGCGCGTTCAGCCACACGACGCGCGTCGGCTTGATCTGCTTCGCCGAAATCTTGATCTCGCCGTGTGCCGTCGGTTGGTCCGGCACGATCGTGAGCTCGAGCTGGTAGCGCACCGGCGCGACATCACCCGGCAGCCGGAACGCCGGCGGCGTCGGGTCGGGCGCGGGCGAGGTGACCGGCGGCGGGGCGGGTGCCGGCGCGACCACCGGTGGTGGGGAGCTCGTCGCCGGTGCGGAGCACGCGGTCAACGCCACGAGGACGAACGCTCTCGACGCTGATGCTCTCATCCAGGGACGATAACTCAACGCTTGCCGGCGCACGCGGTCATCACCTTCGAGAGGTGCGCGTGTAACGCGTCTCGTACCGCCGCGACGCGGGCCGGTACGAACGAGGCCGACGGCATCACGACGTGAAGCGGCGCACCGCGCATCAGGTGGTCGGGCAACACGCGCTCGAGCCGCTCGCTCTGCGCCATGAACATCGGTAAGGGGCCGATGCCGAGCCCGGCCTCGAGCGTGCGTGACATGAACCAGTAATCGTCGACGCTCGCGATGCCCTCGACCGTGATCTCGCTCGTGCGCGGCTGCTCGAACTGCCACGTCGCGTGGCCGTGGCGGCCGCGGAACAGGACGCAGTCGTGGTCGGCGAGCTCGGCGAGCTTGGTCGGCTTGCCGCGCTTCTTGAGGTAACGCTTCGCCGCGTACAGCGCCGCGTTCGCCGATCCGACCTTCTTCGCGATCAGCGACGAATCGACGAGTGCGCCCGCGCGAATGCCGAGATCGATGCCCTCCGCGACGAGGTCCACCACCCGGCTGGTCAACGCCAGCTCGATGTGGATCGACGGCAACTTCGCGCGCAGCTCGACGAGGAGCTCGGGGATGCCCATCATCGCCGCGTCGGGGTTCGCGGTAACGCGGACGATCCCGCGCGGCTCCTTCCCTTGCTCGCGTACGGCCTCTGCCGCTTCCTCGAGCGCGCCGACGGCGCCGCGGACGCGCTCGTACAGCTCGCGGCCGGCGTCGGTGACACCGCGCTGGCGCGTCGTGCGCTGGATCAGCCGAACGCCGAGCGCTTTCTCGAGGCGCGCAATGCCCCGCGTCACCGAGGATTTCGGGAGCGCCATGACGTGGGCGGCCGCGGTGAAGCTCCCTTGTTCGACGACGCGCGCGAACAGCGCCAGATCGTTGAGGTCCATTAGGCTGATTCTAGCAACAAGCCGTTGCTCTGTTGCTGTCTTGTCCACAAGTCGAGACGGGCGCACCTTGAGGTCCACAAGGAGTTACTCACCATGCGTTGGAACATCGATGGCTCGCACTCGACCGCAGAATTCTCGGTTCGTCACCTCATGATCACGAACGTCAAAGGCCGGTTCGGCACGCTGTCGGGCACCGTGGTCTACGATCCCGAGAAGCCCGAGGCGTCGCAGATCGATGTCACGATCGACGCGACGTCGATCGACACCCGCGACGAGAAGCGCGACGCGCATCTCCGTAGCCCGGACTTCTTCGATACCGAGAAGTTCCCGACGGTCACGTTCAAGTCGACCTCGGTCAAGAAGACCGACGACGGCTTCGCCGCGACCGGCGACCTGACGATCCACGGCGTGACCAAGCCGGTGACGCTCGAAGTCGAGACCCCTTCGGCGCAGAGCAAGGATCCGTGGGGCAACACCCGGATCGGCGCGTCCGCGACCACGAAGATCAACCGCAAGGACTTCGGTCTGAACTGGAACGCGGCGCTCGAAGCGGGCGGCGTCCTCGTCGGCGAGCAAGTGAAGATCTCGATCGAGGTCTCGCTCATCCAGGCGAAGTAAGGACCATCGTAGGCGCGTCGAACATCTGATCACAGCCGAGCGCCATGTCGAGGGCGGCGGCTTCGTCGTCCGCCGGCCGTTCCCGATCGCGAAGGTCGATCACATCGATCCGTTCCTGCTGATCGATGAGATGGGACCGATCGAATACGCGCCCGGCCAGGCGGTAGGCGCGCCCGACCATCCGCATCGCGGCTTCGAGACCGTGACCTACTTTCTCGAGGGCGAAGGCCAGCACGAGGACTCCGCTGGTCACCGCGGCGTGCTGCGCGCCTCCGCGCGAAGCACAGCGACCGCAAGGGCCACCTCCTCGCAGTCTGTCCCGAGGAGAACATCGTGCTCTTACACGATCGGTGGCACGGTCGAGGCCAAGGATGTGCGCGCGGCCGCAGTCTCCGGCGTGAAGGACTCGCAGATGCAGTTGTCGACTGCCGTCATGGAATGGCGCGCCGGCAGCTGGCACGAGCTTCACTGACTCAACCGTTCTGAATTCCTGACCTTTCAGGCTGTCGTCTAGACCTTGCCGCCGGTGATCGCGGTGTGGTAGATCGCCCTCGCTCGAGTTGTTCGGGCAAATACTCACCGCACCGGAATTTGCTGGCCGTGGCTCCTCGGAGTTTCCAGCAGGTGACGATGGTGCGGGTGGCAACCAACGAAGGACTGACAAATGGAAACGATGCAGGAAGCGATGGGGACGAACCCCATCTCGATGCGCGCGCTACTCGAAGCGGGCGTTCACTTCGGTCACAACACGGGTCGGTGGAACCCGAAGATGAAGCAGTTCATCTTCGGCGCGCGTAACGGCATCCACATCATCGACCTCCAGCACACGGTCAAGCTGTTCCGCCAGGCGTTCAACGCCGTGGTCGAGACCACCAGCAAGGGTGACACCGTGCTGTTCGTCGGCACCAAGAAGCAGGCGCAGGACGTGATCGTGGAAGAGGCTGGCCGCTCGGGTCAGCACTACGTCACGCAGCGCTGGCTCGGCGGCACGCTCACCAACTTCAAGACCGTGAAGGGCTCGCTCGAGCGCCTCCGCGGCCTCGAGAAGATGGAAGAGGACGGCACGCTGTTCGCGCTCACGAAGCGCGAGCAGGTGATGATCAAGCGCGACCGCGACAAGCTCCTCAAGTCGCTCGGCGGCATCAAGGGCATGTCGAAGCTGCCCGGCATGATGTTCGTGATCGATCCGCACAAGGAGCACATCGCGGTCGAAGAGGCGCGTCGCCTCGAGATCCCGGTCGTCGCGATCACCGACACGAACTGCGATCCGGACCAGATCGACTACGTCATCCCCGGTAACGACGACGCGATCCGCGCGATCAAGCTGTTCGCTGCGAAGATCGCGGACGCCGCGATCATCGGCACCAAGGTCTGGAAAGAGACCGCGCGTCACCGTGGCGCGAAGGAAGAGCAGGAAGGCGAGCGCGTCATCCATGTCTCGTCGGGCGGCGATGGCCCGCGCGTCGAGATCTCGACCGGCGGCGCGATGTTCAACCCCGAGGCCTCGGCCTCGCCCGACGCGGAGTAAACGCCATGGAAGTCACCGCAACCCTCATCAAGGATCTGCGCGAGCGCACCGGCGCCGGCATGGCCGACTGCAAGAAGGCGCTCGTCGAAGTCGCCGGCGACATGGACAAGGCGATCGACTGGCTGCGCGCGAAGGGTCTGTCGAAGGCCGCGAAGAAGGCCGGCCGCGAGGCGACCGAAGGTGCGATCGTCTCGTACATCCACGGCGGCGGTCGCATCGGCGTCCTCGTCGAGATCAACTGCGAGACCGACTTCGTCGCTCGCAATGAGGACTTCCAGGCGTTCACCCGCGACGTCTCGATGCAGATCGCGGCGATGAACCCGCAGTTCGTCCGCTCCGAGGAGATCAACGAGGACGTCGTGACGCGCGAGCGCGAGGTCCTCATGGCGAAGGCCAAGGAATCGGGCAAGCCCGAGGCGATGCTCGCGAAGATCGTCGACGGCCAGATCGCGAAGTTCAAGAAGGAGATCTGTCTCCTCGACCAGCCGTTCGTGAAGAACCCCGACAAGTCGATCTTCGATCTCCAGCAGGAGCTCATCGCGAAGATCGGCGAGAACATCAAGATCCGCCGGTTCGTCCGCTTCGAGCTCGGCGAGGGTCTCGAGAAGAAGAAGAACGACTTCGCCGCCGAAGTCGCCGCGCAAGCCGGCCTCGCCTGAATTAGATAGCCGCGAAGCTCGCTGCGATCGCAAAGGCGCTCCGCAAGGGGCGCTGTTTTTCGTTCAGCCGTGAAGTCCGATCGCGGTGACGGCTGCCGCAACTACGATCACCGTCGCGACGATTTCGAGGGCCAGACGAGTCCGTATCCGCCGTCGAAAGGCCTGAACCTCGACGAACCATTGCGGTACCGGATCGGACCTCGTTGCGACCTCGAGTTGCTCGCGAAACGGCAGATGCGAAACGCGGAGGGTCTCGTTCGCTTGCGTGGCCTGTGCGAACGCCTCCGGAATGCGATGCGCGAGGCCGATCACGTGTTCGATCAACTTGCGCGTCACGGTCGAGTCGACGAGCCAACCCTCGAAGCGCAGCTTGACGAACCTTTTTAGGGCATCCGTCGAATCGGTGGCGATCACCAGCCGAAGCCCTTGGAGGTCGCGGAGCGGAGCGAGCAGCGACCGATCGAGTACGAGATCAGCGACCTCGCGCGGCGCCGCCTGCAAGCAGTCCTTCTTACGGCGCCCGTACGGAAACCGTCGTCGTCGCTGTCGAAAGAAGATCGCGAGTGGGTAGCGCCGAGAAACCGGCACCGCGATCTCGGACCACGCGATGCTCACGTTTCGAGTCTTGACGACGAGGAACTGAAGCGTGGCGCGCTGACCGTCGATCTGGAGCTCGAGCAGCGGAAATCCTTCCGCATTCAGCGTGCAATCTAGCGGCATGGCCACGCGGTAGGCCGCGGCGAGCGGATCGAGCGAGCGACTCATGTGGCGGCTATCGACCGCCCCGGGCCATGGTTGCGTACGTTCCTACCCGAGCACGCGCGACAGGCTGAGGTCGAGCTGGCTCGTGACCAGCTCGGCTAGTTCTTCGGCAGAAAGGCCTGCCTTGACCAGGGAGCGCCGCACGCCGCTGGCGACGTTGTCTCGGGCCTTCTCGATCTGGCGCGCGGCGGTGGCGCGGTGGATCTGATAGAGCCGAGCGACGTCGTCGATCGTCATGCCTTCGACAAGGTGAAACCGGAGCATCGTGCGGTCGCGAGGCTCGAGGTCCTTCACGGCGGCCTCGAACGCGGTCTTGACGTCGCCGCGGAAGCGCGCGCGCAGGTGATCGCGTTCCGGGTCGCTCGATGCGACGAGGTCGCGGGGCGAGTCCTCGTGGTGGGCCGCGGCGCGCGAGCGAGCGCGTAGCCAGTCGAGGCCGGCGCGCGTCGCGATCACGGCGACGAGGCCCGCGAGCGAGCCGCGACCGGCGGCGGTCGCGAGGTAGGGCGGGTCCCCGGAGAGCAGACGCTCGCGGACGGTCTGGCGGATCTCGTCGATGCCGTGATCGGGGATCCGGCGCGGTGACAGCACGTTCGTGACGTTCGCGATGAACAGTCGATCGAGTTGCTCGAGCGCAGCGCGCGAGCCGGCGGCGCAGGCGGTGCCGAGGTAGAGCTCGGTCGCGTGAGCGGTGAGGGTGTCGGCCGTCACCTGGGCGGCGAGTGCGGAGGCAAGTGCGCCGACGATGGCTTCGCGAGCGACGTTCAAGTCGCCGTGCGCGGCGATGCCGGCGGCGATAACTGCCGTCGCCAGCTCGTCATTCTCCACCGCACGCTCCAGCACCCACGGAGCATAAGAGAAAAACCGCGACTGCCGTGGCTGGCCGGCGTTCTGGGGGCATGAAAGCAGCGTTCGTTATCCTGTGGCTGGCGCCGATCTGGTGCGCGGCCGTCTTGTTCAAGGTCGTCGGTGCGCGCAGCCGGAAGGAGCCGTACCGGTTCGCGATGTGGGACGGCGGTCTGATGCTGAGTGGCAACGAGCTCGGGCCGGTTGGCCAGATCTTGTGGGCCTCGATGGCGGTCGGGCTCGCGGCGGTCGCGATCGCGGTGCTCGCGCGTGGGATGCCGTCGTGAGGGCGGCGCTGATCCTCGCCGCGAGCACGGCGGCGTGCGTGACGGCGTCGGCGAGCCTCATGACGGCGCCGGCGATCGGGCTGCTCGTACCGGCGAAGCGCGTCGAGGCGGGCAGCGGGACGATCGATCCGGCAGCGGTGTCGCGGATCGAGATGCGCGCGAAGGTCGCGCTTGCCGAGGCGACGCGCGACGCGCTGGAAGCGGCGAACGCGGCACCCGCGGATCTACGCCTGCAGCGACGCGCGGCGGCGATGATGCGGTCGTGCGCGGGCGACAAGGATGCGAAGGCGAAGCTCGCGGAGCTCGCACCCGATGCGAACCGCACGCTCGAGCGGCTCGTCGCGCTCGCACCGTGCCCGGGCCTCGTCGATGCGGCCGCGACGTGGGTCGCGTTCGGCGACAACGCGAAGGGCGGCGAAGCGTACGTCGCGGCGGCTTCACAATGCGACAACCCCGAGGCGGCGGTCGCGGCGGTGGGCCCCCTGCACGCGGTCGACAAGTGCGACGAGGCCCTCGGAGCATTGCGCGCGGCGTGGCCGCACGTTCACGGCGCGAAGGCGAAGCTCGGGATCGACATCCTCGACGGCGTCACGGCCTGCAGCGATGAATTGACGCTGCGCCGCAACCTCGCGTTCGTCCCGACCGACGTCCTCCAGGGCTACCTCACGATCGTCGAGGAGCGCGCGAGGCAGGAACGCGAGGCGCAGCAGCGCGCGGAGCAACAGCAGCGCGACCAAGAGGCGCGCGATCGCGCGTGGCAAGCGAGCTCGCAATGTCGCTCGGAGTGCAGCGCGGCGGTGTCGTCGTGCGAATCGAGTTGTTCGGGCGACAGCGGCTGCACGCAGAGCTGCTCGTCGGTCGGTCACGTCTGTAACTCGGGCTGCGGCTCGTACTGAGGAAACGTATGCGGACAGCAATCTTCATGATCGTGTGGTGCGCCGCGACGAGCGCACGTGCAGAAGAAGTCAGTGTGGTGGCGGCGCCGGTCATCGCCGCGGCACCCGCGAGCGGGCTGGATCCCGATGTCGCGAGGCGGCTCGACGACGCGGACCGCGACGCGGCGGCGGTTGCACCTGCCGCGCTCGGCCCGGTGATCGATCGCGCGCTCGTGACGTTCGAGAGCAGCGATCCGTTCTCGGTCGCGCAGCGAGCCGCGGCGAAGCCACGCACGCTCGCGGTGCTGACCAAGATCGGCGAGCGCGCACGCTCTGCAGGTGAGCTCGTGATCGCGGCGCGAGCCTTCGATGCGCGGTGGACGCTCGGCGGCGGTGGCCACGACGTCCAGCTCGCCGAGGTGCTCACGACCTGGGCGGAGCGCGACGAGGACGCGCAGCCGGGGCGGGCGCTCTATCTCGCACGGCGTGCGCGCAGCGCGGATCCGGGGCACGATCGCGCGGCCGACCTCGACGATTCGCTGAGTCGCAACCACCGCGCGCTGACCGGCAAGCTCGCGATGGTCGCCGGGTTCGTCGCGCTCGCTGCCGGCATCTACGCGTACACGCGGGTGAGCGCGATCGAGGACGATCTCAAGACGCACCCACGCTCCGGTGCCGACGTCGACGCCGCACTCGCGGACCGCGATCGCTACGACCTGATCGGTACGGGCTTGCTGGTCGCGGCGCCGGTGATCTCGATCGGCGGGTTCGTGTGGATGATGTCGGGCAATCCGGCGTACTCGCCGGTGTCCCCAGGCGAGCTGCCGGCCCTGGTGCAGCGATGAAGGCGATGCTGGTGCTCCTCGTCGGGTGTGCCGCGCAACCGATCGACTCGATCGGCATCGCATGCATGCAAGACAGCGATTGCCCGTCGCACACGTGGTGCGATCTGCGCTTCCACGACGACGTCTGTCGCGACCTCGACGTGATCGAGCCACCGAACATCACGTTCGACGGGCTCGTCGTCGGCGGCGCGATCGTGCCGACGATCACCGTACCCACCCACAGCGTGACGTTTCATGACTTCCGGATGCACGACGCCGGCAGCGAGACCGACGCGCTGATCACGTTCACCGGCCCGCCATGCGTGGATGCGTCGTCGGAGACGCGCTCCGACGGCGACCTCATCCGCGCCGGGGAAGAATTCGACGGTCAGTTCACCACGTATCCCTCCGCGGGCTGCGCTTCGCCCGCCACGCTGGTGATCAACGTGGTCGCGAGCGGGAGGACGTTCATGTTCACGACGACGATCCAGATCTCGCCCTGATACCATCCTCATGCCGATGGGGTGCCTCGACGACCTGACCGTCACGAACCTGGTCGGCAACGTACTCGCCGAACCGGAGCGCGGCGCCGCGCTCGCGCACCTCGACGAGTGTGTCTCCTGCTACGAGCTGGTCGCCGCGATCGGCTCGCCGCGCGCGGCGCGCGAAGCGGCTCGGCTCGCCCCCGGCGACACCGTCGGCCGCTACGTCGTCGAACGGATCGCGGGCGCCGGCGCGATGGGCATCGTCTACGCGGCGCGCGACCCGAGCCTCGAGCGCACCGTCGCGATCAAGTGCGTCGCGGGACCGGGAGATCCGCAGGCGCGCGATCGCATGATCCGCGAGGCGAAGGCGATGGCGCAGCTGTCGCACGGCAACGTCGTCACCGTGTTCGACGTCGGCGAGCACGACGACGACGTGTTCTTCGCGATGGAGCTCGTCCCCGGCCGCACGCTGCGCGACTGGCTCGCCGAGAGCGCCCACGGCGAAGCTGAACCTGGTCGCGGCGTGCGCGAGATCGTTGGAGTGCTCGCCGATGCAGGGCGCGGGCTCGCGGCCGCGCATGCCGCGGGCATCGTCCATCGCGACTTCAAGCCCGACAACGTGCTGATCGCCGGCGAGGGCCGCGCGCTCGTCACAGACTTTGGCCTCGCGCGCGCCGACGGGACCGTCGAGCCCGCGCCGGATGTCGCGGTGGTCGATCTCACGATGACCGGGCAGGTGATCGGCACGCCGGTCTACATGGCGCCGGAGCTGCTCGCGGGCGGCGCGGCGACGCCGGCGTCCGATCAATATGCATTCAGCGTCGTCTCCTACGAAGCGCTGACCGGTGGACGGCCGTTCGAGGGCAAGACGATCGGCGAGCTGCGCGCCGCGATCGCGCGGGGACCCGTGCTCGCCGACGTTCCCGCGCATCTCCGGCGCGTGCTCGCGCGCGGGCTCGCCGTGGATCCCGCGGAACGCTTCGACTCGCTCGACGGGTTGCTCGCCGAGCTCGTCCGCGATCCTGCGGCTCGCCGGCGACGCTTGCTGGGCGGCTTCGGCGCATTACTCGTGATCCTCGCGCTCGTCTTCGCGTTCGCGCGCCGGCGCGACGACGCGTGCCCGGATCCGCGTGACCAGCTCGCCGGTGCATGGGATGACGCACGCCGAGCTTCGCTCGTGCTCGCATTCGCGCCGCACGCGGAGCCGTACGTGGCCCCGACGCTCTTGCACACGACCGAGTCGTTCGATCGCTACGCCGAGCGCTGGGTCGATCTGCGCCGCGCCGCGTGTCGCGCGACCTACGTCACGCACGATCAAACCGAGGCGCGCTACGACGCGATCGTCGCGTGCTTCGATCGCCGGCGCACCGAGCTCGCGGCGGTGACATCGCTGCTCGCCGACGCACCCGACCTCGACACGATCCGCCACGCCACCGCGATCGCGAGCGGTTTGACGGAGCTCTCGCCGTGTCGCGACGGCGCGACGCTCGTCGAGCAACCGCCGCTGCCCGCGCAACCGGTGCTCCGTGCGCAGGTCGAGGCGGCGCTGCACTCGCTCGCGATCGCGCGCGCACTCGGCCGGTCCGGCAAGTACGTCGCGGCGGAGCAGCTCGTGCAGTCACTGATCCCGCAGGCGCGCAAGCTCGGCTACTCGCCGCTGCTCGGCGACCTCCTGCTCGCGCTCGGCAAGCTCGAGCCGAAGACGAACAACGACGGTCCGACGACCGAGAAGGCGCTGCAGGAGGCCGCCCAGGTCGCTGCCGCCGCGAAGGACGATCTGCTCGCGGCGAACGCCTGGATCCAGCTCGCGGTCACGTTCGCGAGTGCCGAGCAGCGCTTTGCGGAGGCCGATTCGATGGTGAAGGTCGCGCGTGTCGCGACCCAGCGCGCCGGCGATCCACCCGAGCAGCTCGTCGACTGGCACGACGCCGCCGGTATCACGCTGCTCGAAGAGGGCAAGGGCGACGCCGCGGTCGGCGAATTCCGCGCAGCGCTCGCACTCGCCGAGGCGAAGCAACCGGATCGGGTCTCCGATCAGGTCGGCAAGCTCGCGACGGTGCTCGATCGCGCGGGCCATTACGACGAGGCGCGTACGCTCGGCGCGCGCGCCGTGGATCTCTTGACGAAGGAGCTCGGCCCCGGTCACCCCGACGTCGCGTTCGCACTCGCCACGCTCGGCGCTATCGACTACGACGCCGGGCACTACGCCGAGTCGCTCGCCGACAATCAACACGCGCTCGCGATCGACGAGGCCCTGGGCGAAACCACCTATCAGACGAGCGAGATCCTGGAGGGCATCGGCAACGACTACCTCTCCCTGGGCAAGCCGGTCGAGGCCGAGCGCTATCACCGTCGCGTGCTCGCGATGCGCGAGGCAAAGTCGCCGGATGACCCGCACGTCGCCGACGAGCTGATCAACATCGGCATGGACGTCGTCGAGCAAGGCAAGGTCGACGAGGCGCGTGCCGACTACGATCGCGCGCTCGCGATCTATCGCAAGGTCTACGGCCCGAACCACCCGATGGTCGCGACCGCGCTGCGCCAGCGCGCGCAGCTCGAGATGAAGACCCCCGCTGCGGTCACCGATCTCGAGGAAGCTTTACGCATCACGATCGCGGCGGTCGGTCCCGACAAGCCGGAGGTCGGCATCATTCGCGGCAACCTCGCGGGCGCGTACGCGGGCGTGAAGAAGCTCCACGAGGCCGTCTCGCAGTACGAGCAGGCGATCGAGATCCAGGACAAGACGCTCGGCGTCGATCATCCGTTCACCGGCATGGCGCTGACCGGGCTCGGCCAGGTCTATATCGAGCTTCACGATGGAGCACATGCCGTCGCGGTACTCGAGCGCGCGCTCGAGATCGCCGAGACGAACCCGAACCCGAGCGCGCTCGGAATGGCGCACTACATCCTCGCGCGCGCGTACGATCAGGCCGGCGACAGGGTGAAAGCCAAGGCGGCTGCGGCTGCGGCGCGCGCCGAGCTCGTCGACGCGAAAGATCCGACGAGCATGCAGATCAAGGATGTGCTCGGCGTGATGTGGCGCTAGGCCGCAGCAAAGTGAAACGCGCTGAGCCGGAGCTGGTTGACGGTGCCGTCGAAGCCGAGCGTCGCGTGGTCCGCGCCGGCCGCACCCGCGACCACCATCAGCGGGATCAAGTGCTCCTCGCGCGGGTGAACGGCGCGCGCGCTAGGCGCTTGGGTCCACTGCGCGAGCGCTGCATCGCGCTCGGCCGGCTCGCGCAGCACCGCATCGCGCAGCCACGTGTCGAACGCGCGCGCGGCGGGCGCTGCACTCGCGTGGAACGCGCGGAGGTTGTGATAGCTCATCCCGCTGCCGACGATGAACACGCCCTCGTCGCGCAGCGGCGCGAGTGCGCGACCGAGCTCGAGGTGACGCGCGGGATCGAGCCCGCGTACGAGCGAGAGCTGGAGCACCGGGATATCGGCGTCCGGATACGCGAGCTTGAGCGGCACGAACGTGCCGTGGTCGTAACCGCGGGCCGGATCCTGCGCGACCGGCAACCGCGCTGCTTCGAGCAGAGCGCGCACGCGCGTCGCGAGCTCCGGCGCGCCAGGCGCGGGCCACTGCAGCTTGTACGACTCCGGCGGGAAGCCGTAGTAGTCGAACAGCATCGGTGGGTGCGCCGACGTCATCAGCGTCGGGACGTCCTCTTCCCAGTGCGCCGAGATCACGAGCAGCGCCTCGGGGCGCTCGCCGGGAATCTTGGCGACGTCGATCAAGTACCGCTTCAGCGCGGCGAGCTCGACCTCGCTGCCGAACGGAACGTGGACCCAGGGCCACGGCCCGCCTCCATGCGGCAGATAGATAGTCGGCATCCGCATGCGGACCAATGTGCGGCTTCCGCGGGGTGGATCCAACGCCACTGCGCGAGAAACAGTATGCCGGGGGTGCTCGCGAGCCCTCACGTAACCGCTCGGTTCACCAGGTGAATCAGGCAGGCTTCGCGAATGCGCGCGACTCGCGGCGACGCCGCGGATACAAAGGTGAAAGGAAGCGAAATGCGTAGCCTGATCTTTGGAGCGGCGATCGCCGCGAGCGCGATCGCGGCATGTATCGGCAGTGGAGGTTCGGCGACGACCGGCCAGCGCCATGCGTTGTCGGGTTCGGGAATCTGCGGCAACGGCGTCTGCGATCCAACGGAGACCCACCAGAGCTGCGCGAACGATTGTTGCGACCTCGGCTCCGACTGGGGCTCGGGATCCGACTGGGGGTCGGGATCCGACTGGGGCTCTGGCTACGGTTCGGGATCCGACTGGGGCTCGGGATCCGACTGGGGGTCGGGATCCGACTGGGGCTCCGGCGGCTTCGGCTCCGGGTCCGACGGTTCCGGCGGCGGCTCTGGATCCGGCTACGGCTCCGGTAGCGGTGGCTCCGGCGGCTACGGCTCTGGATCCGGCTACGGCTCCGGCGGTGGCTCCGGTTCCGGCGCGACCTGCTACGCCGCGTGCGGCAACGGCTTCTGCGATGGCAACGAAACCCACGAGTCGTGCCCGACCGATTGCTGCGAGCTCGGCGGCGACGGCTACTGCGTGGCCGTGTGTGGCAACGGCTTCTGCGAGGTCGGCGAAGATCACGACTCGTGCCCGAACGACTGCTGCGCCATGACCGGGAGCGGTGGATGCGTCGCGGTCTGCGGCAACGGGTTCTGCGAGGCCGGGGAGGATCACGCGTCGTGCCCGAGCGATTGCTGCGTCACCACCGGCAGCGGCGGCTGCGCCGCGGTCTGCGGGAACGGCTTCTGCGAGGCCGGCGAGGATCACGCATCGTGTGCCGCCGACTGTCCGTGATTGGATGAATCTCGCGACCGACTCGTCGACGTGGGAGCGCGTACGCGCGGTGCATCCCGCGTTGCCCGACGAGGCGACGGCCTTCATCGCATACGCGACCGCGCGGGCCAACGGTCAGGCGCTCGACGATCGCCACATCGAGGATCTCTACCTCGCGTGGGCGTGCACGCTCGGCGACACCGCAGCGCTCGCGACGTTCGAGCGCGACATCGTCCCGGTCGTCGAGCGTGCACTCTCGAGCTTCAGCGATCGCAACGAGGTCCTCCAGATCCTGCGCGAGCGGATGCTCGTCGCCCGGCCGAGCAGCAGCGCGACGCCCGAGCTCGGCATTGCCGCGTACGACGGCCGCGCGCCACTCGCGACCTGGCTGCGGGTGTGCGCGACTCGGATCGGCTTGCGCGAGCACGTCCGCGCGCAGCGCCACGAATCGGCCGACGACGACCGCCTCGCCGAGCTCGCGCCGGGTGTTCCCGACCCCGGGCTCGCGTATCTGCGCAGGCTCTACGGCGATTCGTTCCGCGCCGCGTTCGACGCCGCGGTCGCGAGCCTCGCGCCGCGAGAGCGCAACCTCCTGCGGATGTCGGTGATCGACGGCCTCGGCATCGACCAGCTCGCGAAGATCTTTCACGTTCATCGCTCGACCGTGGCCCGCCGCCTGGAGCTCGCACGCGAGACCCTGGTCGCCTCCACCCGAGAGCGGATGCGCGCCGAGCTCGCGATCAGCGAGTCGGAGCTCGACAGCATCATGCGCGTGCTGACCGACGTCACGATCCGCCAGGCACTCGAGCTCGGCTCGCCTCGGAAAACTGAGTGAGCTGGCGTGCTCGTCGCAGAAATCTGAACGTCTCGTCCTGTCAGACGAGATCGGTGGAGCGCGGCGCCAGCGACGGCGACGCTGCGGGCGTGGCGACGACGTGTGCCGGCGACAACACCGTGGCAGCCCTGATCGCGGGCGCGCTCGACGACACCGCCGCGCGTCGCCTCGAGACCCACCTCGATGGCTGCGCGCATTGCCGCCGGTTGATCGCGGATCTCGGCCGCGGGTTGTCGGCGATCGATCCGCACCGGATGCCGAGCGAAGGCGAGGTCGTCGGCCGCTACACGATCCGGCGTGCGATCGGCGTCGGCGGGATGGGCGTCGTGTACGAAGCGCACGATGACGTGCTCGATCGCCGGGTCGCGATCAAGGTCTTGCGTCCCGACGGCGCGACATCGACCGTTGGCGCGCGCGTGTTGCTCGCGGAGGCGCGCGCGATGGCGCGATTGTCACATCGCAACATCGTCGCGATCCACGACGCCGGCACCGCGAACGGCCGCGTGTTCTTGTGCATGGAGCTCGTCGTCGGCGCGACGCTGCGCGAGTGGCTCGCGGCCGAGCGGCGCACTGCGCGCGACATCATCACGATGTTCGCGGCCGCCGGCGCGGGGCTCGCGTACATCCACGCCGAGCGGGTCGTCCACCTCGACTTCAAGCCCGACAACGTGCTCGTCGATCGCACCGGCCGGCCGGTGGTCACCGACTTCGGCGTCGCCGCGATCGTCGGTCGCGGCACGATCGGTGGCACGCCGCGCTTCATGGCGCCGGAGCAGCGCCGTGGCGAGCCCGCCGATGCGCGCGCGGATCAATACGCGTTCTGCACCGCGCTCGGTGAAGCGCTCGGTGATGCGGCACCTGGCTGGGCGAGGCGCGCGATCGATCGCGGCCGCCGGACGAGAGCGCAAGAGCGGTTCGCGACGATGACCGAGCTCCTCGCGGTGCTCGCCGCCGGGCTCGGCCGCACGCGTCGCCGCGTCGTCGCGGTCGCGGGCGTCGCAGCTGCGATCGGGCTGTCGATCGTGATCGCGAAGTCCCCGCAGTTGATCACGCGCGTCGTCGAGCACGCTCCGGCGGATCGCATCGTCGAGCGCATCACGCCGGCCGCTGCCGCGGCGGTGGCCACGCCGGCGCGCGACGAGCGCGACGAGCGCGACCCGGCCGCATCGGTCCGCACGGCGAGCGCGCTCGCACTCGATCGCGCGAGCACCGCGCACGGCGAGTTGTTTGCCTCGCTCGTCTCGTCCCGCTTCCCGGCGGTCGTCACCGGTCCGCTCGCCGCAATCGCACAGCGCGCCGACGCGAGCGGCTGCGACGACGGCAGTCCGGTCGCGTGCCAGAGCGAGCCGCCGTGGTGCCCGCCCGGCAGCGCGGTCGCCGTGCGCGATGGCTGCTGGACCTGCAGCGAAGAGCACAGCTGTGCGCCGCTCGGTATGCCGCACGTGTGCGACGACGGGTCGCCGCTGCGCTGTTCGCTCGCCAGGCCGACGTGTAGTGGTCGCGAGCTGCCGAGCGTGCGTGGCGGGTGCTGGCAGTGCGCCGATCCGTTCAGCTGCACGGCGCGCTCGTCGGTCCTCGCGACGCTGCCGCCGTTGCTCCAGGATCCCCACGGCCCTGGCACCGGCGGCACGCATCCCGCGAACGGCAACGGCAACGGCAATGGCAATGGCAGCGGGTTCGGATCCGGTTTCGGCAGCGGGAACGGCAGCGGCAGCGGGTTCGGCTCCGGCTTCGGCAGCGGCTCTGGCTTCGGGAGCGGCTTCGGTAGCGGCTCCGGTTTCGGTAGCGGCTCCGGTTTCGGCAGCGGCTCCGGTGGCTCGCAGTGCGGCAACAGGTTCTGCGAGGTCGGCGAAGATCACGCGTCGTGTCCCAGCGACTGCTGCGAGATGGTGGGCTCCGGCTGCGCGCCCCAGTGCGGCAACGGCTTCTGCGAGGTCGGCGAGGATTTCACGTCGTGCCCCGCGGATTGCTGCCTCGTCGGCTCCGGCGGCAGCTGTCTGTAGCGCCGGGTAGTGGTATGCCTCGCCCCGGTATACAGCAATGAGCAACGGCAAGCCCCAGACCGCGATCACGCCCACGAGGGCCGTGAACTACCAAGATTGGTACCAGGAGGTCATCAAGGCCGCCGACCTCGCCGAGAACAGCGACGTTCGCGGCTGCATGGTGATCAAGCCGTGGGGCTACGCGCTGTGGGAGAACATCCAGCACGGCATGGACGGGATGTTCAAGGACACCGGCCACGTCAACGCGTACTTCCCGCTGTTCATCCCGGTGTCGCTGCTCGAGAAGGAAGCGGCGCACGTCGAGGGCTTCGCGAAGGAGTGCGCGGTCGTCACGCACCATCGCCTCGAGCTACGCGATGGCAAGCTCGTGCCGACCGGCGCGCTCGAGGAGCCGCTCGTCGTGCGGCCGACGTCCGAGACGATCATCGGTGCATCGTTCGCGAAGTGGGTGCAGAGCTATCGCGACCTGCCGCTGCTCATCAACCAGTGGGCGAACGTCGTGCGCTGGGAGATGCGCACGCGCCTGTTCCTGCGCACCGCGGAGTTCCTCTGGCAAGAGGGCCACACCGCGCACGCGACGAAGGACGAGGCCGTCGAAGAGACGATGAAGATGCTCTGCGTCTATGCCGAGTTCGCCGAGGACTACATGGCGATGCCCGTCATCCAGGGCGAGAAGACCGCGGCCGAGCGGTTCCCGGGCGCCGTCCAGACGTTCTGCATCGAGGCGATGATGCAAGACCGCAAGGCACTGCAGGCCGGCACGTCGCACTTCCTCGGCCAGAACTTCGCGAAGGCGTCGGGGATCCAGTTCACCGACCGCGACAACCAGCTCGCCCACGCTTGGACGACGTCGTGGGGAACGTCGACGCGCTTGATCGGCGCGATGATCATGACCCACGCCGACGACGACGGTATGGTGTGCCCGCCGCGGCTCGCGCCTCGTCACGTCGTGATCGTGGCGATCGCGCAGAAGCCGGAAGATCGACCGCGCGTCGTCGAGTATTGCACCAAGCTCGCGGCCGAGCTCCGCGCCGTGCGGTTCCACGACGAGAAGGTCCGCGTCGAGCTCGACATCCGCGATCAGAACGGTGGCGAGCGGCGCTGGCAGTGGGTCAAGAAGGGCGTGCCCGTGATCCTCGAGGTCGGCCCGCGCGACCTCGACAAGGACAGCGCGTTCATGGGCCGCCGCGACAAGGCACCGAAGGACAAGCAAGGCATCGCGCGCGCCGACCTCGTCGCGCAATTGCCCGCGATCCTCCAGGACATCCAGGACACCTTGTTCGCGCGCGCGAAGGCGTTCCGTGACGAGCACACCAAGCGGATCGATACGAAGGACGAGTTCTACGCGTTCTTCGCCGATCCCGCGAAGAAGAAGGAGAGCGATCCGACCCCGATCCACGGCGGCTTCGCGCTCACGCACTACAACGGCGACCCCGCCGTCGAGGCGAAGATCAAGGAAGACCTCAAGGTCACCGTGCGTTGCATCCCGCTCGAAGCCGGCGAGCCCGGCACGTGCCCGTTCACCGGCGCGCCGAGCAAACAGAGAGTCGTCTGGGCGAAGTCCTACTAGTTTCGGCGAGCCTCGACGCGCCGCGAAGGCGGCGCGTCGTGATCGACTGGGCGAAGTCGTCCTAAAAGAGCTTGTGCGGGCCGAGGAGCGCCGTCGGGTAACTACCGAGCGTGCCCTTCGTCAGCTTGACGTTGAACACGCCGTCGGCGTCGAGCGTGACCGCCATCGCGGTCTCCGAGCTCGACGCCTTCGCGTCGTGAGAGTTGCCGTCGGCGTCGAGCTTCATGCTCCCATGCTCGCTCGAGATCTTCGTCGGCGCGGACTCGCAGTGGGTCTTGATCTTGGCATCGCCGACGGCGCACGCGGTGATCGTGACGGTGTCCTCCGTGCTGTCGTCCTCGTCGGTCTCCGTCATCGACATCGAGCTCGAATGGTCGGTGACCTGGACCCATAGCACCTTGTGGCCGCCGACGGTCTTCACGGTCATCTCGTCGAGCTTGTCGGTCGAAGTCGACCGCATGGAGTCGTGCTCGCTGGTCAGCTCGGCGAGCAGCTCCTTGTGTTCGTCGACCAGATACGTGCTCGAAAACATCTCGCTCTTCACGGAGTACGTGGTCCAGCCCTTGATCGGCGACTTGATCGTCGTCGCGGGCTCGCACGTCGCGTCCTCGACAGGAAACTGCTCCTTCAAGCACGCGCAGATCGGTTTGTCGCCCGCACAGAACGGTGGCGGCGGTGCGCCCGCCTTCGCGCCGAGCTTCACGGCCTCGTCGCCGACCGTCTGGTTCGGCCGCAGCGACAGTGAGATCGCGAACGAGCGCAGCGCGCCGTCCTTGTCCTCGAGTCGCTCCTGGACGAGGCCGAGGTTGAACAGGCTCGCCGCTTTGACCTTCGGATCGTTCGCCGTGAGGATCGCCGCCTCGTCGGCCTTCTTCGCTTTCGCGTAGTCGCCCGCGTTCATCGCCGACCAGCCGAGCTCCGACATCGCGCGCGCGTCGCCACCGAGGTCCACGAGCGCGGCCTCGAATTCCTTCGTCGCATCGGACCACTTCTTCGCGTGCTGCGCCGCCCAGCCGGCTTTCATGTGAGCGCGGCCGGATCTTAGCTGGGCTTTCGTCGGGTCTGGTTTCGTCGCCCGCGGCGCCGGTTCGGCCGCGACGACAGTGCACATCACCGCGACCAGCGCGACCACCCCGATGTTCATCGGGCGATGGTACATTGCCCGCGCAATGGCCGAGTCTCGCAAGCCCGCGTACAAGCGAATCCTCCTGAAGATCTCCGGCGAGGCGCTGATGGGGACGCAGACCTACGGCATCAACCCCGAAGTGCTGTCGACCGTCGCGACCGAGATCGCGGATGCGGCGAACCTCGGCGTCCAGGTCGCGGTCGTCGTCGGTGGCGGTAATATCTTCCGCGGTGTCAGCGCGCGCGGAATGGATCGCGCGACGGGCGACTATGTCGGCATGCTCGCGACCGTGATGAACGCGGTCACGCTGCAAGAGGCGATCGAGCGGCGCGGCGTCGTCACGCGCGTGCAATCGGCGATTCCGATGTCGCAGCTCGCCGAACCGTACATCCGGCGCCGCGCGATCCGTCACCTCGAAAAGGGCCGCGTCGTGATCTTCGGCGCTGGCACCGGTAACCCGTTCTTCACGACCGATACCGCGGCCGCGTTGCGCGCGATGGAGATCGGGGCGGATGTCCTGCTCAAGGCGACGAAGGTCGACGGCATCTACGACAAGGATCCGAAGAAGCATCCGGATGCGAAGCGTTATCAAACGGTGACGTTCACCGACGCCCTCCGTCAGGACCTCGAGGTCATGGACGCGACCGCGTTCGCGCTGTGCCGCGACAACGAGATGCGCATCATTGTTTTCAACATGACCAACCGTGGCAACATCGAGCGCGTCGTGTGCGGCGATCAAGTGGGCACGGTCGTCGTCAAGGACACTGACTCCACGCGATTCGCGACCTGACCCGAGGCAAATCATGATCAACGACATCACGACCGACACCGATGACGGCATGAAGAAGGCCGTCGACTCGTTCAAGCGCGACCTCCAGAAGATCCGGACCGGCCGCGCGAACACCGCCATGCTCGATGGGATCAAGGTCGACTACTACGGCACGCCGACCCCGGTGAATCAGGTCGCGACCGTGCAGGTTGTCGACGCCCGCCTCATCACGGTCAAGCCGTGGGAGAAGGCGAT
This sequence comes from Deltaproteobacteria bacterium, assembly GCA_040004535.1. Taxonomy (GTDB): domain Bacteria; phylum Myxococcota_A; class Polyangia; order Haliangiales; family Haliangiaceae; genus JABFXX01. The sequence continues at coordinate 25,782 of JBDUAS010000006.1, forward strand.
GCTCGCCGTCATCGACAAGGCGATTCGCGCGAGCGACCTCGGCATCAACCCGGTAGCCGATAGTGAATTGGTCCGCTTGCCTATCCCACCGCTCACCCAGGAGCGCCGCAAGGAGCTCGCGAAGGCCGTCGGCAAGCAGACCGAGGAGGCCCGTGTCGCCGTGCGCTCGGCGCGCCGCGACGCGATGGACATGATCAAAGACGCGGAGAAGGAAAAGCAAATCTCCGAGGACGAGCGCAAGAAGGGTGAGAAGAACATCCAAGACCTGACGGACAAGTACATTGCTCAGGTCGAGGACATCGCGAAGGCCAAGGAAAAAGAGATCATGGAGTTGTGAGGTACAATTAGCCCGATGTCCGGTATCCCGGCGGGCGCCGGGTCGCTGCTAGGCAAGCGACTCGGCAAGTACGAGATCCTGGCGCTGCTCGCGCTCGGCGGCACGGCCGAAATCTATCTCGCTCGCATCGACGGCACGAACGGCTTCGAGAAGTACGTGGTGGTCAAGTGCCTCCACGATCACCTCGCCGACGACCCCGAGTTCGTGAAGATGTTCCTCGACGAGGCACGCCTCGCCGCGGTGCTCGATCACTCGAACATCGTCCAGACGTTCGAGCTCGGCGAGCACGAGAACCGCTACTACATGGTGATGGAGTTCCTCGCGGGCCTGTCGCTCGCGATGGTGGTCCGGCGCGCGGCGGAGCGAGTCGCGGGCGGCCGGATGCCGGTGCCGCTGATCCTCAACATCGCGGCGCAAGCGGCGGCGGGCCTGCACTACGCCCACGAGCGGACGCAGAGCGGCAAGCCGCTCAACATGGTGCATCGCGATATCTCGCCGCAGAATCTCGTGATCGGGTTCGAGGGCATCGTCAAGGTCGTCGACTTCGGCATCGCACGCGCCGAGTACCGCGAGACCAAGACGAAGGCCGGCACGATCAAGGGCAAGTTCGCGTACATGTCGCCGGAGCAGTGCGTGGCGACGAACGTGGACCGCCGCACCGACGTGTTCGCGCTCGGCGTCATCGTCCACGAGCTGATGACCGGCCGCCGGTTGTTCAAGCGCAACTCGCCGTACGAGACGTATCAAGCGGTGATCGATTGCGCCGTGCCCGCGCCCTCGACAGTCAACGTCGAGCTCGATCCGGCGCTCGACAAGATCGTCATGAAGGCGGTCGCGAAGGACAAGGACGACCGCTACGCGTCGGCGGAAGAGTTCGGCGACGCGATGCTTGGCTACTTGCACCACCGCGGCAAAGGCTCTGGGCCGGGCGAGATCGGGCGCTGGTTCGAGGAGCACTTCCAGCAAGAGCTCGAGGAGCACGGCGAGCGCATGCGCGAGCTGATCTCCGGACGCGACTCGTCGATCGATCTGGGCTGGGAAGAGGTCGCGGACGCGAAGAAGAGCGAGACGGTGCCGTTTCGCAAGAGCAAGGACGACGACGAGGAAGACGCCGAGCTCGATATCCAGAGCGGAGATGTCGAGCTGGTCCGGCCGAGCGAAGCGTCACTCGAGCAGCTGGTGTCGAGACTCGGCACCGAAGCAGACACGGACGAGCGTGACGATGATGACGGGCCGCCGCCGGAGAAGACCCGGATCGAAGCGAACCCGCTCGAGGTCGTGCAAGCGCTCGAGGCCGCTGCCGCGGCGCAGAAGAGCAAGTCCGCGCCGGTACCGGTTCCGATCGGGTCGGTGAGCGGTGCCGCGCCGTTGCCGGCGCCGCCGAGCGCGCCGAAACCGACGAGGACGCCCAGTGCCGGGGTGCGCTTTCCGGAACCGGGGCAGCTGCCGACGGTGGTCGCGAAGGAATCGAGCAAGCCGCCGGTCAAGACCGCGGCCGCGTACAAGGCGACGGTCGTCCACGAGGCGCAGCAGCCACCTCGGGATGCAGCGCAAGCGCCGACGATGGCGGCGCCGCCGATCGATCCGAACCACGGTGCCTTGCCGTCGATGACGCTCGACCACGTCGAGCGGATCGGTTCGCAGAGCGCGACGCACGACTCGGTGAAGCTGACGCCGGCGCAGCTCGCGCTCCTCGATTCGCCCGGCTTGCCGGAGCGACGGGGCAGCGGCCCGCGTGCGGATGCGCCGACGCAACCGCCGTCGACGAATCCGCTACCTCCCGGCGTTCAGGAAGGCTCGTACAACGAGTCGCCGTATCCGGTCGTCAGCGGCCGGCCGCTCTCGACCGACATCGCGCCGAGCTCGCGGCCGTCGCACGCGACCGTCCCGCGCACGGGACCGCAGCAGCCCAATGCCCAGCAAGCGGCGAATCTGATGTCACCCGTCGGCGACCATTACCCGCAACATGACTGGGAGGCAGCAGCGGCGGTTCCGGCGCGGGCACTCACCCGGATCCAGCTCGGCTTGTTATTCGTGGCGGTCGTCGCCGGTGCGATCACGCTGACGATGATCGTCGCGAAGATCCTGCACTAAGGTCGCCGGCACGCGGACACCGTGTGCTCCGCGATCATGAAGCCGGCGCGCGCGTACACGCGTTCGGAATCTCCACCGTTCGTCATGATCACGTAGCGCTCCGCGGGCACGTCGCGCGCGGCAGCCGCGAGCAGCGCCGAGGCGAGCCCGCGCTTGCGATACGCCGCGGCGGTCTGGACATCTTGATAGCGCGCGACCTTGTCCATCGGCACGAGCCCGAGGCTCGCGACGAGCTCGCCGCGATCGTAGACGCCGTAGAACGCGGCGAGCCCGCGCTCGACGAGCCGAGCGTGCCACTGCACGCGGCGCGACAGGAACACCCGATAGGCATCGTCGTGGCGGTCCGCGGTCGCCCAGCCGAGATCGAGCGACGTGATCACCTGGTCGGGCGACAGCGCGACGATCGGCAGCGGTGGCGGTGGCGCGGTCACGTTCGCCGCGGTCATCACGGCGCTGCGATCGAGCGTGAACCCCGCGGCGGCGAGCTCTTGCTCGGCGCCGGCATCGCCGCTGACACCGTCCCACCACAGCGTGACGTGCTTGATCGCGGGCTGTGGAAACTCTGCCGCGAACCGGCGCACCCAGAACGCGACCTCACCGACCTGCGGCGGCGCCGGCAAGAGCAGCAAGTTGCCGTAGTAGTAACCGGGGTCGTCGGGCGTCGTGATCGCGACGTAGTCGCCGCGATCGATGATCGTCGCGCGCGTCGCAGCCAAGCCGAGCTCGGTCTTGAGCGCGAGCGAGCGGATGATCATTTCTGCTCGCCTCCTCGCCGAGGCGCGCCCCGGCGCTCCGAGCTCGCTCGTCGGCTCAATTCCGGACGAGTCCGAGCAGCTTCGACATCGTCTTCTCGTCGGCCGGTGGGAAGTCGTAGTCGAGGAACTCGCGCGACGTGACCCAGCGCAGGTCGGCCACGGTAGCCGGATACGGTCGCGCTTCAGAGGGCAGCTTGCACGAGTACATCGTGAGCTGGACCTGGTAGTTCGTGTACTCGTGCGTGTGCTCGCCGATCTTGACGCCCACGACGACCTCGACCCCGATCCGGCCGCGAACCTCGCGCGCGAGCGCCGCTTGCTCTTCCTCGTCGGGCTCGACGCGGCCGCCGGGGAACTCCCAGAGGCCCGGGAGTACGGCGTTCGAGTTGCGCTGGGTGATCAGGTAGCGGCCGTCGTGATCGATCACGGCAGCGACGACCCGAATCACCTCTTTGCCCATCGCCGAGCATTATCGATCGATTGGCTTGGATTGCAACGGTAACCCTGTATGCTCCGCGCGCCATGGCGATCCGGTTCGTCGAGATCAAGGCTGCGGACTCCTCCGACGCGCTCAACACCGAGTGGGTCATCCTCGAAAACGCGGGGAAGACCCCGTTCTCCACGCGGGGCTGCGGCATGACCGTCGGCCGTCGCGGCTCGAACAAGAAGTCGTTGCTCGGGGTGATCGATCCCGGTTTCGTGCTCGAGCCCGGCCAGAAGATGCGGATGTGCACGGGCAGCCCCGGCACCGAGAAGCACGGCATCCCGCCCGAGGACGAAGTGAAGAATTACTTCCTGTTCCTGCCGAAGACGTACGTCGCGTTGCCGGGCACCGTGCTCACGCTCGTGCTGCGTGGCCTACCGGTGTCGAAGGCCGAGTTCGATCCGGCCGCACCGCACGGGATCAAAGCGCAACGAGATCAGGGCGTCGCCACGCCCACGTAACGCGCGCGCGGCCGCAACACGTAACTCTGCGTGCGCTGTTCGAGCACGTGAGCGAGCCAGCCGGCACTGCGCGCGACTGCGAATAAGCCCGAGCCGACGGCCGGTGCGAGGCCCAGTGCCGCGACGAGTGCGGCGAGCCCGACGTCGACACTCGGATAGAATTCTCGCGCGGCTGCCGCATCGGCGAGTGCGACCAGCGTGCGTGCGCGCTTGTTCGGCGAGCTGCGTGCGAGATCGAGTAGCGGCGCGGTCCGCGGATCGCCGGCGGGATAGAGCATGTGGCCGAAGCCCGCGGGTGCTTCGCGCAGCGCACGTGCGGCGCGCATCGCGCGCTCGGGCGAGCCGAGCTCGTCGGCGTAGCGCGCGATCGCTTCGGCCGCCGAGCCGTGGCGGCGGCCCGACAACGTCGCGAGCGCCGCGGCAAAGCACGCGTACGGATCGGCGTCGGTCGACGCTGCGACACGCGCGGCGAAGCTCGAGGCGTTGAGCTCGTGATCGGCGAGCACGATCAGTGTGGTCTCGAGCGCGGGTGCGGCATCGTCGTCGAGCCCGAGCGCACGTGCGGCCACCGCCGCGACCGACGACGCCGACAGCGCGCGCGTGACGTGCGCGGCATCGACGGTCCAGCCGAGCGCCGCGGCGAGCAGCGCGACGAGCTGGCGGCCACGCGCGATGATCGCGTCGGGCCGGCCGTCCTGGCGCGAAGGATCGTCGCGCGCCGCGAGCGGGACGAGCACCGACATCACGTCGAGCGGCGCCGCGCCGCTCGGGATCAACCGGGCGAGCTGCGCGAGCGGTAATGCGGGCCGCGGCCATGCGATCGGCTCGGCCGGCAAGTAACCCGACCACAACAGCTCGGCGACGTTCTCGAACCGCACGCCGGTCGCCGCGAGCTCGGTCGCGAGCCGGCCGCGATACGCGGGACCGCGCGACGTGATCTCGGTGATCGCCGAATCGAGGACCGGCTCGCCCCAGCGCAGCGCACCGGCGGCGACCGCCCCGTGGCCCGCGCGCGCGGAGCTCCGCGCTTTCAAGCGCTCGAGATCCGCCTTCGCGTACATCCGCGCGAGCCCGCGCCCCCTGCGCACGCTGCGCACGAGGCCGCGGCTCGCGTACGCGTAGAGCGTCCGGACCTCGACGCCGAGCAACTTCGCCGCGGCCTTCGCGTCCAGGAAATCGCTAGGTTGATTATCGAATCTACGTTGATCAACCATTGATTCGACCTTACACCGAATGGATGGAAGCAGCATCCAGCTCCGGTCTCGAAGGGGTGAACGCGGCGAACACCGCCATCTCGCACGTCGACGGCGAGCACGGCCGACTCGTGATCGCGGGATCCGACGCCGAACAGCTCGCGCAGGTCGCGACGTACGAACAGGCGGCGCAGCGCGTGCTGTCCGCCGGCCGCGGCGCCCCGGCCGAGCTGACGGTCGCCCAGCTCGCGCAGGCTCGCGTCCGCGCGTGGGAGCTCCTGCCGCGCCTCGGCGATGCGCTCGATGCCAGTGATGGCATGGACGCGTTGCGCGCGTCGCTCGCGCACCTGCGCTCGACCGGCGATGACCTCGCCGACGCGGTCACCGCGATCGGTGCAGCGCCCGTGTTCGTTGCAGCGTGGAGCCGCAAGCAGCGCGGCCTCGCGCCGGTCGCGCCGTCGGCCGAGCTCGATCATGCTACCGACTATCTGCGGATGACCACCGGCTCGCTGCCAGCGCCGGCTGCCGCGAAGGCGCTCGGCGCCTACCTCGTCACGGTGATCGATCACGGCATGAACGCGTCGACGTTCACCGCGCGTGTCGTCGCTTCGACGGCGAGCGACCTGATCTCGGCCGTCGTCGCCGCGGTGGGCGCGCTCAAGGGTCCGTTGCACGGTGGTGCGCCGGGCCCGGTACTCGACATGCTCGACGCGATCGGCTCGCCTGCGAACGCCGAGGCGTGGCTGCTCGGCGAGCTGGCGGCCGGCCGCCGGATCATGGGCATGGGCCATCGAATCTATCGCGTGCGCGACCCGCGCGCGGCGGTGCTCGAGCTCGCGGTCAAGCCGCTGTCGACACCGAACCTCGAGCTCGCGCATGCAGTCGAGAACGCGGCGGCGAAGATCCTGCGCGAGAAGAAGCCGGATCGGCCGCTCGCCGCGAACGTCGAGTTCTACACCGCGGTGTTGCTCGACGCGGTCGGTCTGCCGCGCGGCCAGTTCGCGCCCACGTTCGGCGTCGGCCGGATCGCCGGCTGGAGCGCGCACGTCCTCGAGCAGCGTCGCGTCGGCAAGTTGATCCGCCCTGCCTCGACGTACGTCGGGCCCATGCCGGCTGCTTAGTTCAACACGACGATCGAGCTCGATGGATGGTTCGCATCCGCGCCGGCGTAGAACATGTGGCGCGGCGTCTTGCCGGGCGCGCTCACGCTCAGGGTCACGACGTCATTGGTGTAGACCATGACCATGCCGCTTGTCGTCGTCGCCGTCGCCGTCGGATTCGGCTGGAACGCCGTCGTGCCGAGATCGCCGTAGACGATCTTCGCGTCGCCGCTGTCCTCGACCGTGACGGTTGCACCGCTGAGTGGACCGACCGTCCCACTCGTCGTCCACACGCCGATGAAGCTCCAGCTGCTGTAATTCGTGATCGAACTATCCCGCGACATCTGCGCGTACGCAGCCGGCAGCAGCGCGAGCTCGAGGTTCGATCCCGCGCACGCGGTCGCGGCACCGGCGTTGATGCACGCTTGGCCAGCGACCGAACCGTCGGAGCTCTGTACCGCGATCACGGTGCAGGTCCCTTTGTACGTCTTGGTGAATGACATGATGTTGGCGGTCGCGGAGCTCATCGGCTGGGTCGACTCGCCGATCTCGAACGCGGTCGGCTGGCGCGCGATCAGCGTCGGCCGCAGGTCGGCCGAGAACGCATGCGAGCTGGGATCGACGTAGTCCGTGCACGTCTTCGTGTTGAACAGGTCGTACATATTGACCGGCTTGACCGTGAACTGCGTGCTCGAGTTGCACGTGATGTTGCGCGCGACGGGGATCGTGAGGTCGGAATTGCCGGCGTCCTGCGCACCGCCGTAGAAGATCGCTTCGAACTGCGCGGGCTTGTCCGCGCACGAGCCGGCGCGGCCGCGGACCTCGACGGCAGCGAGCCCACCGGCGGGAATCGGCACGTTGACCTTGTTCGTCAGCGCGGCGTGGACCTGGGCGAACGTCGTCACGGTGTGGCCGAGGTCGACGCACGCGACGTTGCCGCCGGTACGCGCGCCGATATCGAGCGGCATCGTGTCGTTCGGGCCGAGCGTGAGCACGTCGACGGCCTTCACACAGGACATGTCGTAGTTCGCTGCCTCCTCGGGAAACACGAGCGTGAGATCGATCGCGCCGTCATTGCACGCGGCGAGGGACGCAACCAGCGCGAGCAACGCAACTCTCACTAAAATCCCTTGATGGTGGTCGGATCGCGCGATTCGTAACTGTAGGTCAGATACGCGCCGCCGAGCACGACTGCTGCGCCGGCCCATATGTACCAGTGATCATACCAGCGCTCGTTGTCGGGCTCCGGCTCGCCGTCGTGACCGATCACGACCGTGTTGACATCGACCGTCGTGCCCGGATCGAGCGCCGACTTGATCTGGCTCGCGATCGACGCCGAGGATTCGTTCGGATCGAACGTCAGCGATTTCGAGATCTTCTTGAGCGACGTGTCGTAGAGCCGAACCTTGACGCCGTCGTCGTTCGCACCCTCGACGAACAGCAGACGGTTGACGCCGACGAGCTTCGCGAGGGCTCTCGCACGATCGAGCCGCGGCGTGCCGGATGGTGCCGCGGCACTTTCGTCGACGAGCTTGACCGCCTTGTCCGCGAGGCTCTCGGGATCGAGCGTGACGTCCAGCTTCAGCGTCTTGACGTCGGCGATGTCGACGATCTCGGCGTGCGTCTTGCGCTCGCGTGCGGCGATCTGGACGAGGTGCAAGCCGATCGGCAGCTTGCGCTTCTCTTCGGCAGGCTTGGTATCGCTGCCGTCGACCGTGACGGTCGCACCTTCCGGATCGACGGTCGTCTTCAACGCGCCGGTCGGGTCGAGCTCGTGATGCGCCTTGATGATGGTCGCGCGAACTTTGGGAGACGGCAGCTTCTTGTCGATCTGATACGCGGGGTTCATGCGGACCGCGGCGCGGAACTGACGCAGCGACTCGTCATCCTTATCGTCGGCGGCGGCGATCAGCCCGCGCCAGCCCGCGAGCGTCGACAGCGAGATCGTGAGATCGGCACCACCGTGTTGGAGCAGCTTCTTCTCGTCCTCGCTGATGACCTCGAGCGCGGTCGTGAAGTCACCGCTCGCGTATGCGTGTCGGATCAGCTCGAGATCCGGTGTGAGCACGCTGTGGCCTTCGAGGGTCGCCTCGAGCGCCTCGCTGACGTGGAACAGCATGCCGCGTTGTTCGAGCACGCGATGGATGCGCTCGACCTGTCCCGGATTGTCACCGCTCGCGTTGACGACGACGACTTGATCATCCGCCGGCGTCTCTCCATCGTCGGAGCGCTTGTCGGCGAAGGCAGCGGTCGTAGTGACGAGAGTGAGAGCGAGCGCTACTCGGTGCACGAACCGTTCTCCAGAGAGACATGGACGCGAAGGGCCTGGCCCGGAGTAAGTGTACCCCGGCAGACAAACTTCACGTTGTCGTTCTGGATCAGTAACTTGTAGGGACCGGATGGCACGTAGAACTTCGCAGGGATCGAGTGCGCTTGCCCGGCGATGATCGCGTCGGCGTAATCACCGTTGCCGTTCTTCTCGTCGACCATGATGAACGATTCGGCCTTCACCGGCGGTTTGGCCGCGGCCGCGACGTGCTCGCGATGGTGCGCGATCCGGGTCTCGATGGTCGCGGGCTTGTCCTCGGGTTTGGTAACGGGCTGCGTGGTTGCCGGCGTGGCTGCCGTCACATCCGTCGCGGGTGGGGCAGGCGGAGCCGGAGTCGGAGCCGTTTGCGGTTGCGGTTGCGGTTGCGGTTTTGGCGGCGGTGGCGGCGGATCGAAGTCGAGCTTGTTGACCGGCTTCGAGATCGCGACCTGCGGAGCCGCGTCCTCTTGCTCGTCGTCGTGCGAGCGCACCTGGATCGCGACTGCCGCGATCGCACCGATCAACGCGGCCGCACCGAGCACGCCGAACGTCCACTTCGACGTCGCGGGACGCTCCATCGCGATCGAGTGCCCCGTGAACGTGTTGCCGCCGTGCACCGACGCGAGCTCCGGTCCCGGCAGCATCGTCGCCGCCATCGCGAGCAGCTGTTGCTGCATGCCCGCTTCCAGCGCCGGCGCCGGCGCGACGACCACGGGCGGAGTGCCGTCTGCGCGCGGTGCGGGCAGCGATGGCGGAATCATCGGATCGACGAACAGCATCTTCGTCTGGCCGCCGGACTCGTGAAGCGATGGCGCGACGTCGACGCTGCCATCCGCGAACTCCGGCTGCTCGGGCAGCGGATGCACGGGGTGCGAGAGCGATGCGATCTTGCGCTTGATCGCCGACTGGCTGATCAGCGAGCGCGTGACGATCGTGACAGGGCGATCGGTGTGAACCGTCCTGGGGCCGGCGTTCGGCGCACCGGCACCCGGCGTGACCTCACGGATCACACCAGCGAGATCGTTCGCGCCCTCGCGCCAGCCGTTCGCGAAGCGTTCCTCGACGAGCGCGTCGATGAGCTTCTGCATGCTCGCGTAGCGATCGCGCGGATCGTGAGCGAGCGCGCGCATGCAGATCGCTTCGATCCCGGCGGGGATCGAGGGCTTCACGAGGCGCGGCGGAATCACGTGCAGGGGCGCGCTCTCGCGCTCGTCCGCGGTGACCTGACGGCCGAGGGGATGCTGGCCGCAGATCAATTCGTAGAGCACCACGCCGAGCGCGAACACGTCGGAGCGCGGGGTCAGCGCTTCGCCGCGCGCTTGCTCGGGCGCCATGTACGCCCACTTGCCCTCGACGACGCCGGCGCTATTGCCTTCACGCCGCGCGATGCCAAAATCGGCGACGCGGACCTCGCCCGAGGTCGTCAGCAGGATGTTCGACGGCGAGATGTCGGCGTGGATCACCGCGCCGCCCGGGCGGCCGTGCGCGAACTCGAGACCGGTCGCGGCCATCTGGACGATGTACGTCGCGACGCCGATCGGCAGGCCTCTCGAGCCGCGCGCCTTCAACAGCTGGCGCACGGACGGACCGTCCATGAACTCCATCACGAGGAACACGTCGTCGCCGTCGCGCGCGAGATCGAGCACGCTCACGACGTTGCCGTGCTGCATACCGACCAGCAGCTTGGCTTCACCGATCAAGCGCTCGACGAACACGCCGTCGTTCGCGAGCTCCGGAAGCAGCCGCTTGATCGCGCAAGGCTTCTGGAAGCCGTGGGATCCCATCGATTGGCCGGCGAACACTTCGGCCATGCCACCGCGCCCGAGGAGCTCGCCGAGGACGTAGCGCCCTTGGCGCGTCTCCCCCGAGCTGTGGCGCTGGAGAAGGTGCACTTCTCCTGAGGTGTTAGTGGGCCCGGCCACGAATGCCTCGGGTTGCAATCACGATGCCGCCTTCTAATTGATCGATCTGCGAGCAGTTTTGGTTCAAGGGGTCATCTAACCACCAGGTACCAATCCGCGATCGGGGGGCAGTCCCCACCCCCTGGGAACCGGAGTCCCGCCACGAGTTTGTGTACAGATTTGCGCAGCTTGCGAATGCACAACGCGAGGTGGCTCGCGTTACTTTCTCCGCGCTCATGACACAAGTCCCCACGCCGGAGTCCCAACGTATCTACGCCCCCGGGATATTCGCGGATCAGGTGGCACTCGTCACCGGTGGCGGCTCGGGCATCGGCCTCGCGACCGCACGCGAGCTCGTTCGCCTCGGAGCGAAGGTCGCGATCTGCGGGCGCACGCAGGAAAAGTTAGACGCCGCACTCGCCGAGCTCGGGCCGAATGCGATGGCGATGGCCTGCGATATTCGCGAGCCGACGCAGGTCGAGGCGCTAATCAAAGACGTGCTGGCAAAGTGGGCTCGGCTCGACATCGTGGTCAACAACGCCGGCGGCCAGTTCCCTTCACCTGCGCAGCATATCTCGCCGAACGGGTTTCTCGCGGTCGTGAAGAACAACCTGGTCGGTACGTTCCACGTCTGTCGCGAAGTTGCGAACCAATGGATGATCGCCAACGGCGGCGGTCGCATCGTCAACGTGATCGCGAATATCTACCGCGGCTTTCCCGGCATGGTTCACACCGGTGCGGCGCGCGCCGGCGTCGAGAACATGACGATGACGCTCGCGGTGGAGTGGGCGCAGTTCGGGATCCTCGTCAACGCGGTCGCGCCGGGCATCATCATCTCGTCGGGGACGAAGCAGTATCCGGCGCAGCTGCTCGAAGCTGGGATCAAGAACACGCCGCTCAAGCGCGCGGGCAGCGTCGAAGAAGTCGCCGCGTCGATCGTGTTTCTCGCGTCACCCGGCGCGCAGTTCATCACCGGCGCGACGCTGCGGATCGACGGCGCGCAGGCGCTGTGGGGACACACCTGGGAGATTCCGTGAACCTCGGGCTCGCAGGCAAGGCGTGTCTCGTCGCCGGCGCGAGCCGTGGAATCGGCCGTGCGATCGCGGAAGCGTTCGCGCGCGAAGGTGGACGTGTCGCGGCGATCGCGCGCGGGCGCGAAGGTCTCGACGCGTTGCCGTTCGAGGTCAAGATCGCGGCGGATGTCTCGACGGCAGAAGGCGCGCAAGCCGCGGTCGACGGCACGCACGCCGCGTTCGGTGCGATCGATGTCGTCGTCGCGAATGTCGGCAAGTCGTTCGCGCGCGATGCGGCGCAGATGACCGATGACGACTTCGCGAAGTCGCTCGACATGAACCTGTGGACCGCGATGCGCGTCGCCCAGCGCGCGCTGCCTCACGTCGCGAAAGCGCGCGGCTCGATCACGATGATCTCGTCGATCTGGGGCCGCGAGGCCGGCGGCGCGCCCGGTTACAACGTCGCGAAGGCCGGCGTGATCGCGCTGGCGAAGGCGCTCGCGCACGACTACGGCAAGCTCGGCGTCCGGGTCAACAGCGTCGCGCCGGGCTCGATCTTGTTTGCGGGTGGCGGTTGGGACCGGCGGCAGCAGGCGGATCCAGCCGGCATCGCCGCGATGGTCGAGCGCGAGCTACCGCTCGGTCGCTTCGGCACGGTCGAAGAAGTCGCGAACACCGTCGCGTTCGTCGCGTCGCCGGCCGCGAGCTGGATCCATGGCGCGTGCATCGTCGTCGACGGCGGCCAGTCCCATCAGTTCTAAATCCGAGCCCAGCCGGATCTGGATCCGATCTACGGGCAGTCGGATCCGAGCCCGATCGGCGCTGGGTTCGCACGACCTGGATTCGAACGTCGATGCCCGCGCTGGATCCAGATCGAAGATCGGGCTCGGGGCTCGGGCTCGAGTCCGGAATTTACCTCCGCTCGGTCCGGTTGAGGGGCCGTGAAAAAGGGATGGCTTGGACTTGTCGTGGTCGCGCTCGCGGCGATCGCGTTGTGGTGGTGGTACGGGCATCGCGCGGCGACGCCGAGCACGCCTCAGCTAGGCTCCGCCGCCGGCTCCGCGGTGCGCATCCCGAGCGTACCAACTGCGACAGGACCCGCGCGCGCGGAGGTCTCGGTCAGCGATGCGAAGGGTCCGCTCGCGCACGCGATCGTGCGGTTCGTCAGCGACAGCGGCGATATCTCGGTCGCGACCGCGAGTAGCGACGGCGTCGCGCACGCCGAGCTCGCGCCCGGCACGTGGACGGTGAGCGCGTCGGCCGCGGGTCATCTCCCGAACGCGGTGGCAGCGCGCAAGATCGCCGCCGGCGAGACCGCGGCGATCGCGATCGTGCTCGCAGCGGGCGGACGTCCGCTCACCGGACTCGTGACCGACACGTCGGGCGGTCCGATCGCAGGCGCGCGCGTCGATGCCGCTGCACTCGGCCGCGATGCCCACGCGAGCCACGCCGTCGCGTCCACCCAGACCGGCGCCGACGGTCGCTACACGCTCGCGATCGCCGAAGGCGAGGTGCTCGTCGCCGTGAATCATCCCGATTATGCGCCGCAGCAGCGCTATGCCGAGGTCAACGCGACGGGTGCGGTGGTCGATTTCCAGCTCGTGCCCGGCGCGGTGATCGAAGGCGTCGTCCGCGATCAAGCGACGAAGGAAGCGGTCGCGAATCCCGCGGTCGACGCGCAGCTCGATCGATCGTCGATGTTCGGCGAGGCGATGGAGCATCGCGTGACCGGGGGCGCCGACGGCCACTTCCGGATCACCGGCTTGCGCCCCGGCGCGTACTCGCTCTCGGCCCACGCAGGCGATCTGCTGTCGGCGGCGCCGACCGTGGTCGGGCTCGGCGTCGCCGAACAGGTCAGCGACGTCGTCATCCTCGTCGGTCGTGGCGCGGCCGTTCACGGCGTCGTCGTCGATGACGAGGGGACGACCATCCCGAACATCAACGTCGGCTTGTTGGGCGATGACGCGCACGACGTCGAGACGGACCCGAAGGGTGCGTTCACGCTCGTCGGGCTCGCGCCGGGCAGCTACGCGCTCGCCGCCCAGAATGAAGACTATCAGTGGTCGTCACCGACCCACGTCGACCTCGGCGCGAAGGACGTCGACGGTGTCCGCGTGCGCGTGCATCGCGGAGCTCGCGTGAAGGGTCGGATCGAGCCCGCACAGGCGTGCGACGTCACGCTCGACCTGACAAGAGGATCGGGCGGCATGCGGTTCGAGCGTCCGACCGCGCAGGCCGGTGCCGACGGCTTGTTCGTGCTCGGTACCGTCGCGCCAGGCTCGTATGTCGCGACCGCGCGGTGTGCGAGTGGTGACGAAGGCAGCGAGGCCGTCGCCGCGAAGGCCGGCATGGCTGACATCGCGATCGCGGTCAAGCCGGGTGGCTCGATCGCCGGGCGCGCCGTCGACGCGAAGGGCAAGCCGATCGCGGGCGCGAGCATCAACGCAGGTGCGGCGAGCCGCACGGAGGTCGTCAACGGCATGATCACGAGTGGCAGCTCGGCCCTGACCGGCGCCGACGGCACGTTCGAGGTCGTCGGACTCGGCGCCGGTAGTTACCACCTGAACGTGCTCGATCGCGGTCGTCCGTTGCCGCTGAAGTCGGCTGCAGCTGCGACCGTCACGCTCGCACCGGCCGAGCACAAGACCGGCGTCGAGCTCGTCGTCGATCGCCCCGACGGCGTCATCCAAGGCACGGTCACCGGACCCGACGGCAAGCCGCTCGCCGACGCGTGGGTCTCGGTCGATCAGTCGATCGAGGACATGCTCGCCGGTCTCGACACCGAGCTCATCAGCGTGCAATCGCGTGACGGTGGCAGCACGAATGCGATCGCGCCCGTGCTCACCGACGCGAACGGCCACTTCGCGATCACCGGGTTGCCGCGCGTGCAGTGGACCGTCACCGCCGAGGCGCAGGGCGGCAAGCTGCGCGGCCGCGCCGAGAAGGTCGAACCCGATGCGACGATCGCGATCGCGATCGCGAGCGTGCGCGAGCTGCACGGCACGATTCACAGCGATGCGCCACCGGCATGGTTCAACGTCCAGATCGACGGTCCGACGACGGCGCAACGCGACTTCACGTGGACCGACGGTACGTTCTCGTTCGCGCGGATCGATCCGGGCACGTACACCGTCAAGGTCACGTCGAACGCGGGTACCGGCGAGGCGAAGGTGACGATCGGTGCGGCCGAGAACGGGAGCGTCGACATCACGTTGACCTCGAACGGCACGATCATCGGCAAGCTCGTCGATCCCGATGGCAAGCCGATGCCCGATGTCGGCGTCACGGCGATCCCGGATACCGGCGACGGCAAGATCGAGATCCGGCTCACCGGCCCTGCGCCGACGACCGGGCCCGACGGCAGCTTCAGCATCCCGTGCAAGCCCGGGAAGATGATCTTCCTCGCGATGCTGCGTGGTGCCCCCGCGATGAAGCCGGGTCTGGTCGTGCAGGCCGGTCAGACCCTCGACATCGGTACCTTCGTGGCGACGCCAAATTCGCCAAAACCGCCGCCGCACTGATACGCTGGCCGTGATGACCGAGCATCAGCGCAAGCTGTTGCTGAGCGCGGGTGGGGCGCTGATCGCGATGTTGGTCGCGACGTTTGCGATGGCGTGGTTCCAGCTCCAGCTCGAAATCACCGCCGACACCGGGCTCGGCGCGGCGGCGAGCACGCTGGATTCGGCCCACATGCAGATCGGCCTGCACGCCGCGACCGCGTGCTTCGCCGATGGGACCTGCGCATCGACGTCGCTCGACAACCTGCGTGGCGTGTATCCATCGCTCGCGACGTTCACGTTCTGGATGACGCTCGTCGTCTGCGTGATGGTCGCGCTGCAAGCCGGCACGCGCCTGCTCACCGGCCAGGCGAGCCCCTTGCTCACGCGCGGTGGTTACCTGGTCTGCGCGCTCGCCGTGATCGGCGCGGTGTTCACGGCCTTCGTGTTCGCACCCGAGACAGCGGAGACCACGATCGCGACGGTGACCGTGCATCGCACGTGGGCACCCGCCATCATGCTGTTCGGCTACGCGATCGCGATCTACGTGCTGTACCTCGCGATCGCCGACGACGACGAGCCCGAGTACAAGCCGATCACCGTGCCGATTCCGCTCCTCAAGCGCGACTCGAGCGATCCGGGCAAGCGCGAGCCGGTGAAGAGCGAGCCGATCGTGCCGATCAAGGAGAGCCGCGTGGGCAAGCCGGATTCGATCCCGTTCCCGCTTCCTGCCGATCCGAAGCCGGAGGCGAAGGCAGATTCGTTCGAGCTCGTCGTCAAGCTGCGCTGTCCGAGCGCGCTCGAGCACGGTCTGCGCTACGCGACGCAGACCGCGACGTTCACGAGCGCCGGCATCGACGCCGAACGCGAGGACGGCTCGCAGCGTACGGTGGCGTGGGGCGATGTTGTCGGCGTCGTCGCGCGCCGTCTCCCCGCGGAGGCGCCGTACGACGGCCTGACGTTCGTCGATCTCGTCTCGCTCGCGGGCTCGACACTGCGGATCCTGCCGTGGACGAACGTCGGAGGAGAGCTCACGCTGCCGGCTGACGCCGATGCCGCGGAGCGCGCCCGCGCGTTCGTGCAATTGATCGCTGCACGTTGCCCGGCTGCGCGGCTCGACTCGGCCACCCGAACGTTCCTCGGTGGTCGCGGCCATGCTGCGCAACTCGCGAGCAGCGAAATGCTCGCACAGCACGACGATCGCCTCGCGTAGCCTCACGTCGCCGTCGCGTGGTATGTCCCACGCATGCGGCTCGTTGTCCTCGGCGGCCTCGTCGTCGTCGCACTCGCGTTCGGGCTGCTGCTCGTGCTCCATCGCGAGATGCAGGCCGAGCCGCTCGATCCACAGCACACCGCCGCGGGATCTCCAGCGACGAGCGGTTCGCCAGCGCCATCTGCCACAGCAACGCCGGCGGCGACCGTCGAGCCGCGCCGCGAGGCGATCGCAGCGCATCACTCGGCGGCGCCGATCGCACCGACCATGCCGGCCGCGCCGGAGCTGACTCCAGCGCCGCCGAAGCATGTCGACACGCCGACGGATCTCATGCGGTGGTCGCTGATGCGCGCGATCCGGACGACCGAGCCCGCCGTGCTCGATTGCCTCGACAAGGCGAAGCAAGCGGGTGTCGCCGTCGATGGCACGTCGGTCTACGGCTTCTATGTCGCGAAGAAGGCCGATCAGATCGTGTTCGACGGCTCGACGTTCGAGTCCGGCCCGTACCCGGCGTCACTCAACAAGTGCATCCAGGACGTGACGAATAGCGCCGTCGTCGATTCGCTTCCCGAAGGGACGAAGCGAGTCCAAGCGCTACGCAAGCTCGTCGTCGAGCACGGCGAGATCACGGCGTACAAGCTCGCCTCGTATCACATCGATCCCTAATCCGCGTCGGAGTACGAGGAGTCTTCGTCCTCGGCGCCCGGTGCGGTCGGCGCCCGGCCTTCGCTCGTGTCCTTATCGAGACCGAGCCGGCGGATCATCTTGTAGATCGACATGCGCTCGATCCCGGCGGCGCGAGCCGCGGCGGAGATGTTGCCGTCGTGCGCCTCGAGCAATTCCTTGAGGTAGCGGCGGTCGAACTCGTCGACGAGCTTCTGCTTCGCCACCTTGAACGGGATGTCGATGTCGATCGCCGCGAACGACTCGCCGTCCTTCTTCAGCGGCGCTTCGATCGCGACCGCGGGATGGTTCGGCAGCAGCACGGCGCGCTCGACTGCATTGCGGAGCTCGCGCACGTTGCCCGGCCAGGTGTGGCGGTTCGCGCGCGCGATGAAGTCATCCGGCAGGCGCGGGTCTGGGTTGCCCGAAGACACCGACAGCTGGCGCAGGAAGTGCTCGACGAGCACCGGCAGATCCTCGCGGCGCTCGCGCAGCGCGGGGATCGTGAGCTTCGCGACGGCGAGGCGGTAGTAGAGATCCGCGCGGAAGTTGCCGCGGTTGACCTCGGCCGCGAGGTCGCGGTTCGTCGCCGCGACGATGCGAACGTCCGACGCGAACAGCTTCGAGCCGCCCAGTCGGCGCACGCGGCGGGTCTCGACCGCGCGCAACAGCTTCGCCTGGACATCGAGCGGCAGCTCGCCGATCTCGTCGAGGAACAGCGTGCCGCCGTGCGCGAGCTCGAACACGCCGGCGGTCGACTTGACCGCGCCGGTGAATGCACCGACCTCGTGACCGAACAGCTGCGCTTCGAACAGCTGCTCGGGAATCGCCGAGCAGTCGAGCACGACGAACGGCTCGTTGCGGCGCGGCGACGCCTGGTGGATCGCGTCGGCGACGAGCTCCTTGCCTGCACCGGTCTCGGCCTGGATCAGCACGGTCGCATCGGACTGCGCGAACCGATTGATCAGCTCGAACAGGTGGCGCATGCCGGCGCTGCCGCCGATCAGGTTGTGGAAGCGTGCTTCGTTCCACAGTGGCATCGCCACCGCGTCGTCCATCGGCGTGAACACGATCGCACTCTTGCCGACCTGGATCGTCGCGCCGGGGGCGATGAAGCCGTCGATGATGCGAACGCCTTTGACGTACGTGCCGTTCGTCGAACCGAGGTCGCGCAGACGATAGCCTTCGGCCGTCATGCGGAGCTCGCAATGGAGGCTCGACACCTTGCCGTCGCTGAGGTTCAGGTCGGCGCCGAGGCGGCCGATCTGGATCTGCGGGGCGGCGAGCTCGATCACCTTGCCTTGATCGACACCGGCGACGACTTCGAGCCGACAGCGGCGCACGTTTACCGTGCGCGGCAGGCCCTGGTACGACGTCACCCAGGTCGGGGTCTCGAGGTCAGAACCTTCCACGAACTGATCGGACTTTAGCACGCTCATCGCACGGCTCCTTTGTCAGCGATACGGACGAACCCGGTGGCACCGACCTTGACGTCGGTAGGGCGGTTGGTTTTGGTCAGCTCGGCGGTGACGACAAGAAAGTCGATCGCCGTGTCGTGGTCATCGGTCAGCTTGGTGACGGTCGCGGGCACCATCCGGTCCGCGACGTGCATCTCGACGGTGTCGCCGAGATGTACGAGGTCGCGCTTGCTGTGAGGCAGCGCGAACTTCACGATCGGATCAGCGGGATTGAACACGTTCGCGAGCGTCTGGCCGCGATGCGCCATCTCGCCGATGTGGACCTTGATCTGCGAGATCGTGCCGTCGATCGGCGCCTTGATGTTCGCGGCCTCGATCAGCCGCTTCGCGTCGGCGATCTGGATGTCGGCGGCCTTGATCGAAGCGCCGGCCGCGCCTTGTTCGGCACCCGCAGCGTTCGCTTCGGCCTGCGCCGCGCGCACGCTCTCGAGCGCCGACGAGCCGGTGCGCGCGAGCATGCCCTCGACCTTCGCCTTGTGCGCCGCTTGCGCCGCGAGCGCGCCGGCGTGGCCGGCCTCGCCGCGCGCCTTCTCGCGGGAGCTCTCCGCCTCGGACAGCTTCGTCCGCAGATCCGAGACGTCGAGCTGGATCAGCGTGTCGCCGACGTGCACGTACGCATCGGTGCTCACGGGCAGTGCCACGACGTTGCCGTCGGACAGTGCGGTGATGCTCTTGGCGGTGCGGGAGGTGATCACGGCGGTTAGCTCGAGCTCTTTGGGTTCGGTGGGGGCGTGAGATTTGAGCGCCGGTAGGTGCGGGGTGTAATCAGCCGCGCTCCGGTGCGTTTCGTGCGGCGCGCATGCTGCTGGCAGCAGAGCGAAGAGCGTGAGCAGCTTCATAAGGAATCTCCGGGGCGTTGGGGGTGGTGGCCTGCGAAGCCGCGAGCAGCTGGCTGTAGAGCCCGCCGTTCGCGACGAGTTGATCGTGGTTGCCTTGTTCGACGATGCGACCCTTCTCCATCACGATGATGAGGTCGCAGTTGCGGACCGTCGACAGCCGGTGCGCGACGGTGATCCGCGTGCAGCGCAACGTCTCGAGGCCGGCGATGACCTTCTTCTCGGTCGAGTTGTCGAGCGCCGAGGTCGCTTCGTCGAGCAGCATCAGCGTCGGGTTGCGGAGCACGGCGCGGGCAATCGCGACGCGCTGGCGCTGGCCACCCGAAAGCGAACCGCCACCATCCGACACGACGGTGTCGTAGCTCATCGGCATCTCGGAGATGTCGTCGTGCAGACACGCGACCTTCGCCGAGTGCTGGATCCGGTCGAGCGTCGCGCTCGGCGAAGCGAGACAGATGTTCTCGCGCATCGTGCCACCGAAGATGAACGGGTGCTGCGGGACGATGCCGATCTGCTGGCGGACGCCGCGGAGGTCCATGTCGTGGAGCGGCTTGCCGTCGTACTGGATGTCGCCGCTGATCGGCTTGTAGAGGCCCGACAGGAGGTTGAGGAGCGTCGACTTGCCCGAGCCCGACGGACCGACGAGCGCGACCGACGCGCCGGGCGGGATGTCGAGCGAGACGTTCTGGACGACCAGCGGCGCTTGCTCGCCGTACTTGAAGTTCAGGTTCTTGACCAGGACCGAGCCACGCAGGCGCGGTGGCTGGATCGCCTTGTCGCGATCCTGCTCGACCTCGGTCTGGAGCACGTCGTCGATCCGGTCCATGTGGCTCTTGACGAGCTGGAGCTCGAGCGCGCTCGACACCAGCGCCGACAGTGGGCCGAACAAGCTCGTCGCGAGCGAGTTCATCGCCATCATCATGCCGATCTCCATCTGGCCCTTCATGACGGCGGTCGCACCGATCGTGAGGATCAGCATCGGTCCGAGCGAAGCGACGGCACCGCGGATCGAGTCGACGTACGACGACACGCGAGCGCGCTGCATGCCGATGTTGACCTGGTCGGTGTAGAGATTCGACCACTTCTCGAGACCGAGTCGTTCGGCACCGGCACACTTGAGCGTCTCCATGCCGCCGAGCAGCTGGACCATGTACGAGTGCGCCTTCGCCTGCTTGTCGAGGTCCGCGGCGAGGAGGCGCTGATAGGTCGGCCGCGCGCAGAGGAACACGAGCGCCTCGACGCCCGACATCACGATGGTGATCACGCCGAGGATCGGGTTGACGTAGAAGATGACGCCCGCGTAGAGCAGGACGAACAGACCGTCGAGGACGGCCGACATCGACTTCGACGTCACGATCTCGCGGACGGTGCCGTTCGAGTCGACGCGCATCATGAGGTCGCCCGTCGAGCGGCGCTGGAAGAACGAGAACGGCAGTGACACCATGTGGTCGAGGAAGCCGAGCGTCATCCGGGTGTCGAGCGCGATCCGGAGGTGGAGCAGCACGAACGAGCGCACCACCTCCGAGACGATGTTGAAGATCGTCATGCCCGCGATCGTCGCGAGGCAGACGTAGAGGAGGTTGTAGTCGCTGCGCGGGACGACCTTGTCGATGATCATGCCGGTGACGAGCGGCATCGCGAGCGCGATCAAGCGGAGGAACAGCGAGATCACGACGATCCGCGTGAACAGGCCCTTCTCCGAGAGCAGCTCGTCGACGTAGCGCTTGAGGCGGCCCTTCTCGAACTTCTGCTTCTTGAACCGCGCGGTCGGGACGAGCTCGATCGCGACGCCGGTGAACTGCTTCGCGAACTCGACCATCGACACGTCGCGCGGGCCGGTCGCGGGATCGACGATCCGCACGCCACCCGCGACGCAGCGCTCGAACACGACGAAGTGGTTGAACTCCCAGTGCAGGATCGTCGCCTGCTTGAGGAGCTTGACCTGTTCGACCGAGACCTTGATGCCGCGACCGGTAAGGCCGTACTTCTCGGCGGTGTCGAGGATCGACTTCGCGGACACGCCATCGCGGCCGATGCCCATGATCTCGCGAACCTCGGCGAGCTTGGTCTCGCGGCCATGGAAGCCCATGACCATGCACAGCGAGGCGGCGCCGCAGTCGGTCCACTCGAGCTGCTGCGTGAACGGCACGTTGCGCTGGCGGCGCGCGAACCCGATCCGCTTCAGCGCCGGGTAGTGCGACGCGACCGAGCTCGTGTCGTTGGTGTTCGTGGTGGTGGTCGACATTGGTGGTGCTCCTCAGTCGAGATACTTTTCGAAGAACGGGAAGACGTCAGCCAGGAACGGCCGGGTCTCGATCGCGATCTCGGCTTTGATCGGCATGCCGTGGTGGAGGTCGTAGTTCTTGTCGCCGATCACGATCTGGTCGGAGTCGAACTTGGCCTTGACGAGGATGTAGGTCGCGCCGTCGTTCGGAAGCTTCAGCGTATCGGCGAGCTGCTGACCGACGCTCTTGCGGATCTCGTTCGCGCCGACGCCTTCGGTCGAGATGTCGATGATGTGGAGCTTCGCGCGCTTCTTCTTGAAGCCTTCGATCGCGACCTGCAGAGGCATGTCCGGCTTGATACGCGGGCGATCCGAGGCGGGCAGGTACGCGTACGCCAGCGGCCGAGAGCCCGGCTCGAAGATCGTCGCGAGCTGCTGGCCGGCCTGGATCGACTCGCCCTTGCCGAACGCGAGATCGGAGACCGTGCCGTCGACCGGTGCGCGAATGATCCGTTGATCGAGCTGGGCCTGCGCGTGGGTCTTCGCGATCCCCGCGGTCTTCACGCTCTTGCGCGCTTGCTCGTCCGTCTCGTCCCAGAGGAACGAACGGATCGCGTTGTCATCTTCACTCTTGGCCTGCGCGAAATCGGCCTTCTGTTGCCCGGAGCTCAACTGCGCGATCGCGTCACCGGCGTGGACGTAGTCGCCGGGGTCGACGAAGTAGTGGTCGACGTTGCCGCTCGCCTGGGCGCTCACCGGCGTGCCGTTGAAGATCACGATGCCGGCACCCGACGAATAAACGTGGACGCGGAGCAGGAGGCTCCCGAAGAACGCGACGAGTAACGAGCCGACGAGGAGCGGATACGCGATGCGCGTCCACTTCGGCGACAGGTCGGCGACCGTACCTTCGCTGCCCTTCTTGCGGTGGTACTGGAGCGCCTCGGGCCGGTACAGCGACTTCTGATCGATCGCGTGCTCGTGGCGCTGCTCGAGATGTTGAGCGACGAGGTGGTGCAGCACCGACGCGCAGTCGCGTGCGATCGCCGCGATCGTCATCTGCTCTTGCGGACCGAACGCCGGCTGGCGCGCATTGCGGATCAGCTGGATCACCGCGATGGTGTCCGACGAAGTCGAGATCGGAATGAGGCCGCTGTGCGGGCCCATGAGCGCGCGGCGGGTCTTGCCGACCGCGAGGATGGGCGCCTGATCCTTCGGCAGCTCGCTGTCGTTACCGAGCGTGTAGAAGCCTTCCGGACCCGCATAGATGATGACGACCGACAGCGAGCTCGTCAGATCCGCGATCGCATCGCGGAGCAGACGGTCGGCACTGACGAGGTCGGCCTGCAACGCGAGGCGACGGATCCAGCTATAGATCGGAGCGGCGAGCTCGGGCGCGAGCGGCACCGCGTTCGGATCGAACGCCGTGCCATTCGCGAACTGCATGAACGCCGGCGCCTGGTCGAGCTGCGGAGCGGCAACAGGCGAGGGCGCGGCGGCAGGCGGGGGCTGGACGACGAGCTGCGCCTTCAACGTTCCGGCGATCGGCGGCTGGGGCAGGGGAAGCGGCTGCGAGCCACGCGCCGACCTCGGCTCCGTGCGAACCGCGGGCGCCACCTCGCGCTTCGAAGGGCGCGGCGCGCTGGTCACGATAGAGTCACTGCGCGATCGCGACTTGGCCATCGCCTTCGCGGCTTCCTTCTTCTTGGTAGAAGAAGCGGATTGCGAGACGCCGGTCGAAAGCTCGAGATCGACATCGTCCGGAAGGTGCGTCGGCGCTTCTGGTGCAAAGCCCCAATCAGTCGGCACCGGCAGCTCGCCGCGCAGGGTCGAGATGTCCGGGTTGGCTGGGCTGTATCGCATCGCGAAGGGTCCTAAGAGCAAAGCCAGGACCAGCGACGCTTCCAACGTAACCCTTTGTAGACGGTCGAGAATCACCCGGAGAACCGGGGGTGGGGACGTCGCTTCGCATACCGCGGGTTACGAGTCCGCGAGTGTTCAGAACGCTGTATCCGCAAGGACTCGGTGACTTGGCGATCGGCATGGCTGCTGCTCTAGCCGGTGGCCATGAAGAGCCGGATCTTTCTCCCCGCGATCCTCCTGGCCGCTGCGTCGACCGTGTCAATCGCGTATGGGCAGCCCAGTGGCGAGCGTGATGCGGACCCGAGTGATGACCAAGCCGAGGTCGATCTCGGTGGTCCGGAAGCAAAGCAGATGTTGCCCGTCCACCTCGCGAACTTGATCGAGGCGGTCATCAGTCTCTCTCCTGATCTGGCGAAGGCGCGTGTCGATCGTAAGGTCGCGCGGGACACGGCGGAGTACGAGCGTCGCAACCAGGCGGTCGTGCTGTCGGTGAACGCGGGCTACGCGCAGAACGGCATCGCCGACCATGTAGAGGCGCCGCCGTACTCGGTCGTGGAGCAGGGCACGGCCACCGGCACCGTGGGGGTCGGCCGCAACCTACCGACGGGTGGCTCGCTCTCGTTCGAGGTCGGCGTGCAGCACCAGCACACCGAATACAACATCCTCGACACCATCGCGAACATGACGACGGCGTCGAACACGCCGACGGGCACGGGCACAGGCTCGGGCATGCCGACCAACGAAGAGGCGTACAACATCACGTCGCACGCGCAGGTCACGTACAAGCAGCCGCTCGTGCGCGGGTTCGGTAACGTCGCGGTCGCCAACGAGCGCAAGGCCGACCTCGCCGCGACCGAAGCCACCGTCAAGGCGCAGCTCGCCGCCGAGGACACGATCAAGGACGTGATCACCTCGTACTGGGAGCTCGCGTACTCGACGTACGAGGTCGACATCCGGCTGCAAGCGCTCGATCTCGCACACAAGCAGGAGATCGTGACGCACGACCAGATGCGCGCCGGCACCGTGCCGCCGTCGGCGATCAACTCGGTGCAGTACGAGATCTATAGCCGCGAGGAAGCGGTGCAGAAGGCACAGATCGACGTCGAGTCGAAGTCGCTGGATCTGCTGCGCAAGGCGGGCCTCGATCTCAAGCGCCGCGACACCGTGCTGCACCCGGCCGAGTCACTCGAGATCGGTGACGACGAGTTCGACATCGACGAGGTCCTCGCTCGCGCGAAGACCACGAACCGCAAGCTCGCGACGCTCAAGATCGAGCGCAGGTCCGCGGATGTCGACGTCCAGATGGCCGACGACCAGACCAAGCCGCAGGTCGACTTGACGGTGAGCGGCGGTCTCGTCGGCATCGGCGACACCGTCGGCGATTCGATCGCGGGCATCGGCAGCCGCGACGGCTATCAATTCCAGGCCGGCCTGTCGATGTCGTTCGAGCTCTCCGGCGCGGCGAAGAAGGGGCGCGATGCGGCCGAGGCAAAGCGCCGCCGCCTCGATATCGACGAGGCCGATGCTGGGCGCCAGATCGAGACCCAGACCGTGCTCGCGGTCAAGCAGGTCGCCGCGGCGCGCAAGCGCGTGGATCTATCGCAGAAAGCGGAGCGCGTCGCCGACGAGAACGTGCGCTCCGAGAAGTCCCAGTTCATCGCCGGGCGCACCACGAATGCACAAGTGATGCAGCGCCAGGGCGAGCTCATCAACGCGCGCATCGCGATCGGCCGCGCGCAGGCCGACTACCACATCGCCGTCGCGCAACTGCAGTACTTGAGCGGCGTGTTGCTCGATCAGTACGGCATCGACGTGAAGCCCCACGCGCATCGCTAGCGATCGCATCCTCGGGTTGACGAACTGTGGTCCCCACCCACCCCGACGACGACCCAAGTACCCGGATCTCGATCGAAAACGCACTGGCACGACGTCTGCTGAAGGAGACAACCATGATGATCCGACTCGCCGGCCGACTCACCCGCACCGCACTGTTCGCCGCGCTCGCGGCCACGGGCTGCGCGCCGATCGGCCAGGGGAACGGCGGCGGGAACGACAACGGTCCCGACGCGGGCACCACCGCGAAGACCTGTGACCAGCCGATCGTGAAGACGATGAACCTGACGCTGACCGGCAGCGACAGCATCGGCAACCTGCCGAGCAGCTGCTGGCACCTCGACGGCACGCTGACGATCAACGGCAGCGCGTCGAGCCTCGCGAAGCTCGGCGACCTCCGTCAGGTCAAGGACCTCGTCATCAACGGCGGGACGCTGACCTCGATCGCCATGAGCGAGGGCCTCACGGTCACCCGCAAGCTCGACATCGAGAATTCGAAGCTGACGTCGCTCGCGAACCTCACGTTGCCCGATGACTCGTCGTGCCTGACGTACCTCGACTCGGTCACCGTGACGGCGAACCCGTCGCTGACCGACCTCGGCGGCGTCGCGGCGATGACGTGCGTGAGTGGCGCGGTCAAGATCTCGAACAACGTCAACCTCGCGTCGATTCGGCTCGACAAGGCGCAGCGGCTCGAGGGCGGCGTCGAGATCTCGTACAACAACAAGCTCACGCAGCTGACGTTCGCGAACGTCACGTCGATCACGGGCGACCTCGTGGTCTCGAACAACGCGGCGCTGGCGAGCTTCACCTCGCTCGCGAAGCTCAAGTACATGCACGGCTCGGTCACGATCGATAGCAACCCGCTGCTGACAACGTTGCCGACCGAGATGCAGGCGGCCCCCGCACCGACGATCGAGAGCAGCCTCACGATCACGAACAACCCGAAGCTGACCGAGCTCGGCGCGTTCACGAAGCTGAGCGGTGTGAACCTGCTCATCAACATCTCGAACAACTCGGCACTCGACGTGTGCGAGGCGAAGGCAGTCGGGTGCTGCGTCTATCACCCCGGCACCGCGACCTTGCACGCGAACAACGGGACGAGCTGCGGCGTGCGGCCGTACTGCATCGCCAACACGAACAACAACTGCCCCTACGCGTCCGTGACGAACTGAAAGCACGAGGAGCCAAACCACCATGCGCAACCTCCACCATCTCCTCTTCGCCGTCGCCGCGATCGCCGCGACCGGCACCTCCGCCGACGCGAAGCCCCGCCGCATCGTCGTCGTCGACTTCGACGGCCTGCCGCGCCCGCTCGCCGACAACGGCCGCGCGAGCGTGATGACGCAGCTCGGCGACCTCTACGACATCGTCAACACCAAGAAGTGGGAGACCGCGAAGGCCGAGGTTCCCGGCCGTGGCCAGCTCCAGTGGCGGCAGGCGGCGAAGAAGTCCGGCGTCGACGCGGTCATCGAGGGCTGGGTCAACAGCGAAGGCCGCCACCACACGCTGACGGTGCAGGTCAAGGATGCGACCACCGGCATCGAGCTCGACAGCGTCTCGGTCAACATGGGCGACAAGGGCCTGTCCGACGCGGCGACGAAGTCGCTGATGAAGCAGCTCGACGACATCTTGAACTGGGTCGACGGCGACGCGACGTCGTGGGATGTCCACTCGCCATTGCCGCCGGTCGAGAAGCCGGCGCTCACCGGCCACAAGTTCTATCCGCCCCACGACGAAGATGCCGACGAGGACGACGGGCCTGAGTCCGCGCATCGCGCATCGGGCAGGTACGGCCGAGCTCACCGCGATGAATACCGCCGCGATCGCGACGACGACGGCTCCCGCGACCGGGGCGACCGTGATCGAGGCGACCGGGACCGCGGTGACCGTGAGCGCGGTGACCGTGATCGCGATCGCAGCGAGCGTGGCGACGACGATCGCGGCGGCGACCGAAACCGCGATCGCGGCGACCGCGACAAACCAGGCCTGACCCGTACCGCACAGGTCGATGCCACGCCGAGCCCGAAGGCGAGCGATGACCTCCTGCCGTTCTTCGCGCCCGATTCGAAGGAATCAGAGATCGTCGCGCAGACCGCGGCCCCGAAGATCGTGAAGGCCGCGCCGAGGTTCTTCGTCGAAGGCGGTGGCTTCATCACGTCGCGCGGCATGACGTTCACGCACGATCCGCCGGACTCGCAGATGGGCACGCCGGATTACCCGGCGCAGGGCCTCCAAGGCATCGCGCTCGGCGGCGCCGTGTACCCGATGCCGACGGAAAAGTTGAGCAACGATCCTTCCGGCGTCGGCTTCGCGTTCCACCTCCAGAAGTCGGTCGGCTCGTTGTTCTCCGCCTACGATCCGAACGCGAACAACTACGGCGACTACTCGATCGACCACACCGCGTACGAAGGCGCCGTCCATTACCGGATCCCCACGGACCTCCTCGTCGTCGACGGTGACATCGGCTACGGCAGCTTCGCGTACACGATCGCGAACGACCCGTACGGCGGCATCCAGATCCCCGACGTCAACTACACGTACCTCAGCCTCGGCGGCACGCTCGACCTCAAGGTCACCGATCGGACCCGCATCGGCTTCGGCGGTCACTACATGTACCTCCTCGACGCAGGCGACGTGTCGACCGAGGAGTCGTACGGCGCAGGCGCGGCGTCGGGCCTCGACCTCGAAGGCCACTTCCAGATCCCGATCAGCGACGCGCTGTTCGTCCGCGGCCAGCTCGACTACCGCCGGGTGTCGATGGACTTCGAGGGCACTGGCAACGTGGGCTCGATGCTCGAGATCGGTAACATCACCGACAGCTCGATCGGTGGCCAGCTCGAGATTGGCGTCCAGTGGTAGCCTGATTCCTCGTCGAGAAACCGTCGGGGCCGGCCATGTGCCGGCCCTTCGCAGTTTCGGCGTTTCGCGCCTGGGAGTCATTTCCCGCGTGTCTACCGGCGGAGTCGATCTGTGGAGTGATCACTCAGGGTGACGACCGTATCCCTCGATGATCAGGTGAGATCGACGTCTCCTCGAGGTGGCACGCCGGCTGCTCTAGTAGCCATCAGCACCGACACCAACCACCACCAAGGATTCACGCCATGTCTACCGAGAAAGACCCGTTCGCGACGATCGATTCCGAAGAGCTCACTACCGTTGCCGGCGGCGCCGCGCGCATCGCCTCGGGCGCGAGCTCCGGCTCCAACGACCAGCTCATGATGATGATGCAGGAGATCGGAAACTCCATCAAAGACCTCGCCTCGAACAACAACGGCGGCGGCGACCAGATGATGCAGATGATGATGATGATGATGATGATGGGCGGCGGAGGCGGTGGCGGCAGCGCTGGCGCCGGCTACGCGGCCTATCCCGGCCAACCGACGTACGTCCAGGTCAGCGCCGGTGGCGGCGGAGGCGGTGGCTGCGGTTCCAAGGGCTGGTAGTCCTGCACGCAGGCCGACTATCTACATCCCTGCGGGCGGGTCTCTCTAGACTTCTCGAAACACGGCGCCGCGAGGCGCCGTTTCTATTTTCGGCCGAGCGCGGCGATCGCCTACTCGAGCACGCGAGGCTGCGTGATCGCCGCCTAAACATCTCGCGCAGATCGCTGCGGCACGTGCACTGCACTACGTCGTTGCATGTACGACCTCGACGCTATCAACGCGGACCAGCTCGTCACTGCAACCGATCGCGTGTTGCGTGGCGGCCTCGAGAAGACTCGCGCCGCCGCGTTCTTGCGCGGCTACGTGATCGCCGGCGCGGGTGCGAGTGTCGAAGCTGAAGAAGTCACGGTCTATGTACGCGGTCGCGAGACCACGTTGCCGATCGTCATGCTCTGCGCCCTCGCGGTTTTCGCGTGGCTTTGCGTAGGGCTCGTTTGCCTACTCGGATAGACGCGCGATTCGAGCGAACCGCGGCAAGTGCCGTGTAATCGCTCGGCTCGCTCGCTGGCACGACCTCTGCTCTAGAACGCATCGCAATCCAACCATCCACCGAGGAAACTGACCATGTCGAAAACCAACTTCAAGTCGATCGCACGTCATCAGCTCAACGACGTGACGGGCGGCGTGACTCGCGCTGCAGGCGCGGGCACGAACGACCAGACCATGCAGATGCAGATGATGATGTCGCAGATCGGTGACTCCATCAAAAGCCTCGCCGCGAACAATCAGAACAGCAGCTCGTCGTCGATGATGCTGCCGATGATGATGATGATGATGGGCGGTGGTGGTGGTGGTGGCGCGAGCGCTGCGGCCGCGGCTCCCCCGCCGCCTCCGCCGCCGGCCGGCACGATGGTCAAAGTCAACGTTCGGTGATCATCATGACCCGCGAGGACTTCGACAACGTCGAGCATGCCCTGCTCGAGCTCGTCACCGGAGGGCGCGTCTCGCAGGGTCCGCAGCAAGCGGATCCGCAGCTGCTGCAGGCGATGCAGCAGATCGCCGAGTCGGTGAAACAGCTCGGCGCCGGGATGGCGCAGGCGAAGTCTTCGGACTCGCAAGGCATGCAGCAGATGATGCAGCAGATGATGCAAGCGCGCGCCGGCGGCGGCGCGAAGCACTAGGAGCACGACCATGGAAGAGATCCAACTCGAGCGGCTCGTGCACGTCACGGGCGGCGCGTTCAGCTGGCAAGGCCTTCTGCAAGGCGTCATGCAGGGCGCGCAGCAAGGCGCGAACGGCGGTGGCCTCGAGGGCGCCGGCAAGGGCGCGCTCCAAGGCATCATGGGCCAGCTGCCGAGCATGCTCGGTGGCCTGTTCGGCGGCGGTGGCAGCGGCGGCGCTGCTGCCGGCGGCGGCGATGCCGGCGCAGCTGGCTGATCTAGTCTTCGTCGCGCAGCGGCAGGCCGAGCTGCGGAGAGTCGGCCGAAGGCGCAGTGTCGGCGAGGCGCACCGCACCCGATTCGTCGGTGTAGTTCGCGGCGAGGCGCTGCTCGGAGATCGGATCGATGTTGCGCAGCCGCTCCAATGTGAGCGCCACGATCTCGTGCCACGGGATCGACTTGCGGCCGCTGTCGACGAGCGTGGCTTCGATATCGCGCGCGATCCGCTGCAGATCGTCTTCGCGCACGGCCTGGCGATGCGCGGCAACGCGTTGCAGGGAGCGAAGCAACTTGTCACCGTCGAACGGCTCGAGCTGGCCGTCGCGCTTCAGCACCTTCATGCTCGGCGCGCCGACCCTCTCGTAGGTCGTGAACCGGCGCTTGCACGCGGTGCAGACGCGACGCCGGCGCAAGCCGTCGGCCGTGACTCGCGTCTCGGTCACGCTCGAATCGCCGGCGCAATACGGGCACTGCACGGGCTAAGTCTAGCGGGCGGATGGCTTGCAGCGAAATTTCCCCATCAGGCTCGGGGATCCGCCCGTATCCGACATCCGGTAAACCACCTCGCCCCGGACCGCGACCACCTCGGGAAAGCCCATGCCGAGCGACCCGATCGGTGTGATTTTGCCGTCGGGGTCGACGCGCGACACGGTCGACAGCCCGAACAGGTTGTTGCCGACGTAAAGCGTTCCGTGCTCGTCATACGCGCAATCCGCGAGGTGACCGGGCTCGGCGACCGCGATCGCGCCCTCGCGCGTCACCTTCAGCTCGGTCTCGCCGGTCACCGGGTACAGATGCCCGTCGGCCTTCGCGGCGGCGTAGCCCCCATGCTCGGTCAGGCACAGCCCTTCGTAGTTGCGCCCGCAGTTCGATCTGGTGCCGTCGCACACCATGCCATCGCCTTGCGGTGGCTTGTCGCCGAGCCCGCCCTTCGGCGGCAGATCGACAGGGCCCAAGGCGGTCGGGCCGCGCACGAGCTCGAAGCCGTTCGCGACGCGCTTCCACTCGAGGATCCAGCCCGGCGACGTGATGCCGAACATGTGATCGCCGCGCGTCGCGAGGCCCTCGATGTCATCCGTGCTGCCGTTGAGCGGCAGCTTGCCGCGCTCGACGGTCGCGCCGGTGTCGGGATCGATCAAGCCGTAGTCGCCGTGATTGCCGCTATCGCCCGCGACGACGAGGCGCAACGCACCGTCGATCGTCAACCAGGTCGCGCCCGATGCTTCTGCCACGGGCGTCGATTCGGCGAACGGCAACGGCTCGCACGCCGTGGCTGCCGCGGATCCGAGTGCGGCGCGCACGACGGGACCCGGCACCGGCGAATCGGCCTTGCCATTACAGCTGCACAGCAGCCCGGCGATCGCTACGCGGCGCAGCACGGCTGGGCTATAGCATCGATATCGCCGATGACGCGCTACCTGGTCAAAGAGCTGTTCGGCCCGACGCTGCAGGGCGAAGGCGCCCACGCGGGGCGGCCGTGCGTGTTCTTGCGGTTCGCGGCGTGCAACCTTCAGTGTTCCTGGTGCGACACCGACTTCGCCGCGGAAGGCGCGGTGAAGCTGTCCGCCTCAGAGATCGTTACGAAGCTCGTCGCGCTCGACGTCCACGGCGCGCGCATGGTCGTCGTCACCGGCGGTGAGCCGACGCTGCAATGGGATCGAGAGCTCGCTGATGCGCTGCGCGCCGCCGGCTTTCGCACGCACATGGAATCGAATGGGACGCGCGTACCCGCCGCGCCTGTCGATTGGTTGACGGTGTCGCCGAAGCCGCAATTTCACACTGGCTCGCTCGCGCTCGTGGAGCAAGCTGTCGACGAGCTCAAGGTCGTCGTCGATGACACGGTGAGCGAAGCGACGCTCGCCGCGTACGAAGCGCGTTACGCGAGCACGCACTATTTCGCGCAGCCCTGCATGTCCGCGGACTACGCGACGAGCCTCGCGCATACCCTCTCACTCGTGCAGGCGCGGCCGCGCTGGCGGTTGTCGCTGCAGCTGCACAAGATCCTGGAGATTCCATGACCGCACGCGTCGTTCGCATGGTCACCGAACCGTTTCACCGCGACGACGAAGGTCGGCCGCTGCGCGAGAGCCGCACGCCGACGGAGTTCTTGAAACCGGGCGACATCGAGCACAAGAAGTGCCCGTATCACGGTGGCCGTCAGTTTCACGAGAAGCCGATGAACGTCGGCGCGCTGCGCCAGACCTCGGCGCACTGGGACGAGATCACGGACGCGCTCGCGGTGTTGCGCGGCGGCTACGTCGACGCGCGGAAGCTACAAGATGGCCCCGAGCTGATCGACCTCTGGCGGATCAGCCAGCTCGGCTCGGCGCTGCCGTGGTGGTTCATCCTCCGCGATCAGCCGCTGCCCGCGTACGCGGCGGCGCTCTCGAAGGCGACGCTCGGCGTCGGGATCTGGGCGCAGCAGATGCTGATGCGCACGCTCGTCGGTGCGTGGACCGAGCCGGTGTTCACCGCCGCGAACATCATGGCGTCGGTCGAGGAGACGGGCACGTTGATCGGCACGCGCGAGGTCTGCGCCGGCAGCGACAAGATGCTGGCGAAGTTCTTCGAGACGTACCTCGATCAGACGCTCGGCACGGGCTCGCTCGCGGAGTCGCGCGCCGCGGTGCTGCGGTTCGGCGCGCACTACGCGAACTTCAAGCTCGTGATGTGGATGTACTTCCTCGCGCGGCGCTACCTCTACTTCGACGCCGGCGGCACGACTGATCTCCTCCAGCGCGGCGCCGAGCCGCCGGACTTCTTCATCCTGGAGCCGGCGAACCCGGCCGCGGTTACGCCCGAGATGCGCAAGCTGTGGTTCAGCGGCAAGCTCGCGGGCCTCGTCGTGCCGTTCGCCGGTGACGACAGCGATGCGACGTTCGCGACCGCCGCGCTGCGGATCGCCGACGCGATGGGAGGGCGGGCGGCCCCCGCCACGACGTTCGCGACGCTCGACCAGATCTTCCTCGAGGTCGTCCGCCAGACCGAGGCCGGGCTCGGTGGGGAACCGAGCACGATCACGTCGGAAATCACGGACATGCTGATCGCGAGCGGAACCCGCGGTTTTTTTGCAAACGCCGCGGCGGGTTGACCGGTCATCTCCGGGTTGGTCACGCCGATCGCAGAGCTCGTCACCCGCGCCCGCCGCGGAGACGCGAGCGCGTTCGATCAGCTCGTGCGCCGGCACTTGCGCGCGGCGTTCGCCGTGGCGCTCGCGGTGCTCGGCCGGCCCGCGGATGCCGATGACCTCGCCCAAGACGCGTTCGTGATCGCGCTCGAGCGGCTCGCGGACTGTCGAGATCCAGCGCGGTTCTCGGGCTGGCTGCTCCAGATCGTGCGCAACCGAGCGTTGCACGCGCTCGCGAAGCGCAAGTTGCGCGATCCGACCGATCGAGTCGGCGAGCCGGTGGCTGCGCCGATGCTCGGTGACATCGTCTTGCGCGAGCGGCTCCTCGCGGCACTCGGAGAGCTGCCGCAGATCCAGCGCGAGATCGTGCTGCTTCACGATCTCGACGGCTGGAGTCACGCCGAGCTCGCCGGCGCGCTCGACCTCTCGGAGGTCAACTGCCGGCAACACCTGTTCAGCGCGCGGCGCGCACTTCGCGCATCGCTCGCAGCGGAGGACATCTATGGAACCGGAACCTGAGATCGATCTACACGTCCTCGACCCGAGCCGCGATCCCGAGGCGTGGGACCGGCGGATCGCGAACGTTGCGAGTCGTGCGCTCGCCGGTCATCGCCGGCGCGAGCGTGCGTTGCGCCGTGGCGCCGTCGCATTGCTCGTCAGCGTCGCGTGCGCGTTCGCGGTGTGGTGGAGCGCGCCACGGCGCGAGCCTCCGCATCCGGACTTACTCGACTGGGCGACGAGCGACGTCACCGCCGCCGACGTGCTCGGACTGGAGACCAACCATGCGCGATAGCTGGGTCCGTTTGTTATCGGGGCTCGTCCTCCTCGGCGTGTTCGCCGCCGGCACGTTGTTCGGCGCTGGCTTGATGCGCTGGCATCCGCCGGGGCCGCCGCCGCCGCATGGCGGTCCGATCGACGCGATGATCCACGAGCTGTCGCTCGATGACGCGCAAATCACGGCGCTCCACGAGATCGAGCGCGCGCACCGCGGCGAGCTCGATCAGATCGCGCGAGAGGCGCAGCCACGCGTGCGTGCCGTGCTGTTCGCGATCGAGGACGAGCTGCGGCCGCACCTGCGCGCGGCCCAGGTCCAAGCACTCGAGCGTTGGCGCAAGACGCGGCCGCCCGCGATGCCCCGCTAACGCGATCGCCGGCTCGCCGGTCGTAGGCGCAAAGGAGATCACATGATCCGTCTCGCGCTCTCGCTCGCTCTCGTCGCCGCGTGCACCACCGACGATGCCTCGACTGCCACCCAGTCCGTCGGCACCGGCTCCGCCGCCCAGCTTCCACCGGGCCCACCAGGACCACCGCCACCGGAGGCGCTGGCGGCCTGTAAGGACTCGACCCTCGGTGCCGCGTGCTCGTTCGCTCAGCTCACCGGCACGTGCAAGGACGGTCCGGACCACACCGGGCCGCAAGCGTGCGCGCCGGATCGACCGCCGCCGCCCCCCGAGGCGATCGCGGCCTGCGCGGCGGCGAGCGCCGGCGCGGCGTGCTCGTTCGATCACGGCAGCGACCACATCGCGGGCCGCTGTCACGCGGGCCCTCCGGATGCTCCGCTCGCATGCGCTCCCGAGTGAGCTGTCGATCCGTGACAGCAGGCTGTCTACCGACGGGATCATTTATTCCGGTGACCCGCGAGCACGTTCAACGACTTGCGCGTGGCACGGACCCTGCTCTTACGGTCAGCGTGCGTCCGACTGCTGCCTTGGTGGTGGTGCCCGTGTCGGCGGTCGGACGCACTATTTAGCGAGAGCGCTACTTGCGCTTCGCGGTCTTGGGCGCTGCCATCGAGCCGCGGCGCAGATAGATCGCCGCCTTGTCCTCGAGCACGCGGAACGTGAACGACTCCGTGATGTAGAGCTCGACCTCGTCGCGGCTCGCACCGGCGAACCCGATCGATAGATCCTGGCCGACCGTCAGCTGGTAGTCGCCGCCGCGGATCGACATCAGCACCGCGCCGCCACGCAGGGCAGGTGCCCACACGATCGGCGTGACGCCGAGGTTCTCTTCGACCCGGCGCTGCAGCGGATAGCCGTCCTCGCCGGTGGCGATCAACTCGTCGTACGCCTCGATTCCGGCGGCGAGCGCGTACGGTCCGTTGATGCCGGCGATCCGCAGCACTTCTTTGGCCTCGGCGATCGCGCGCAACCAGCCGTGCGACGAGCCGACATCGATCGGCTTGTGCGGGCTCGCGGGAATGATGCCTTGGATCCGAGCGTCGGCGAAGCCGTGCCAGATCGCACCGTCTTCGGAGTGCGCGACCCGCTCGGCGGTATCGATCACCGGATCGAGATCGAGATCGTTCGCGCCGCGAGCGGCGTAGTCGAGCTCCATGATCGGCAGCACGATCGGCGCGCGCAGCTCGACGAGCGGCTTGACCTCGCGGATCGCGTGGGCGACGGGGCCCTTCGTGGTGTGCTCGAGCCGGCCGGTGTTGACGCCGCCGAGCTTCCAGCCATGCGGTCCGTCGAAATCGACGAGCTTGCGCCCGGCGAGGTGAAGCTCGAGGACGCGTTTTGCCTCGTCATCGATCTGGTCCCAGGCTTCGCTCGTGATCGGAGCGAGCTCGCGCTTGAGCAAATCCATTAGCGCTTTCCTTTCAAGCTACCGATACCGAGCGACGACGACGTCGAGCTCTCGCCGCCGCCTCCTCCTCCACCGCCACCGACCGCGGCCTTCTCGACCTCGGTGATCGGTCCCGACGAATTCAGGTACGTCTTCAAGTTGGTGTCGAACACCGGGTTGTGCCGGCGGATCCACTCGAGCGTCATCATCGCGTGCTCGATCTCTTCGTTCTTGTTGTGCTTGAGCACGGCCGCCAGGTCGGTATCGCTGCACGCCTCGGCGCGCTGCTGATACCAATCGACGGCCTCGAGCTCTTCGCGCAACGAGACGAGTGCGCGATGCATGTTCTTCGTCGGCTCCGAGAGGAGCTCGATCGGCTCGTGATAACTCTCGCTACTCATGCGCGGACTCTACCGCGCGCGGCGCTATTGCTCGCGGTAGTCAGCGCGAATTTGCGCGAGCACGATGACGGCCGCGACCTGCACGATCGGGATCAACAGCGCGATGCCGAGGTCGATGTGCAACACGCCGGCGATCTTGGGTGAGCCGAAGAGCGTCACTGCGGCAAACACGCACAGTGTGCTGATCATGACGGACCACGCCGCGCGCGACATCCGCCACGAGAAGTGGGCGACCACCGGGAGCATGCCGCCGAGCACGAGCAGCGTCGCGCCGAGAACGGGCGGCAGGCTCTTCACGAGCGCTACGACGCCGGCGATGAACGCCGCGAGGCCGACGATCACGGCGAGGCCGTGCCCCACCGCGGCGAGCTGGAGGTTGGCGTGCTGGCGCATACGCCTAGTCTACAACCTCGCGCTGCCATTCGGCAGCGCTGCATCGCCGGGGCAAGCCCGGCTCGTCATTTCTTCCGCTTGAACAACGAGCCCCAGAAACCCTTGGGCTTATCGCCACCCACTTCGGGGTTGATCAGGATCTCTTCGCTCGCTTCGACCACTTCGGAGACCTCGATACGCGGTTCGGTCGGCGTCTCGAGCGGGGAGGTCGGCTGGCGATGGACGTACGACGAGAACCCGGGCTGCGCCTCGAGCGCGGTCAGGATCTCCTCCTGCTCCTTCGCGTACTCCTTGCGGAACAGCTGGCGCATGAACTGGCGCAGCTCTTTCGGGTCGAACCGATAGCCGGCGATCAGCGCGTCGAGGTCGGCGGCGAGCTGCGCCGCGGTCTGATAGCGATCGGCGACATCGCGCGCGAGCGCCTTCAACGAGATTGCATCGAGCTCGGGCGTGACCCGGCGGTTGAAGCCCGACGGTGGCGGCACCTCGGCCTTGCGCACTTTTTCCATCAGCGCGAACTCGGTGTCGCCGCGGAACAGCTTCTCGGTGGTCAGCATCTCGTGAAGGATGATGCCGGCACTGAACACGTCGGTGCGCGCGTCGAGCGGCATGCCGCGGATCTGCTCCGGCGACATGTAGCTGAACTTGCCCTTGAGAATCCCGATCTCGCTCGTGAACTTCATCAGTGCCTGCGCGATGCCGAAGTCGAGGAGCTTGACGTCACCGTCGTACGACAGCCGGACATTCGACGGCGACACGTCGCGGTTGACGATGTTGAGCGGGCGGCCGTCGGGACCGGCGAGGTTATGCGCGAAGTGCAGGCCCTCGGCGATGCGCGCGGCGATGTACACGGCGTGCGGAACCGGAATCCGCTGCTGGGTCTCCTGGCACCGCCGCAGGACCTGCGTGAGGTCGCGGCCGGGCACGTACTCCATCGCGATGTAGTGGCGGTTGTCGCTCTGGCCGATCTCCATGGTCTCCACGATGCAGCGGTTGCGCAGCATCATCGCGAGCTTGCCCTCGCGGTGGAACATGTCGATGAAGCGCGCCTCGCGCGCGAGCTGGGGCCGCATCACTTTGACGGCGAGCAGGCGCTTGGTCGGGTTCGCTTGTTCCCGCGCGCGATAGACCTCGGCCATGCCGCCGCGGGCGATCAAACCCAATAGGAAGTACTTCCCGAACGCGACCGGATCGTTCGGCGCGCCAGGCGACATCTTCCCCTCCTGAGATGGTCGCTCCGAGACCACGGCGCGCGGACCTTACCACGTCACGACGAGATGCTGCCCCGGCTCGAGCTGCACCTGACGTTCCTCGCTACGAAGTCCAGAATCGTCCTTCAAAACCATCTTCAGCTTTCGCCCGTCTGACGGGACGGCGACCCCGACCTCGGGCGACGTGATACCTAGGTCGATCATCGTCCCGGCCGCCTTGGGGTTCTCGACGGCGATCCGCCCGAGCGGGTGGTCGAGCTTGTTGACGATGATGGCCCACCGGAACGTCATCGCGGCGGGCTTGCCGGGCTCGACGGTCGCGTACTCGAAGAGAGCCATCTCGTACCTGGGATTGAAGCAGAGTCCCTTGTAACTACCGGGAGCTACGACCAATCCCTTGTCGGGTAGCTTGCCCGTGATCTTCTCGCGATTCACCCATAATTCGGTGCACGGCAGGCTCGAGCTGACGAGCAGCGTACCGAGCTGGTCCTTGTCCTTCGCGAGCTCGTCGCGGACGATATCGGCGTTCGCGCCGAACGGGCGCTGGACGAGGTAGCGGCGATAGAACTCGCGCTTGCGGTCGGTCGCGCCGAGCTTGTCGTAGGTCGAGCCGAGCTCGCGCAAGAACCCGGGCAGGTCGGGCGCGAGCACGTAACCGATGTAAAAATCGACGAGCGCGTCGCCGTATTGCTTCGCGCCGAACGCCGAGCGCCCGGCGAGAAAGGCCGTCTTGGCCTCGGTCGCGAGCGCCGCGAGCGCGAGATCTTTGGCGAACGGATCGGGCGCGCTGACGAGCCGGGTCGCCTCGGCCTGGGCCTCGCTCTTCTCTTTCGCATCGGCCACGGCGGCGGCGTAGGCGTTCCATGCCTCGGCGGCTTCGGCATTCTGACCAGCGAGGGTCCACAGGGTCGCGAGCCGCTTTTGCTCGGCGCTACCCGGTCCTCGTGCGACGACGAGTGCCTGATAGAGCGGAATCGCGTGCGCCCAGTCGCGCGCCTTGGCCGCCTTCTCGGCGGGCTTCACGAGGAACTGCGAGAGCTCCGTACGCGACTTCTTCGTCGCGACAGTTTGATACAGCTCTGCCGGCGCAGCGTCGGTCTCCGCCCGCGCTTCCGTCGATGCCACCGTCGAGACGAACAAGATCGCAACCGCAGCGAAGCTGCCAAGAAACTCCCTCACTTCCTAAAATGTAGCGCGCTTTCTCGCGCACCTCGTACTTCACGTCCCGACGGGCACCGATATCGATCGTTAGCTTGCCCACGTGGTTTACGGCTCCCGCAAAATTCCGTTTCACGACAAAGGTTTGGCCGGCGCGGCCAGGGTGCTATCGTGGATGAGGGGCATGCAGGTAGTCATCCTGGAGCGCAACAAGCTCGTCGGGCGAAAGGTCGCCCGGCTATTCACGTCGGTCGGCGCGACCGCAACGACGGTCGAAGATCCGGCGCAAGCGCAGCCGCTTCTCGACGACGCGGACGTGTTGTGTTGCGACACCTTCGACGGAGCGTTCGCCGCCGAACAGGTCAGGTTGCATCCAAAGCTGCGCGGCGTGCTGTGGACCGCCGAGCCGATGAAGCTCTCGTTGCGTCACCTCGTCGAGACGCCGAAGATCGCCCACGTCCTCGGCCGCCGCGACTTCGAATCGCCGCCGCGCGCGTGGGAAGTCTTGATGGTCGCGCGCCGGTTCGTGTCGTCGGCAGCGGCGCCGCTCGCGGGTTTCCTCGACTGGGGCTTCGCGCATCTCGATCTCGACGTCCGCTCGACGAGCGATCGCGATGAAGCGGTGATGCGGATCGGCCAGTTCGTGGCGTCGCTCGGCGTGCCGCGGCGGATCGTCGACATGTTCGGCGAGCTCGGCCACGAGCTCCTGATGAACGCGATCTACGACGCGCCCGCCGACGCCACGGGACAACCAAAGTACGCGAGGGATCGCAAGGCGGTCGTTCACCTCCAGGATCACGAACGACCGATCGTGCGGCTCGCGTGCGACGGCTCGAACCTGGTCCTCCAGGTCCGCGACCCGTTCGGTCGGCTCGAGCGCCGCCACGTCGTCGACGGGCTCGCGCGCGGCCTCGCCGGCGGCGAACAGGATCAATCCCACGGTGGGGCCGGACTCGGGATGATGGTGTGTCACAACTCGACGTCGGGATTATTCTTCGACGTCGTGCGCGGACGAAGCACGGAAGTGACCGCGCTATTCGAGCTCGACATGAACCTGCGCGAGCTACGCACGCAGGCTAAGTCACTACACTTCTGGAGTAGTACTTGATGGAAGCCGCTCCTCGCTCCTCGCAAAACCGGATCTCGCAGCCGCCGGTCGCGCCCGAATCCAAGCTCACGATCGAGAAATTCGCCGACGGGCCGATCGCCTGTCTGAAGTTCGTCGGCATGATCGACGAGTCGTTCGACGGCAAGAAGATCGCGAAGACGGTCCAGTGCGAATGGCTCATCCTCGATCTCGGCGGCGTCAAAAAGATCTCGTCGTTCGGTATTCGCGAGTGGGTCGACTTCATGGCGTCGGCGAGCAAGCAGGCGAAGTCGATCGTGTTGATCGAGGCGGCGCCGAAGGTCGTCGACCAGCTCAACATGGTCGCGAACTTCGCGGGCAGCGGCCGGGTCTACTCGTTCTACGCGCCGTTCCGCTGCGACTACTGCGATTCGGAGCAGCGCGTGCTGCTCGATGTCGGCAAGGACTTCGAAGCGATCAAGTCGATGAAGCTCGCCGAGCGGCCGTGCCCGTCGTGCAAAGAGAGCATGTACTTCGACGAGGACGGCTCGACGTACTTCTCGTACATGTTGACGCAGGGCCAGTTCGAGCTCGAGCCCGAGGTCGTCGCGTTCCTCGCGGCGAAGCTCGACTATCGCGTCGGCACCGTCGACTCGAAGCTCAAGGTCGACAAGATCATCGACGGCCGGATCACGTATCTGCGCCTCGCAGGTGGCCTCGACAATACATTCCCGCGGGAGAAGCTCGCGGAGGGCCTCGAAGGCACGGTGATCGTCGACGTCGCCGGCGTGTCGCGCGTCGAGCCCGCGGGCGCCGCCGAGTGGCGCGCGTTCGTCCAGTCGGTCACGCCGCTCGTCGAGATGATCTACCTGACCGGCGTCGCGCCGGTGTTCCTCGAGAAGCTGTGCGGCGCCGCCGACCTCGGGACGAAGACCCAGGTCGTCGACTTCGCGCTGCCCTACGCGTGCAAGGCATGCGGTCAGGCAAGCGCGCGCACGATCGATGTCGCCGAGCACCGTGCGGTGCTGAAGTTCGCGACCGCGCCGGAATTGCCCTGCAACAACTGCAAGGCGACGATGCAGTCGACGGCGGGCGAAGCGCAGATGCTGATCCTGCCGGGCCTGCCGCCGCCCCAGCTCGACAAGGAGCTGCTGCACAAGCTCGCCGAGCTGCGCATGCGCAAGCTCGACAAGAAGCTGTCGACGGGACTCGGTCAGCTCAACCGCGCGCAGACCGAGCCCGTGCGTCCCGGCGTCGGCTACGGCACGCTCGCGCTCGCGATCGGCGTCCTCGGCGTGCTCGGAGCGATCGCGTACGTCGCCTACGGCAAGATGAACGTGAAGGATCCGGGCCCGCTCGGCCTCGGTCCCGTCACCGGCCGCAGCATCACGCCGCGCCCGAGCTGGATCGTGAACGACGCGCCGGGCTCGATCGACTGCAAAGGCGACGTCGGTGTCACCTGCGTCGGCGTCTCGCAACCCGTCGCCTCTCAGGAAGAGGCCGAGGACGAGGCGAGCGACGCCGCATATGAAGGCATCGCGTTCGAGCTCTCGAAGGATCGCTCGATCAGCGGGGTCTTGCCGAACATGCTCGACGCCCGCGCCGCCGCGTTCGCCGCCGTCGCGCGCGATCCGCAGAGCGCACAGGCCAAGCGCGACGTCCACGACGGCCGTCACGCCGCCGCGCGCGTGCTGAAGCGCTCCGCCGGCCCCGTCGGGGCGCGCTACTGGGAGTCGTACGACACGCCCGAGGGTAAGAAGTTCGTCGCGTTCGCGCAGGTCGGCATGCCGCGCGGCGACGCCACCAAGTGGTTGGCGCGCGCGAAGGTCGAATCCTCGGCGCTCGGCGCCACGGCGATCGATCTCGTCCCCGAGCTCGGCTGGCGGTTCCCGAAGGTCGATCATGGCGCCGTGATCACGCGGCTCGACCACGGCCCGATCCAGGACCTCGGTCTCGCCGAGCGTTACATCGTGCTCGCCGTCGACGGCAAAGACATCCCCGACGCCGCGACGTTCGCGAAGATCGTCTCGACCGACTACGCGATCTTCTCGGACCGCGGCGGTCAGTTCCACCTCTTGGTCCAGACCGAGAACGGCGACCCGCGCGACTTCTCGGTCACGCTCGCCGGCAAGCCCGTCGACGTCCCGACCTCGAAGCACAACGGCAGCGGCATCCACACGACGCAGGACCATTCCAACGGCGTGAACATCTGGGACACGGTCGGCGGCAACCGCCACGGCACCCGCGACGACCCCACGCAGTAGTGCCAGGCGGACGCTGGCGGACGACGCTGGCCGATGACGCTGGTCGGGTTCGACGCTCGGATGTGCACGGCGGATGGCAGGGGATCCGCCTCAGGGGAAAGGCCGAAGGCCTCGGTTGGTGGTGGCAGGGCCTGTACGGCGGTGTGAACAACCGCGCCAACTGGACCCATGTGCGAACCGCGCGCGGTTGTTCAAGCGCTGTGGTCAGCCGCGCATCGGCGCGGTGTGCGTGGTCGTTGCGGTGCCGCGCGGCGGCCGTCCACAGCGCGGCACCGTCCACAGGCCTTTTGCACCACGCTCGCGTTCGCGTTGGGGCACGAGCGCAAGCGTTCTCGATTACGCATCGACTCGACGAAGCTTGCGCGCCACGGGCGTCTCGTACATCGAGATCGCCTGCGCCTTCGTCCAACCGACGTTCAGCAGCCACGTGCGCGGCGCCGAGACTTCCGGCGGTTCGCAGTCGCGCGGTAACGATCGTTCGTGCTCGGGAATCGCCTCGCGCCAGCCTTGAATGCCAGCCCACTCGCGTACGGATCGAGACGTCCCGCGAACAGCGAGTACGCGCCGGTATCGTCGCTGCGGCGGCGCCAGTTGTGGATGGCCGGCGCGCTACCATCGCTACTAGTTGCGCGCCGCGCTGCGTGGGTGGACGGTGCGGTGCCGGGCTGCGCGCGCTCTACCAGAACCGGTCTTCGTGCTCGATGTTGGGGGGCTTCTTCGGCTTCAGCCGTTTTTCCTTCGGCCGTTCGGGCTCGTGCGGCGGTTCCGGATCGGTCGGCTTGGGCTGCCTGGGTTGCGGGATCTCGGGCTTCGGGCGCTCGGGGTCGGGCGCGCCGGGCCCGGCGGGGATTTCGGGATCAGGGCGCTTGTTCGGGTTCGGGATCTCCGGCTTCGGCGACTCGGGTTCCTTTTCCGGCGGCGTCGGAATCTCGGGGATCTCGGGAGAATCAGGCACGAGCACGCGTGGTGCAAGCTGCGCGCCGTCGACGAATCTGCGTAAGATGCGAACGTGTGGCGCCTCGGGTGTGTGGTGCTGTGCATCGGGAGCACGGTTGCGCGCGCCGATGTCAAAGAGGATCCGTGCGCGTGCTCGCCGGCGAAGCCGGGATTCTTTCGACGCGGCAACCTGACGGGCGACTGGGACGGGGAGCGCGACAAGCTGAAGGACGCGGGCGTCGTCCCCCAGCTGGTCTACGCTGGCGAGCTGTTCGCGGCGCCCGGGTTGGACCACCAGGTCCGCGCGGCGGGCCTGCTCGCCGCGACGCTCGATCTCGAGCTCGAGAAGCTCGTCCACGAGGGGCTCGGCCAGTTTCATGCGTCGGCGTTCGCGATCCACGGCCAGGGCCTGTCGGCCGAGCTCGACGACATCTATGGAGTCAGCGGGAACGTCGCGCCGAGTGACGTCCGGTTGTTCGAGGCGTGGATCGAGCAGCCGATCAGCAAGGCCACGATCCGCGCCGGCCTGCTCTCCGCCGATCAGGAGTTCATCCTCGCGAAGCACTCGACCGCGTTGCTCGACGCGACGTTCGGGATCATCAGTCAGCTCTCGTACAACTTGCTAGGGCCCGTGTATCCCGTCGCGACGCCGGGCGTGTCGGCGCGACTCGAGCTCACCGGCTTCACCGCGCGCGCCGCGATCTACGACGGCGATCAACACAACGATCACGGCGTCCCGCAATCGATCGGTCCGAACAGCCTCGTGATCGGCGAGTTCGCGATCGGCGAGCTCGTCCAGG
Organism: Deltaproteobacteria bacterium; assembly: GCA_040004535.1. Taxonomy (GTDB): domain Bacteria; phylum Myxococcota_A; class Polyangia; order Haliangiales; family Haliangiaceae; genus JABFXX01. Next base: position 69,781 of record JBDUAS010000006.1, read on the forward strand.
TCGGCGCGTGGCATCACAGCACGCGCGGCAACGGCTACTACGCGATCCTCGATCACCAGCTCGAGCGCTACCTCGCCGGGTTCGTGCGCTACGGCACGAGCCCGAACCAGTTCGTCTCGCAATACATCGACGCGGGGCTGCGCATCGGCCCGGGGCCGTTTCGCGACCACGACTTCATCGGCGTGGGCATCGCGTACGCGAAGACCGCGGACCCGGCGCTCGGCGAGCAGACCGTCTACGAGGCGACGTACCAGGCGCAGTTCGGGTGGCTGACGATCCAGCCCGATGTCCAGGTCCTGCTCGAGCACACGCGCGCCGCGAAGATCTTCGCGACCCGCGCGACGATCGTGTTCTGAGCGAGCGCGCTAGCGAAATGTCGCGAGCGCGCTCTTCGCCGCCTCCGCGTCCTGCACCGAACCTTCCTCGATCGCGCGCTCGAGCTCTGCGTTCGCCTCGTCATCGCGCAACAGCGCGAGCGCGAGGTAGCCGATGGCCTGACGACGCCGCGGGTCACGCCGGCAGAACGCGATCAAGTCGTCGCGCGCTTCGATCTCGATATCCGCGAGCATCTCCGCGCAGACGTCGAGAGCGTTCGGCCGATTGAAGTGAGCGTGGGCCTGCGCACACGCGCCGCGAATCAGCGCGCCGCTGTCGTTACCGGGAAAGCGCGGATCGCCCTCGATCTGGAGCACGCGCAAGCCCGCCTCGAATACCTCCGGTGCCCAGTGATCCAAGGTGTGTAATGCGGCCACGATCGCGCTCCGGCCCCGGCAGCCCGGGTCGCGCTCGGGCTCGCTCAGCCTCGTGAATGCCGCGACCAGCGCCGGCGTCTCATCTACGAGCCCATGCTCCTCGACGATCTTGGCCGCCTCCGCCGCGACCACCCCGGCGGCCGCACCCTTGCGGGCGAACGCGTTCTGCAATGCGGCCTTCACCTCCGCAATCGAGCGCGCCATGGCGCGTGATGCTACCGTCGAGAGGATGCGTTTGGTGACGCTTGTCGTGATCCTCGCTACCTCTGGCAGTGGTATCGCGCTCGCGAAGCCGACCGAGAAGTTCAACAAGGAGTTCCAGTCGGGCGTCGATGCATATCGCCTCGGCAAGCTCGACGAAGCGCGTGGTCATCTCGAGAAGGCGAAGAAGCTCGAGCCCAAGTTGCCGGGGCCGTATCGCTTCCTCGCTGCGGTCGCACAGGCGCAGCAGCGCTGGGACGAGTGCATCGAGAACGCGCACGAGGCGCTGCACCTCAATCCAGCGTCCAGCGAGGCGCAGGAGACTAAGAAACTCTACGACGGGTGTCGTGCGTCCGGCGGACGCATGCCGTACCGAGGGCCCGATCTAGGTGACGCGGCGGCGATCGCGGTCGCGACGAACGTGCCAGGCGCGACCGTGCGCATCAATAAGTTGTCGTACGGCGGCACACCGCTCGCCCCGCGCCGGATCTCGGCGGGCGCGCTCGACGTCGAGATCACGAAGCTCGGTTACAAACCCGTGCACCTCACGATCGAGGCGCTCGCGGGGATCGTGAATGACGTCGTGGTCGAGCTCGAAACGACGCGGTAGCCACGCTTACCGAACGGTTGGTCCACGTGTACGCCGCGGTGCGAGTGCAATTCGTCGCGCTCTCTTTTGGCCAAGAGCTAGATTTCGGCGCAGCGCGCACGTAACATTTGCAACTGGGGAATTTGCGCGGACTCATCGCGATCAGTCTCCTCGCGTTGTCCGCGGGGTGCGTAGACGGGTTTAAGGGATCGAACATCCAGTTCGACTTCTCGAAGACGATGCCTTTGTCTCCCGACGGGACGCACTATTCGATCTACGCGTTCGAGAGCGACTCGATGAACGGTCGGATCTTCCAGCTCGACCAGTTCGAGGTCCACGACCTCGTCAACTTCGACTCGCCGTGCTTCATCGATGTCGGCGAGCACGTGCCACATCCCGGTCTCCACGTCTCGCAGTACGCGAAGGTGATCGGGATGGACGTCGGGATTCCGGACATCGCAAACCCGCCGCCCAACGCAACTGAAGAGGACAAGGTCACCGCCGCGACCGCGGTCCAGCGCGAGGACAACGCCCGGAAGATCGGCGGCCAGCTGATCTCCGCCGGCTTCCTACCGATCAAGGCCGTGACGTCCGCGTCGACCGCCACGTATCCGGCCGTCGGGACCGACTGTTCGGACGCGAACGGAATTCCTCCGCCCGCTTGCACCGACCAGGTCTCGAACAAGCGCCGGCTGACCATGTGCCAGGCGTTCTGGGCTGCGAACCCGACGTACTACGAGGGCTCCGACCGGATCCTGACCTCGCCGCTCAACGGCGACACCCACGGCAACGTCGACGGTCTCAATCCGGTCAACATGGCCCCCATCGGCGGCGCGCAGTTCTTCATCGACGAGGTGCTCACGGGCTTCGACGGCTACGCGGTCTATCAACAGATGGATGGCGCGGCGGCCAACGCTCCGGGCACCCAGATCCTCGTCGGCGGCAAAGGCACGATGGAGACGCGCGGCGTCACCCATGTCCACCTGACCGATCCGACAAACCCGACCCTGTTTGCCGACATGGCTATCTTCGCGGACCTCGGCGAGGACAACGTCTCCTTCTAGGAGGGCTGATATGCGCGTAGCAACCTTGATGATCCTCGCGTTCGCGACCACCGCTGCACCGGCTTGCAAGAGCATCGAGTGCGGCACGGGTACGATCGAACGCAATGGCGCGTGTGCTCCTTCCGACGAGACAGTGGGAACCGCGAAGTGCGGTCCGTTCACGATGATCAGCGGCGACCAGTGCGTGCCGATCTTCCCGCCCACGATCTGCCAGCCCGGCACGACGACGGAGGACACTGGGAGCGACGGCGTTACCACGTGCATCGGTACCGGCGGCCCCGCCGGGTGCAGCGCGGATATCCCGTGCCCGAACCCGTCGTCCGGCAAGCAGACCGTCTGCGGCCAGATCTACAACTTCGAGGACGGCACGAAGTTCCAGGGTGCCGCGACCGGTGCCGTGTGCGCCGGCACCGAGACGACCGGCCCCTGCGCGCTCCAGATCGTCGCGTACGATGCGATCAAGTTCGCGGGTGACCAGATGACGACACCACAGATGGTCGGCAAGGTCGTGATCGACGACTGTGGCCGCTATGCCGTCGAGGACATCACGCCGCCGGGCACGGCATTCCTCGCGCTCGGCTTCGACGATCGCGGCCAACCGCTCGGACCGTCCGGTGTGACCGTGACGGCCGGCGTCGCACTACCGACCGCGCCTGACACGAAGACGCAGAAGTTCGAAGCGTTCGTCCTCGATCAATCGGTGATCGGCAGCTGGACCGCGTCGGGCGGGCCGCCGTTCGCGAGCGGCATCTACGCGTCGGTGTTTCGCCAGCACGCGTGCGACGTGAGCGGCTCGTGCACGAACGATCCATTCGCGAGCCAGAGCGGCGCCCAGATCACGAGGAACACCACCGTGAACATGGCGAACGATTACTACTTCAAGGCGAGCGACGGGATGACCCGTCAGAACCTCGACCCGGCCGCCAACGCGACCTCGGCGAACGGCACCGGCCTGCTCACGAATGCGACCGTCGGGGAAGGCCTCGCGTACTCGGGCACCGGCGGCATCACGGACACCACGAACTGCCAGTGGGAGAACCACGCGGCCGCGAACGTGCCCGGCCTCCTGTTCATCCAGATCTATCGGAAGGTTGCGAAGCTCGGGAAGACGTGCACCGAATAGCTCTCAAATCTCTCGCAGCAGTTGGCGCGGTGGTGGGCACGTTCGCCGGGGTGGCGAACGCGGATCCGACCAGCGGCGTCGACGCGGCGTTGTTTCGGCCGTCGTACGACAGCAACGGCATCTTTGCCATCGAGGGCGCGCGCCTCATGGCCGTGCGCGACATCGTGTTCAAGCTCGTCGCGGGCTACGGCAAGTCACCGCTCGATGTCGCGGTCCCGGGCATCGGCCCCGCCGCCGGCGACACCGGCAAGGATTCGATCCTCGATTACAACGCCACGCTCGACATGACGTTCGGGATGACCGTCACGAATCGCGTCGCGATCGGCTTCGACGTCGCCGCATATCGCACCGCGGTCGGCGCTGGCTACGGCACCCGCGGCCGCTACGTCGCGAACGGTCCGATGACCGTGAAGTCGACGGGGCTGATCGCGCTCCGGCCGCTGTCGAACATCGATCCATCGGCGAGCCCCGACGACAAGGCCTCGTACCTCGGTGACGAGCTCGCGGGCCCGCTCGACGTCCACGCCGGCCTCAAGGTCTCGCTCTTCCAGGATCCGCAGATGGCGCTGACCGCGATCGGCTCGGTGTTCCTGCCGTTCGGCGACGACAACATGATGCTCGGTGACCACAACCTGGTCTACGAACCGAAGCTCGCGTTCGAATGGCGCCCCGACCGCATCCATCAGACCCGCGTCGTCGCGAACGGTGCGGTCCGGATCCGCAACCGCAGCGTGCTCCAGGGTTACGACACGCAGGACCCGACCCAGACCGCCGCGAACGCGAAGGCGTTCCTCGACGTCGGCTCCGAAGCCGTCGCGGGCGTCGGGTTCATGTTCGAGATCACGCCGCGCGTGCTGCTCGGCGCCGAAGCGCAGGCGTTCATCCCACTGCCCGATCTGTTCGACTACGGCGATTGCCGGCTGTACAGCGGTGCGAAGTGCTCGACCCTCAAAGACGCGGATTACTTCGGCAGCGCGAAGCACGGCGACTTCACGATCCTCGCCGACGCCGGCTTGATGATCCGCGCATCGGCGGATCTCACGGTCCAGCTGATGGGCGGCACCGGCCAGCTCGGCGCACGCGCCGAAGAGTTCCGCGCGAGCCTTGGCCTCGTGTGGGCGCCGCAGCCCGAAGGCTCGTCGGCGCCCGGCCGCAACGACAAGGATGGCGACGGGATCCCGGACTCGGTCGACGCATGTCCGAACGAGGCCGAGGACAAGGACGGCTATCAAGACGAGGACGGCTGCCCGGACCCCGATAACGATGGCGACGGCATCCCGGACAAGGATGACCAGTGTCCGAACGACCCCGAGGATAAGGACGGCTTCCAGGATCAGGACGGCTGTCCGGATCGCGATAACGACAACGACGGCATCCCCGACGCACTCGACAAGTGCCCGAACGAGCCCGAGGACAAGGACGGCTTCCAGGATGACGACGGCTGTCCGGACGAAGACAACGACGGCGACGGCATCCCCGACAAGAACGACAAGTGTCCGAACGACGCGGAGACCGTCAACGGCTTCGAGGATGAAGACGGCTGTCCGGACGTCCGCGCGACCACCGGACCCGAAGAGCGCGGCGATCGGATCGACCTCAAAGGGCAGCCGATCGGGTTCGACCGCAACGGCAAGCTGACGCCGGCTGCGAAGACCCTGCTGATCCAGGTCGCGGCGATCATCAAGCAGCGCAAGCTCACGATCCGCGTCGAGGTTCACGTGCCGCTCGGCACCAAGTCCTCGAACGCGAACGTGATCGCCGCGCAAAAGAAGAGGGACAAGCAGACCGCAGGCCGGCGTGCGAACGAGATCCAGGACTTCCTGATCGCGCAGGGTGTGCCGCAGGCTCAGCTCACGTCCGTCGCGATCGGTTCGGACCGTCCGCTCGGCGCGGCCGCCGCGACCGACGCCGTCAACGATCGCATCGACCTGATCAAGGCGCAGCAGGGAGGTAGTCCGTGACCAAGCTCCTCTTCGCTTCGCTGCTGCTCGCGGGGCCGCTCGCCGCATCGGCACGCGCACAGGGCGTGTCCGATATCGAGGTCCCCGTCGTCATCATCGGCGATACCGATCAGACGCAGGCGCAGAGCGACGAAGCCCTGGATCTCGCGAACATCGTGCAGTCCGCTGCGAAGGGCGTGACGACGGTCCAGGAGGCGCCCGCGATCGTCACGGTCGTCACCGGTGACGAGATCAAGGATCGCCAGTTCCAGACGCTCGAGGATCTCGTCGACACGGTCCCCGGTTGGTATCGCAGCTCGGTCTACTACGGGACCTTCCAGCAGCCACTCGTGCGCGGTCAGGTTCAAGCCGTCCAGTACCTGCAGGACAGCCTCTCGATGTTCGATCCTCAGGTCAACTTGCCCAGCATCAACCGCGGCGTGCCGATGGAGATGGTGAAGCGCGTCGAGATGATCACGGGCCCGGGCGGCGTGCTGTGGGGCTCGAACTCCTTGCTCGGTATCTTGAACGTGATCACGAAGGACGCCGAGGACATCGACGGCGTCGAGATGGGCGGGCAGGTCGGCGGTGGGCCCGGCGACAAGAACATGGCGCGCGCATATGCGATGGCGGGCCACGTCGACGGCAAGTGGAAGTTCTTCGGCCACGCGAGCGTGGAAACTTACCAGGGCGCGATCTTCGACGCGCCGATCCTGTACTTCCACGACGCGCTGCCGCAGCCGAACTCGGCGAACACCTACGGTCCGCTCGTCACGACCGACCAGGCGCAGTCGCTCTACGTCGATCTCAGCGGCAAGATCACGTACGACAAGCTCCAGCTTCGCGTCTCGATCCCGTTCGGCAAGATGTACAAGCCGTTCGGCTTGTCGGGCAACCCGTCGATCGATCAGCCGAACCCGTTCGATCCGATGAACGTGTCGCAGCTCAACCGCTCCGATCAGTTCGATCGCTACGCGGTGCTCGAGTACCACTCTCGGTTCGCTCACGACAAGGCGAGCGTCACGGCCCACGCGTACGCGCAACAGTTCATCCGCGGCTTCATGCCGCTGCAGGTGCTGACGCCGTCGACGGCGATCGCCGGTGGCCTGTCGTTCGACTCGACCATCATCGCGTATCGCGCGGGTGCTGCGGTCGACGGCGACGTCGAGCTGACCAAAGAGCTCCGCGTGCTCTACGGCGGTGAGGCGTTCCACGAGTGGAAGCCGTCGGTCGAGACCTCGGTGCTTCCTGGCCCGTACAACGACAACGTGCTGCCGCTGACCTGCCCGCGAATTTACGATCCCGTGTCGATGGGCTTGGTCCCGTTGCCGAACTGTCCATTGACGTTCGCGTACCCGGGCGATCGCACCGTGCTCGGCGCGTATATCGATCCGCAACTGCGCCCGAACAAGAAGCTGATCCTCGACGTCGGCGCTCGTATCCAGCTCGCGCCGACGGCGCTCGGCTCGATCGGTTACGACGCGACGACGACGCTCGCCGGCACCGTGGTGTGGAACTTCATCCCGAACTGGCACATGAAGCTCAACTACGCCGAAGGCTTTCGGCCGCCGGTGTTAAACAACCTGCTCGCGAACGGTGAAGGCGTCCAGATCAACGGTACCGGCACCCTCCAGGTCGAGCGGTCGAAAGCGGCGCAGGCCGAGATCAACGCTCGTATCTTCAAAGGCGACCGCCGCATCCGCGAGCTCTCGTTTCGTATCGACGGCAGCTACACGCGCCTCCAGAACCTGATCCAGGTCCAGTCGGGTAGCTATGCGAACACCGCCGATCGCGCGCTGACCTCGGCCGAGTTCCTCGCGAAGCTCTACATCCAGGGCGGCCACCGGATCGAGCTCGGCTATACGTACCTCGTCGGCGTCACCAGCGATAAGGGTGCTCTGATCTCGATGCCGAACAACTGGTTCAACCTCGCGACCGTGTGGAACCTCGTCACGAACAAGCTGACCGCGACGACGAACCTCAAGGTCGCGGGCGCCTCCGAGGATCCGAACCGCCTGATCGAGTATCGCGGCCTGATGCCCGGCTCGTCGGACAGCATCAACGTCAACCCGACCGACCTCGTGCTCGACCGGTTGCCGCCGATCGCGGAGATGACGTTCGGTATGCAGTACACGCCGACGCCGAAGCTCGCGTTCAAGGCGACCGTCTACAACGCGTTCTGGGCGCACCAGTATCAGCCCGATCCGTTCTTCGACTACGAGCCGCACCTCGAGTACATGCCGAACCCGTACGAAGGGTTCCGCGCGTACTTGTCGGCGATGTATCAGTACTGAGCTCGGCGCGAGGCTCGCCGCTTGACACACGGCGTCATGTATTCGAGACTACCTACCGAACGGTCGGTAGGTAACGATCATGCCCGAGCTCGTGTTAGAAATCGTCGGTGAATTCGTGGACCTCCAGCGAAAAGCTGCGGTCGATCCTCCAGCAGGCAGCGCGCCTGATCTACCTGACGGGCTTCGATGGAACGAGCATGCAGGACATCGCCGATGCCTGCTCGATGACCAAGGCGGGCCTCTACCATCACATCGCGACCAAGGAAGCGATGCTGCTCGCGATCATGCACTATGGCATGGATCTGTTCGAGGAGCGGGTGCTCCAGCCGGTGAAGGACATCTCGGATCCGCTCGCGCGCCTGAAGGCGACGCTGGCGAACAACGTCCAGCTCGTCACGCACGACTCGACGAAGGAAGTCACGATCATCCTGCACGAGCACTCGACGCTGACCGGCGATGCGAAGCACGAGATCAACGCGCGCAAGAAGCAGTACGTCCAGTTCCTCGAGCGCACGATCGAGGAGGCGATCGCGAAGGGCCAGATCCGCAAGGTCGACGCGACCCTCGCGGCGTTCAGCTTTCTGGGCAGCGTGCTGTGGACGTACAAGTGGTACCGATCCGACGGAGCGCTGAGCCCGCAGCAGCTAGCGGACGGCATCGGCGACTTGTACTTCCACGGCCTGATGCCGTAGGCATCGACGCGATCGGCGTCGCGATCCCGCGCCGGTTCATCTCGCTCGCCGATCTCGCCGACGCTCGTGGTGTCGCGCCCGCGAAGTACACGCTGGGCCTCGGCGCGATCGAGATGGCGATCGCCGATCCATCCGAGGACACCGTCTCGCTTGCAGCGGAGGCCGGCCGGAGGGCGATCGCCGCGGCGCGGCTCGATCCCAAGCAGCTCGGCCTCCTCGTCGTCGGCACCGAGACCGGCGTCGATCACAGCAAGCCCGTCGCGTCGTTCGTCCACGGGCTCCTCGAGCTGCCCCGCGCGATGCGCGTCTACGATACCCAGCACGCCTGTTATGGCGGCACCGCAGGGTTGGCGGCTGCGGTCGAGTGGATCGCATCGGGCGCCGCCGCCGGCCGGTGCGCACTCGTGATCTGCGCCGACATCGCGCGCTACGGCATCGGCACCGCGGGCGAGCCGACCCAAGGTGCGGGTGCGGTCGCGATGATCGTCGCGGAGGATCCGGCGATGCTCGCGATCGATGTCGGTGTCTCGGGTGCGTCGTCGACGCACGTCCATGACTTCTGGCGCCCACTCGGTCACCGCGTCGCCGAGGTCGACGGGCACTACTCCGTGCAGTGCTATCTCGACGCACTCGCCGGCGCGTATCGCGGCTGGAAGGAGCGCTCGGGGCTGACGAGCGAGCAGCTCGCGCGGATCTGCTACCACGTGCCGTTCTGCAAGATGGCGAAGAAGGCGCACGCCCAGATCTGGCGCTGCGATCTCGACGATCGACAAGCCGGCGATCCGTTCGCGACGTGGGACGCCGCCGCCGAAGAGCTCGCCGCTGCACGCGCGTTCGAGACCCAGGTCGCGCCGTCTCTCGGCGCGTGCTCGCGGGTCGGCAACATCTACACTGGCTCGCTGTATCTCGCGCTCGCGGGCTTGCTCGATCACGAATGCGGGCACGACCGCGCGCTCACCGGCGAACGCATCGGCTTGTTCTCGTACGGCAGCGGCTGCACGAGCGAGTTCTTCTCCGGCGTCGTCGGCCCGCGGGTGACCGAGCGGATCGCGGCGCTCGATCTTGCGGGCGTGCTCGCCCGGCGCGAGCAGATCACGATCGCGGACTATGAAAAGATCATGGCGCTGACGAAGCCGCCGAGCGACGGCGGCCCGTCACGCGGCTTCGCGTTCACGGGCGTGCGCGATCATCGCCGCCAGTACGTGCGCTAGTGCTTGACCGAGTCCCACGCGCGGCGCACGGCGCCCTTCACGTGGTCCCACGCGTGGCCGGTCTCGAGGCTGTCCCAGTCCTTCGACAGCTTGGTCTCGAGCTTCGAGTCCCACGCGGTGTGCTCGGCTCCGTATTGCTCGCGTGCGCCGGCGCCGAACCGATAGCCCGGCTCGATGTCGTTCCAGTCGTTCGGCTTTGCGGGAGCCGGTTCCTTGCCCGCCATCTGCTTCACGGTGTCCTTCGCGTTCTGGTGCAGCTCCTCGCCGTGCTTCTTGGAGAGATCGTTCTTGGTCTGCTCCCAGTCCGCGCGCATCGCGGCCTTCACGCGGTCCCAGGTGCCTTCGTGCTTGTTGTTCCACCAGCTCGGGTTTGTCATGCGGGCCTTCGATGCACTCGTCGCACCAACTTGGTCGCCGTTGACGCCGGTTCTGGGCGGACATTTCGTGCGTACACGTCACGCGTGCGTTGTACGCTCCGTGCGTGTCACGCCATCGGGAGCGCCATCGGTCTGGCCGGGGCGGGTGGCTACGTGCGGCGGTGCTCGGCTCCAACGACGCGATCGTGTCGACGTCATCGCTGATGATCGGCGTCGCGGCAGCCCACGCCACACCGCGCGGCGTACTCGTCGCGGGGGTTGCGGGGCTGACCGCGGGCGCGATGTCGATGGCGGTCGGCGAGTTCGTCTCGGTCAGCTCGCAACACGATGCCGAGGCCGCCGATATCGCGAAGGAGTCGGCAGAGCTGCGCAGCTCGCCGCAAGCGGAGCTCAAGGAGCTCGCCGGCATCTATCACAAGCGCGGGCTCGATCAGGAGCTCGCGCTCGAGGTCGCGAAGCAGCTGACCGCACACGACGAGCTCGCGGCGCATCTCCGCGACGAGCTCGGCATCGAGCCCGCGACTCGCGCACGCCCGGTCCAGGCCGCGTGGATCTCCGCGGTCAGCTTCGCGACGTTCGCGCTCGTCCCGATCCTCGCGCTGCTCGCATCGCCGCGCGACCTCGCGGTCTACGTCATTCCGGCCGCGTCGCTGGTCGCGCTCGCCGCGTCCGGCGCGTTCGGGGCATACCTCGGCGACGCGCCGATGGTCCGAGCGGCCGCGCGCGTGACGATCGGCGGCGGCATCGCGATGGCTCTCACGTTCGCGATCGGTCACGTCCTCGGCATCACAGCGACGTAGCCGAATCGCGCGGTTGCGCGAAACTTTCACATCGCGTGCAAAACGCCGGACCGCGTTCGCACGTACGGGGGCATGACGCTCAAATACGTCCTCGTCCTGGTGGCGCTCGCCGCCTGCACCAAGAGCTTTAGCTTCACGGGTGGGTCGACGTCTCCATCGTCATCGTCAGGTGGCGGCGGAGGAGGTGGAGGCCTCCTCGGCGGCTCGTCGGGGCCCGCCGCGAACACCGCGACGAGCAGCCCCGAGACGTGGAAGAAGTACGACGTGCGCGGTGTCCAGCTCGGCCAGCCGCGCACGGCGCTCGCCGCGAGCGGCTTCAAGTGCGGCAAGCGCGCCAATTCGCGCTGCTACAAGATCATGGACAAGCGCTGCGACACCGGGCGCTGCGAGCTCGAGGAAGACGCGTTCGGCCAGTGGTTCGAGCTCAACGGTGCGAAGACCCAGCTCGATTACATGTCGTGCGCGACGACGGAGACCGATAGCGCGCTCGTCTACGACTGTCGCTTGAAGTTCGGACCGCGGCAGGTCGCCGACGCAGACTCGACGCTCGGCAAGGCGTTGATCGCGAAGTACGGGCCGCCATCGACGGTCGACGAGGCGCCGAAGGAGGACAAGGTCGGCGGCGGCCGGATGCTGTGGTGGAACGAGAAGGTCGGCAGCAACGCGCCGAACATCATCGTCGACTGCAACTCCACCACCGACGAGCCGCAATGCACGCTCTATCTCAACGACGGCGGCCTGCTCGATGTCGAGCGCTCGAAGCAGACGGAGCTCGATGACAAGCGCAAGCGCCAGGTCGCACGACCCACGCCGCAGCTGTGAAGGAGACCCCGATGAAGTTACTCGCTCTCGCTCTCGCCTGCGCCGCATTCGGCGCGACTGCTCACGCCGAACCATTCGCCGCGACCGCGACGAGCGGGCCCGAGACGTGGAAGAAGTACGACGTCCGTGGCATCGAGCTCGGGATGTCGCGCAAGGACCTCGTGAAGAAGGGGTTCAAGTGCGGGAAGCGCGCGAACTCGCGCTGCTACAAGCTCATGGACAAGCGCTGCGACAAAGGTCGCTGCGAGCTCGAGGAAGACGCGTTCGGCCAGTGGTTCGAGCTCGACGGCGCGAAGACCCAGCTCGACTACATGACGTGCGCGACGACCGAGACCGACGAGGCGTTGGTGTACGACATCCGACTCGAGTTTGGCCCTCGCCAGCCGCTGGCGGAGGACTCGACGCTCGGCAAGGCGTTGTTCGCGAAGTACGGCCCGGCGACCGAGGCCGACGAAGTTCCGAGCTCCGACAAGGTCGGCGGCGGCCGGATGTTGTGGTGGAACAAGGACGTCGGCAATAACGGGCCCAACATCGTCGTCGACTGTAACGGCACGAACTCCGAGGGACCGCAATGCTCGCTCGAGGTCGAGGACTACGGCATCCAGTCGGTCGAGCGGTCCAAGCAGGCGGAGCGCGACAACCGCAAGAAGCGCGACAACGGTCCGAAGACCGCACCCGAGCTGTAACCACGGATTAGAGGCGGCCCGACCGGGCGATCAGGGATTCCCCGCCAAACGGGCGGGTCGGCGCATTCCGTGGGTGCCACAAGGGGTGATATGCTTCGCAAGCTGGTCGTTGTCTTGGCCACGCACGGGGAACTTTGTCGAAGCGCGTTCTCGCGATCTCCTCCGACCTCGACCAACTACGGCGCATCGTCGCTACGCTCGAACGCGCGGGCGCGGAGGTCGATGCCGTTCGCAGTCCATCCGCGATCGCGACCGACGTCATTCCGCATCGCTACGTGTTCTACGCGACCTCCGGTGGGGACACCGGCCAGATCTCGCCGCTGATCGCGAAGCTCCGCGACCGCGCACACGTCACGATCGTCGCGCCTCAGGCATCGCTGTCGAATCTCACGAGCTACCTGCGCGACGACCGCGTCAACCACGTCGTCGTAGGCGACGAGCTCGATCACGGCGTGTTCGTCACCGCGCAGAAGCTGCTGACCGGTGACATCTTCGGGATCGAGAAGTATCTGCCCGAGGGAACGCCCGTGCAGTACGCGCGGATCCGCGACTTCGAGGGCCGCGGCAAGGCGATCGAAACGGTGCTCGAGTTCGCCGAGAAGAACAAGATGCGCCGCCAGGTCCGCACCGCGATCGGATCGGTGTGCGAAGAGCTGCTGATGAACGCGCTCTACGACGCGCCGATCGACGCCGACGGCAAGCAGATCTTCGCCGAGGTCGATCCCCACGAGCGCGTGAAGACGCGCTCGCCGCGCCCGGTGTCGATTCGCTACGCGGCGACCGACAACCTGTTCGCCGTCGCCGTGCGCGATCGGTTCGGCCGGCTCGCGAAGAACACGATCCTGTCGTACA